>NZ_JBPWOA010000032.1:0-311882 GCF_051781005.1 Anabaena sp. WFMT | reverse complement strand
CGTTATATCCCGTTCAACCAAAGTCAAACAACATCGAAATCAGACTTGGTGACATTAGGAGACTATTGGCTAAAAACGGCAATTGAACAGAAACTAATTCAACCATTAGAAACAGAACAAATTAAACAATGGCCTGTTTTAGAGCAAAAGTGGCAGCAACTAGTAACGCGAGACGAACAAGGTAATATTAACCCTCAAGGACAGGTTTGGGGTGCGCCTTATCGCTGGGGTAATACAGTAATTATTTATAATCGGGAAAAGTTCCAAAAATTAGATTGGCAACCAAAAGATTGGAGTGATTTATGGCGTAGTGAATTGCGATCGCACATTTCGCTCCTCAATCACCCCAGGGAAGTAATTGGTCTGGTTTTAAAGAAACTGGGAAAATCATATAATACAGAAAATCTTGACCAAATTCCCTCTTTAGAGGCAGAATTACAGGCATTAAATCAACAAGTAAAATTCTATGACTCCACTACCTATCTAGAACCGCTCATCACCGGAGATACCTGGTTAGCAGTAGGTTGGTCAAATGATGTTATGCCTTTGCTAAGTCGTTATCCAAAACTAACCGCAGTAATTCCCCAATCAGGAACTGCAATTTGGGCAGACTTATGGGTAAGTCCCGCAGGGGTTGACAAAAGAGCTTTAGCATCCCAATGGATTGATTTTTGTTGGCAACCAAATATAGCTAAAAAAATTGCCATCCTGACTAAAACTAATTCACCAATGGCGAAAAATATTGTTGCTACTGATATCCAGAAACAATTAGAAAACCTGTTATTAACAAACCAGGAAGTTTTTGACAAAAGCGAATTTTTACTACCCTTGTCACCAGCAGCAACAAAGCAATATGAGTCTTTATTTATCAAAATGAAAAATTCAGGCTAATTTTCAATACTGAATTTTATTCTTCAGTTAACTGGAGATTTTGACGTAACCCTAATTTACTCTGAATACTCATTTTGATATTACATAAAGCTGGGCTTTTACTCAAATTACAAGTATAAGTTGCTAACATTTCTTGTTGATAATTAAAAACTCGGATGTTATAACCAAAATTTCTAGCCATGCTACCCAATCCGTTAACGAATTTGTAGCGCTCTAAATAGTCTAGTAAGCTCCAAACTTGCTGATTCACAATCAAGTCTACACGGGCTGTTTCTTGTTCAGAAGCTGGGTATGCTATCCAGTTATCTAAAAGTTTATTTTCGGAATTTTCCTTTGCCCACCATAAACTAGGAATGGTTAAGTTTTTAGGGTTGATAGTGTTAGCTGTAATCACAGAAGCTGTAGGCTTGGTGAGTACATTCAGTTCCAGTGGTGCATCAGAAGGCTGGGGTATACTTTCAGCCCGTGAGGGAAGGGGGGGTAAAATAGAAAAGGTGCTGAGACTTAAGCTGAGTATGAGCGAAAGAGATTTCTGTCCAGTAACTACATTGCATTTAGACATAAGTGCTTCTGAAAAAAATCCTGTATCCTTCTAATATATGTGATTCAAATCTCTCAGCTTCCATAAGTACTGCTAAACTGAGGAAGAATCCCAACAAACACTAACTATGCTGAAGCGTTCCAAGTTCGAGACAACCCAGTCTCAGATTATGCACCGTGCTGAGGATCTCATTAGCGCCGCCTCAAATCGCTATCGGATTACAGTTCAAGTGGCAAATCGTGCCAAGCGTCGGCGTTATGAAGACTTTGAAAATAACGAAGATGTGATGATGAAACCCGTACTCAGAGCAATTATTGAGATGTCTGATGAAATGACTCAACCAGAGATTATCGGCGAATTATAATTTGCACGTTATTGGGGATTGGATATTGGGAAAAATTTTTTCCTGGTTTCTGCTCCCCGATTCCCTTTTTGTTTAACTACTCATAGGTTTTCTGTGGGACGCAATACAATCTAGGGCGGGGAAACCATGCCCTTAAAGGTTTGGAGAATGAATAAGAAAAAATTTTTATTTTTGCAGTTCAACTCAGGACTGATAATTATCTTGATTACAGTGAGTGTAATTACCTTGGGTTTAGGAAGCTCAAATTTTCCTAGCATCTCTCCTGCTGTAGCTCAGAGAATCAGTCCTAGCGATGTTTGGCAGGTTGTGTACCAGCAATTACCCGACCTGCCAAAAGAAAACCAATATATAAGCAAAGACACTGGCAAGGTTGCCGAAAAAAACACCTTAGCTAGTCGGATGATTCGTTACCACATTTATGTGAAAGGACGATCGCCCATATATCGCTTAGATTGGAAATTAACTTTGGCAGATTACTTAAATGCAAACGAAACTATTTATGAAGCATCCTATCCAGGTAATGATTCCTTAAAGCAAAATCCACTAGAGAGCGATCGCACCGCCATAACCAAACTTACCCGCAACCAACGCAATCACCTAGTCCAAGTCCTAGTCAATATCTTTAATCCTCAATCTTAATATCTCTCAGCGCCCCTGAAGCGTTTTACTTTGCGTTCCTCTGCGTTTAAAAAATTAACCATGCACAAAGTCCTAAAAAGTGGCAACGGTTGGCGTATAGGCTGGAATCCCGACGCAGCAGAATTTAAAGGCTTAGTTGGTACAGATGACTGGGCGATAGAATTAACCGAAATTGAATTAAATGATTTTTGTCGGCTCTTAAACCAGCTTGGGGACACAATGAAGCATTTAGCCGCAGAATTAATGGATGAAGAAAAAATTGCCTGTGAAGCTGAAAGCAATTTATTGTGGATGGAGGTAGAAGGCTATCCCAACTCCTATAATTTACGCTTTATTCTCAATACAGGCAGGGGTGTAGAAGGTAAATGGGAAGCTGAGGCTGTACCAGGTTTATTGCAAGCTACGGTAATGCTAAAAATTTTTTGAAAGGGGCTTGCCATTTTCCTTAAACTCATGTTACTCTCGTAAGAGTGACTTAATTAATTTTAGATGCACAAGTTTGGAATAATCCCTAATCCAAAAATCTAAAGTTTCAAGTTAAGTAAACGGGGCGTAGCGCAGCTTGGTAGCGCGCCACTTTGGGGTAGTGGAGGTCGTGGGTTCGAATCCCGCCGCTCCGATTTTTAAATGTGATGTAGTTTTACTTCAGTTACCACAGATTGTAACGGTTTATCCCAAGTTGCAACAGGTAGTTGAGATAAATAGGCAAAATCAAAAACCACGCCCAAGGTAGGTGTTTTAGCCCAAGCTGGAGAACTCAACAAACGGTCATAATAACCACCACCATAACCTAAACGGTATTTTTGTTGATCGCAAGCTACGCTAGGAACGAGGATTAAATCTACTTCATCAGGATTGATGATAGGTGCTTCTCGATGGGGTTCATTAATGCCATAATTGCCAATTTGAAGTGGATCATCAGGTTCCCATAAGTGCCAAGATAGGGACTGACCCACACAGCGAGGAAATCCCCAACGACGTTGAGAGTCTGTAAAAAGTGGACTGAGGTCAGGTTCTTGACGAAAGCTGAAATAGGCCAGGATAGTGGTTGCTTGGGTAAACAGAATCGAGGTTTGGATTTGTGAACAAATGCGATCGCTCTTTTCTCTCCACTCACCAACAGTCAGAGATTGACGTGTTTTTAGCAGATTACGCCGGAGTTTTGTCTTATTTACCTGTAAATCAATTTTTTGCAATGTTCAATTTTGAATTTTTGGAATTCAGGGTTTAGCATTGCTAAACCCCTACATTTTAACTATGCAGCGTGTTGACGATACCAGTAAATGGTATTCTTTAGCCCTTGTTGGAAGCTAACTTGAGCAGTAAATCCAAAGGCTTGTTTTGCTTTTTCGGTATCTAAACAGCGCCGTGGTTGACCATTGGGTTGGTCAGTTTCCCAGATAATTTCCCCTTCATATTCCATTAATTCACAAATCAGATTAATTAAATCTTTGATAGAGATTTCATAACCTGTTCCTAAATTAATTGGGTCAGAATCATTGTATAATTGAGTACCCATGATTATCCCCCGTGCAGCATCTTCTGAATACAAAAACTCACGGGTAGGAGAACCATCACCCCAAACAGGAAGTTGCTTTTCTCCCTTAACTTGGGCTTCGTGAACTTTACGAATTAACGCTGGAATAACGTGGGAACTTCTAGGGTCAAAATTATCTTCAGGCCCATATAAGTTCACTGGTAGCAAGTAAATACCATTAAAGCCGTACTGCTGACGGTAAGATTGTAGTTGAACTAAAAGGGCTTTTTTTGCAACTCCATAGGGAGCGTTAGTTTCTTCTGGATAGCCATTCCAGAGGTCTTCTTCTTTAAATGGGACTGGTGTGAATTTGGGATAAGCGCAGATAGTACCAACGCAGACAAATTTTTCTAAACCTACTTGATAGGCAGCATGAATTAGCTGGGTTCCCATCATCAAGTTATCGTAAAATAACTCTGCGGGTTTTTCGCGGTTGAGACCAATACCACCAACATGAGCAGCTAGGTGAATGACAATATCTTGTTGGTCAACTGCACGCTGGCAATTTTCCCAGACCCGCAAATCACAATCATGCGATCGCGTTACTGTAATTTTCTCACGATCAGCCCCAGCTTTGCAAAGCTGATCTATCACTTGACGACCTAGAAAACCAGCCCCACCCGTCACAAGAATCCGTTTATTTTTTAGTTCTAAGGCAGTCATATTTTTATCCTTAGGGGTATAAATCAAAAGTGGAGAGCGCCTAGTTCCTGACGAGTAGTAGCAATATCTTTGGGTTGTTGTGAACCATTTCCATTAGGAGAAGTGTAACCCAAAGCTTGCAAGTCAGCTTCCATCATCAAGGATACAAGTTCTGGGAAAGTTACAGAAGGTTTCCAACCTAACTTTTGTTGTGCCTTGGTAGGATCACCAATTAACAAATCTACTTCAGCTGGGCGCAGATAACGATCATCAAACTCCACATAATCTTCCCAATTGAGATTCACATAGCCAAAAGCCAAATCGAGAAATTCGCGCACCGAGTGAGTTTCACCCGTAGCAATCACGTAATCATCTGGCTCGTCTTTTTGCAACATCAACCACATAGCTTTTACGTAATCTTTGGCATAGCCCCAATCTCGCTTGGCATCCAAATTGCCCATGTATATATTCTTTTGTTTTCCAGCAAAAATACGGGCAACGGCTCTAGTGATTTTACGGGTGACAAAGGTTTCACCTCGACGAGGAGATTCGTGGTTAAACAGAATGCCATTACAAGCAAACAAGTTGTAAGATTCACGATAATTCACTGTTTGCCAGTGGGCGTAAACTTTAGCACAAGCATACGGACTCCGGGGATAAAAGGGTGTGGTCTCACTTTGAGGTACTGCTTGTACTAAGCCATACATTTCCGAGGAACCGGCTTGGTAGAACCTGACTTGAATCCCTGTGCGTTGTTGGTAATCACGGATAGCTTCTAATAAACGAAGGGTTCCCATGCCCACCGCATCTACTGTATATTCTGGTGAATCAAAGCTGACTCTGACATGAGATTGAGCGCCCAGATTATAAATTTCTGTAGGCTTGACTTCTTCTAAGATCCGGCGCAATGTAGTACCGTCTGTCAAGTCGCCATAGTGAAGTAATAATTTGACCCCTTCTTTATGAGGATCTTCGTAGATGTGATCGATCCGGTCTGTGTTAAAGGTAGAAGTCCGACGAATAATACCGTGAACTTCATAACCTTTTTCTAGCAAAAACTCACTCAGATATGAACCATCTTGACCAGTGATACCAGTAATCAAAGCTCGTTTTTGTTGTGTCATGCCCAATTATTCCCTGTTATTGATGTTGTAAAAGTTACCGACTATAACAAATACGTTAGCAAATCATTGCTAAAACTGTCTGATTATAAACCTACAAGTCTTAGTTGCTATCAAAACTTAAATGTAGACCAATATACTTAATAAAAAGTACTTTAACAACTGATTCTCTCATGATCTGGGGTTAAGTTCTGAGTATAATTTGGTAATTTTTCATATCTTTGCCAAAATTTCATTGATTATTGATTTTTATAAAGACTGAATAAAATTTATGTTCCTAAAGCATTTCTGTATGAAGTGGTGCTTCAACAATTTATACAAAAATCCAAAATTATGGGGCAATTCATGAATTGCCCCATAAACTCAAATTTGAGTATTTTCTTAGTATGCCCCGTTATTTTTGGGCATGATGACTACATCAATCGTTTTCAAGATGATCCATAAATCTAGCCAAAAATTCCTGAATTTGACATAATGCAGATCTATTTGGACTCGCCGTGGATAAGGAATATCATTACGTCCAGATACTTGCCACAATCCAGTAATTCCCGGACGGATGGTTAAAATATGCTCGATGTGACAACCGTATTTTGGTAATTCTTCCGCTACTAGGGGGCGTGGGCCAACTACACTCATATCTCCTGTTAAAACGTTCCAAAACTGGGGAAATTCATCCAAGCTGGTAATTCGCAGGAAGTGACCAATTTTGGTAATCCGGGGGTCTTGTTTGAGCTTAAAAGTGCTATCAAATTCCTGGCGCAACTCTGGGGATGTTTCCATGATTTGGACGAGGATTTCGTCGGCATTCCTCACCATAGTACGGAATTTAATACATTTGAAGCGGCGATAGTTTTTACCAACCCGTTCCTGAACATAAAAAATTGGGCCTTTTGAACTGACAGCAATCAGTAAAGCCAAAATTATGTATATGGGGAAAAACAAAATCAAAATCGACAGCGAAAATGCAATATCGAACAGTCGTTTGGCAAACTCTCCGTTTAAACCCTGAAAAGCCAAACCTCTAGGTTTTACCTTGGGGGGTTTAGCTTTTTGACCACGTTTTGCTAAAGTATGCGTCGAGGCACTAGCATCTTTACGTGGGTAACGCTTGCCGGAGAGGAGTGAGCTCTGGGCAGTCATCATACTCCTTAATAATCCACACCACACATAGTCCCGATCTTAAAGCTAAAAGGCAGTGATTCTGGGGTAATATTCCCAAAAACCTACAAAAAAAATACAATAACCCTGACCATTATTTGCGGAACGGTCTTTTTTCTTGACACTGATTGAGAAAACCTAGATAGTTATCGGCAAAAACCTGTTGAGAAAACTGGGTTGAGTGTAATCTTATATACTCATATTTTAAAAAATCCTGATAGGCTTCAAATTTTTCTACTGCATCTACTAAAGCTATTACTGTTTGTTCTTTAAAGAATATACCTGTTCCTGTATCGAAACAAGCGCGAATATCTCGAACAGTTTCTAGAGCGCCACCTGCTCCGTAAGCAATGACTGGAGTGCCACAAGCTTGAGCTTCTACTAAGGCTATGCCGAAATCTTCGCAAGCTGCATAGATAAAGGCTTTAGCACGAGCCATATATTTTTTTACTACATCATCAGGTTGCCATCCTAGTATTTGAATATCAGGATTTGCGATCGCTTGCAGATTTTTCATTTCTGGTCCTGTACCAATCACCACCAATGGCCGTTTTAGTTGATTAAAAGCCTGAACAATCAAGGATACTTGTTTATAGCTGACTAATCGGGAAACGATCAGATAAAAATCCTCTTTTTCAGATGAAAAGGGACAGTTATCAATATCCACCGGTGGGTAAATGACTTTTGCTTCTCGTCGATAACAACGCCAAATCCGCCTTGCTGTATGCTCAGAGTTGGCAATAAAGTAATCAACCCGGTTTGCACTCAATACATCCCATTGACGCAAGCTATGCAATAAATATCTAGTTATCCACCCGATTGTGCCTCTACCCAGTTTGCTTTGTTCTAAATAATCAAATGTCAAGTCCCAAGCATAGCGCATTGGACTATGACAATAACAAATATGCATCTGATCAGGAGTTGTGAGGATTCCTTTGGCTACAGCGTGGGAGGAAGATAGTATTACGTCATATTGGCGCAAATCTAATTGTTCGATCGCTAATGGCAGCAACGGTAGATATTTTTGTACACCTGTGCGAGCTAATGGCAAGTGCTGAAGAAACGTTGTCCCAATCTGACGCTTGTAGAGATAACTTTCAGGATTCCTAGATTCAAAATCAATTAGGGCATATAAATCAGCATCAATGTGATTCAAAATTTCTTGGACAACAAGTTCTGAACCACCTGTGGCTTTAGGTGTGAGCCACTCATGAACCAAAGCATATTTCAAGGACACAGTTTAATGTAAGGGGCAGAGGGAAATTTAATTGTTTCTCTTGTACTCAATACTCGGTACTCGGTACTCGGTAAGATGTAATCCTACCAAAAGATGTTCCAGGATGATGCTGCAACCTGATAACCTCAAAGATAATGGTGATGAAAGAAAATAGCTGACATAGGAATTGAGAATTTATGCGTATTCTGGTTATTGGTGGAACTAGGTTTATCGGTGTCTACTTGACTCAGCTATTGGTAGAGGCTGGGCATGAGGTGGTATTGTTTAATCGCGGTAATTTTCCAGCACCAGAGGGAGTAGGACAAATTATAGGCGATCGCACTGACCCTAGCCAGTTAAAAGCCAAATTATCACAAGAAAACTTTGATGTCATTTTTGACAATAATGGCAGGGAACTCACTGATACGCAACCACTAGCAGAAATTTTTGCAGGACGTGTCCAACATTTTGTCTACATGAGTTCGGCTGGGGTATATCTCAAGTCTGACCAAATGCCCCATATAGAAGGTGATGCTGTTGATCCTAAGAGTCGTCACAAAGGTAAGCATGAAACGGAAGCTTATCTGCAACAATCAGGGATTCCTTTTACTTCTATTCGTCCAACTTATATTTACGGGCCGAAAAACTATAACGAATTGGAAGGCTGGTTTTTTGATAGAATTGTGCGCGATCGCCCGATTCCGATTCCTGGGAATGGAATGCACTTCACCCAGCTAGGTCATGTTAAGGATTTAGCACTGGCAATGACTCAGGTGATCGGCAACCAAAAGGCTATCCAGCAGATTTATAATATATCAGGCGATCGCTTTGTCACTTTTGATGGTTTAGCTCGTGCTTGTGCTGTAGCTGCTGGCAAATCACCAGATGATGTTAAAATTGTCCATTATGACCCGAAAAAATTTGATTTTGGCAAGCGCAAAGCCTTCCCCATGCGAGTACAACACTTTTTCGCCTCGGTGAATAAAGCGATGACAGAATTAAACTGGCAACCTGAATATGATTTAATTTCTGGTTTGAAAGATTCTTTAGAAAGCGATTATTTAGCTAGTGGCAGAGATAAAATAGAAAAAGATTTTTCTGTAGATGACGAAATTTTAAAGGCTGTTTAACCTAACGCCATAATTCCCCATTCCGCTAAGGTTGGGGACGCTCATCAGATATTTAATCTCAATAAATTCTGGGGGGTTAACTAAAAATGGCAAATTTTGCGGTGGGGTTTAAATTTTCGTTACAAAACTTAATTCAAAATTACCTAACTTGTTTTAGTTATAGCGGTATTATGAATTGCGAATTATTTTAAAAACTATCATTACCGTCTTTAAGTGAACGGTGCAGCAAACGACAAGGCCAGCAAAAAGCTCCACAGACACTTACTGAGGCAATAGCAGCGATAATTCGCCAACTATAAACATGAGAATTTCCAGACTCTTGAGGATTTTCTTGTGTACTTTTATTTAGATCTGTTGTTGACTGAGATAGATGACCGGCTGCACTAACCCCTTCAATCGCCGCTCCGATTAGATAAGCTACTAGGGCAATACTTAGCCAGTGATTAATCATATTATACTGTTTAGACTTAGAGATATGTTTGGCAATGAATAACTATTTGGTTAGTTGTGCTAATTATTGCCTTGCCCAAAAGACATTCTGCTTTCAGCTGTATCACGAATTAGGGGCAGTTTAGATTTGATGTAAGTATCAATGCTAGGAGTTTCTTTAGCGTCCAGACTCTGCTTGACTGTTAGTTGCTGTATTAGCAACTGTACTAAGGCGGTATCGTCAAACTGGAGCAGAGTGCTGACTTGTGTGGATTCAATTATAGCCCAAAGCTGTTGGATCAATTTGGCAGTTATCATGAGTTTTTAATTATTTAATATTTTCTTTATATTCTCATGAATTTCCAGTTTGTGCCGAGTTCTTGTCTCAGATTTAATAAATCAACACAACAAAGGTAAGTTAGCCTGGCTTTTTGGGCATTAGTTAATTTTTGGGGGTATGAAATAAATTATCCCAGATACCACAGTCAAAGTAACAGACACCCAAAAGGCAATTAATGAGGGCAGTTGCCAAGCTGGTGATAAGGGTGCAATTAATAGTGATATGGCTATGATTTGACTGACTGTTTTGAGTTTACCCCAAATATTTGCACCAGTGATGGTGGTTTGATTAACTCGCCAACCTGCGATCGCTAATTCCCGTGCTAAAATCACAAACACTCCCCAAGCTGGTATTTTTCCTAATTCCACCAAAACCAATAACGGTGTAAGTACCAACAATTTATCTACTAAAGGATCAAGAAATTTACCTAAATCAGTAATTTGGTTAAGTTTTCTGGCTAAATAACCATCTAACCAATCAGTCAAAGCTGCAATTAAAAATATAGTTAAACATATCCATTTAGCTTCATTAGTGGGATTGTATAAACCATAAAGTAAAAATGGTATTCCCAAAAGTCGAGACAAAGTAATCCAGTTAGGTAAATTCATTTGCATTTTTTTATTCATATCAATATCGAAAGCAGTGCGTTACATTTGATTTACACTTAACGCACAACTCTAACTTCAACTCCCATGCTAATACTACCCCACAACCGAACAGTAGTTAAAACAGTTAATTTTCTTGTCAGAATCAAGATGCTCAGGATTTGAGGATTTACAGAATGTTGTATTAAAATTAATCTATATCTTCAGAAATTGCATTAATCCAAATATCCCATAATATCAAAATCAAATATAATCCTGAAAATCCTTTAATCCTGGATATCCTGATTCTGACAGTTAATTTTCTTGTCAGAATCAGGATGCACAGGATTTGAGGATGTACAGGATATTTTATTAAAATTAATCTACATCTTCAGAAATCAACACTTATCAGTTAAGCTCAAAAAATAAAATTACGTAGGTTGGGTTGAGGAACGAAACCCAACATTTACAGGCTAGTGTTCTCATAATTAATTTAACTAATTAATTAGCATATTAATTATACAAAAAAACAATACTGCGTCAATTTTTGTAATTTAGCGATGTCTAAGGACAATTACTTCAGACAATCCCACTCTTCTTCGTTAACAATAGGACTAACAATATCACCCAATGTTTTACCTTTACCAGCGATAGAATCAGGAAGAGTACGGCGTTTTTTTGCTGGTAATTTATGTTTGATAAGTTGAATAAAATCCAGAACTTCTTGTTGTTTATCCGCTGGCAATTCCCGCAAGTTTTCTAAAACTGCTTGTTCAATAGTCATAGTTTTATCTCTAGGATTATAATGTAATTATAATATGTATAATCACTTTTTGTCAGAATCAGGATGTACAGGATGATTTATGAATATTAATCTACATCTTCATAAATTGCGCTAATTGTAATATTCCAGAGTATCAACATCAAATATAATCCTGTTAATCCTGGTTATCCTGATTCAGACAGTTAAATATTAATAGAAAACGGTGCATTACATTTGATTAACGCACTCTACGAGATGAGCGATCGCACTGCTCATAGCTGATTTAGCATTGATATTGATATAATATAGAATAATTTCAACTGTCAGAGGTAAAAAATGGCTCAAGATGATATGGCTACGATTGTAGAAGCAGAAAATTTTGCAAAAAAGAAAGCGAATATATTATCTTCTTGTAGTAACTGGAATTTCACGGAAAAAAAATATCTTGAAGCTGTACTAGACGGATTAGAAATGATGACAGCTTTTTACTCTTACGGAAATGGTGCAATAGATATTGTTGAGTATGATCCAATTTGGGAAATACTAGATGAAACAGTAATTATGCCTAAGATAAATAGAGCAATTAAATTTGATCTTGGCATTGTAATTTCCGCCGAAAAATTTCCAACATCATTATGGTTTGAAACATAAGACGAACAATTGATCGATGATATTGAGTTACCTTAATAAATAGTTTTTCTCTATAATCACCCGTACAGGGGTGATTATACATTATTTTTCTTGATATCTTAGGATGTTATCTCAAGGTATTATCAGTCCTAATTTCTTGCATTTACAACACCTCCCTACCCAAATAAACCTGCAATACCTCCGGTACTTTAATCGTCCCATCTGGTTGCTGATAATTCTCCAAAATCGCCGCCATAGTCCTTCCCACAGCTAAACCAGAACCATTTAAAGTATGCACAAATTGCGTCCCTTTCTTCCCCCCTTCCTTAAACCGAATATCCGCCCTTCGTGCTTGAAAATCAACACAATTAGAACAACTAGAAATCTCTCGATACTTCCCAGAAGATGGCAACCACACCTCTAAATCATAGGTCTTTGTTGCCCCAAAACCTAAATCAGCAGTACATAAATTAATCACCCGATAAGGCAATTTTAAAGCTTGTAAAATACTCTCTGCACTTCCTACTAATTTCTCTAATTCATCAAAAGAATCTTCCGGTTTTACTAATTTCACTAACTCCACTTTATTGAATTGATGCAACCGAATTAAACCCCGCATATCCCGTCCATAACTTCCAGCTTCTCGACGAAAACATGGAGTATATGCACAGTGATAAATTGGTAATTCTTCCGCGTTAATAATTTCCCCCCGATAAAAATTTGTTACCGGAACTTCCGCAGTAGGAATTAACCACAATTCATCATCTGCACATTTAAAACTTTCTTCTGCAAACTTTGGTAATTGTCCTGTTCCCGTTAAGGAATCAGTATTTACTAACAACGGTGGACTAACTTCTATATACCCATTTTCAATATGTTTAGAAAGCATAAACTGAATTAATGCTCTTTCTAAAGCTGCACCCGCACCTATCAAACTCACAAACCGACTTTGGGCAATTTTTACGGCTCTTTCAAAATTGAGAATTCCCAATTTTTCCCCAATTTCCCAATGTGGTACAATATTCTGGTTTTGGGGTATATATTCATCTCCCCATTTTCTCACTTCTGCGTTATCGTTTTCACTTGTACCAATGGGTGTAGAATCACTGGGTAAATTAGGAAGTGCTAAGAGTAATTCTTGAATTTGGGCTTTTAATTCTTTTTCCTGGGGTTCTAATTCGCTTAATGTGGTTTTGAGAGTGTTTCCTTCGTCTTTTAAAGCTTGAATTTCTGGATCTTGAGGATTAACACCAGATTTTACTTTTTGTCCGACTAGTTTACCAATTTCATTGCTACGGGCTTGGAGTTCATTGCGTTTTGTTTCTAATTCCCGCTGTTTTTGGCTCAAATCTAATATGGGCTGAATGTCGTATTTACCACTACGACTGTTCAACTTGTCTTGTACGAGTTGAGGATTTTCTCTAATTTGTTTAATATCCAGCATTTTTTGGTTGTCAGTTGTTAGTTGTCAATTGTTAATAGTAGGGGTTTAGCGCAATGCTCATGATTGTCAACTTAAACCCAAATCCTTACCATATCTCGCTCTCAGTCTTTGATTGGGGAATGCTATCACAAGACTCTGCCTAAATCTGTCACAAAAGGAAGGCAGAGCCTTCTAGAATTCATTCCCATACAGAGTATGGGAACGAGAAAACGAGAAATTTGTTAGAATTCATTTCCATACAGAGTATGAGAACGAGAAAGAGAAATTTGTTTAAAATCTAGCATTTATTGGCTGTTTTTGGTCGATTCTAAGTTGTTATATCATTTCTTTCTGAAATTCTCACTTGGTAATGCGATTTAGTAAAAATAGGGACACAAGCAGTCCTGCAAAGTGGGCTGAAATGGTGTTTGTGTTTGCTTGAACTACGAGCATATCTAAACCACTAATAATCCGCGTAGGGTCGAATAGTTGGGTAGTTACGGCTTGGGGAGATATTGACCTGGCTACCAGTGTACCGACGATCGCTTGCGCTCCTAATAGAGTAACCAGGATTCCTCCTAAATTCACCCATAGCCCCAATCTTAAAACTTGCACTGTTTCGAGTTTACGTGGGCGATTGCTAGGATTGGGTGATTGTAATTTTTTGCCAATTGTGGTGTAACGATAGGCTAAGTAAATTCCCACACCTAAAACAACCAGTCCACAAATAGCCAGAAATACACCAAATCCAGTTCCAGGATTGTTATTAGGACTTCCTGATCTTTGACTAAAGATGGCAAATAATAAAACAATAATCCCAGAAATGACACCCAGTACTAGTTGAATCCATAGACTAATCCAACCTGCCAAGCGAAAATGTTTAGCGATCGCAAGGAGATTAGTTGATGGGGTTTCGGAGTTTTGTGACATAAAAAACTGGGGATTGGGGACTGGGGATTGGGGATTACTAAAAAACAATTATTGTATACGCTTAAAATCCTGACAATCCTCATCAATAATAATTGATAATAAGTAAGTCTGATCCAGTCAAAAAGTAACAATTAATTATGGATACTGCTATTGTGCCATCTACGTTCCTGCTAACTTTGTTGTTATCGGTGGGGCTATTCTTTTTTATTCGCGCTTCTACTAAAGACCGCATAGAAAGAGCGCAATTAATATCTGAGCAAGATGAAGCCGCTTTGATGAGCCAGTTGAAAGAGTATTTTTTATCCCGATCCTATCGTGTGACATCTGTAGATAAAGAAAAGAATCAAGTGACTTTTGAAGGGTTTGTCAGACCTAGTTGGTTTTTAGCTATATTTTTGACTTTTTTAGCAGCTGTTGGCTTTGCTTGTCTATCACTAGTTTTAGCTCAACTTTTTTCTAGTCAAAGTCCATTTTTATTTTCTTTAGTGCTGCTGTCACCTTTAAGTGGTATATTTTATTGGCAAAAATCTGGAAGACTTGAGAAAGTGTCACTCAAAATGGAATCAATCCAAAGGGAACAACACTCCTCAAGTAAAATAACTGTGATTGGCCATCGAGATGAACTTGCTGAGTTACAGAAGGCTTTACAGTTAGAGATGGTTGATTTCACTTAGTTGCTAAGACAATCACCTAATGATGAAGTGCGGACTTCTGACTGACTGTTGAAAAAACGGAACAGTAGGGAGGAGGCAAAACAAATCTAGCGTTGGCAGTTTTTCTTACGACTTCTGTCGTAGGGAAAATCTTAGATTGGTTGACAGAGGGTCTTGGCAATCCAAATCATAATAACACGATTAAAATGCTTGTAAATGCGTTTATCTCTGTTGCTACTCCCTGCTGCATCAGCATACTAGATATCAATTCCGGCAACTGAGTCGGCTGCAAAGGAGTTGATGTTCCAATTTGGAGAAGCTCTACTGGCAGTTCAGCTACAAACTTAAAAAAAATTGAATTTTTGCATAAACTGAGCAATTTTGCCAGTTAATTAATGTCAGAGTCAGAAGTCAGATTTAATGCGGAAGAGGCTCATTTTAGATGTTAGCGACTGCCCACAGCCACTAATTCTTGACCAGCAGGAGGTTCCAAAACTCGCAAGCTGGGAAACAAGAAATGATTTTCTTCTACGTATTGAGCGCCAAACAGACCTTTTTCAGCCCAGAAATAACGGTCTGTGGTGTGTTCGTTTCTTTTTACAAGTAGCAAGGCAGGAGGCAAAATACCCTCAGCTTGAATGAATTTTCTCGCTGCTGTCACAGGTTTATCTTCGCCACTCTCGATGCTATATTGAGGCACGTGTTCTAAAATCCGTCGTCCTTCTTGGCGACGACGACTTTTCCGTTTACGTCTCCTTGCCAACCTATTGTCCTCCTCTTTCAAGCTAAAAGATTGTAGTCATAGCTACAAAACCCGTCGTAATTATATGAGTTGTAGTTTAAAAAATCAAGCGCTTTTAATGTTTTGATACAACAAAATTTATCTGTTTGAACTTTAGAAAAAATATTACTAGGTTGTGTGGGAAGGCAGGAGGCAGAAAACAGGAGTTATAAGGGAAGAAAGGTAGTTTGATACAAATGAGTAAACCTTTCTAACCGGATAGTTCTTTTCGCTATGCTTGACTAAAAATATCATTCCCGGAAATAAAGCATTAATGAGAAGATTTAGGTAAGCTTGATAAAATGAGATAGTAAACAATTTAGCGTCTTTTTTCATTTTCTCTGCTAGTGGAGCATAGGAAAAAAGAACTATCTAGTGAAAAAAGCTGAAAAATCTGATATAACTTGCTTTCTTCCCTCCTGCCTTCTTGTACTAGTCCTTAATTCTGAGCAAAAACTAAAAAATGTTAATGTCTGCCAGTTCTGATTTTATTGCTCTGTGTCGAGAGCAAATATCGCTGTTAACCCAAGGACTGGGAGCGTCTTTGAGTGTTGTATATTTAACACAAGAATTAGTAGAAACTTCTACGGGTGAGGCACAACTAATTCCGGTGGTTGTTTACCCGGAAACTTCAGTATTAAGGCAAAGGGAGCAATTAGCAGAGGCGGCATTAGGTAAGCAAATACAATCTGATTCGGTTTTGAGATTACCAAATCAGCGGGGGAAGTTACTGACAGCAGGATCAATACCTCCTACTCCTTTACAGGAATCTGCAAGTACAGATACAGCCCAACCCAATTTAGAAGATGAAGAGATGTTCTGTGGTAATCAAATTGTTTTACCGCTGATCTATGAGGGTGTGATGATGGGATTGTTGGTGACAGGGAGGGAGGACAGAGCCTGGGATGAAGGGGAGGAAAGAGAAATTCAACGGATAGCCCAAACTATAGCGATCGCTTGTATTTTAGATCAACGTCGGGCTTGGTTGGAGCAGCAGTTACATCAGCAACAAATTCTCCAGGAAGCACAACGGGATTTATTAGATAATCTTTTGCACCAGTTTCGCAACCCTTTAACCGCTATCCGCACTTTTGGTAAACTGCTATTTAAGCGACTGCGACCAGGAGATACTAATCGGGATGTAGCAACTAGTATCGTCCGGGAGAGCGATCGCTTGCAAGAATTGCTGCAACAGTTTGATCAAGTAATTGACCTCAGTGAGGCAGATTTAAGACCAATTTCTCTTAGAGAATCTCAAGTTGTGGAAGCATCTGTACGAAAAGATGCCAAGCCACTGCTATTATTGCCGGGAACAGGGGAAAAGGTAACTGATTGCTCACTAACAGATTTATTAGTACCATTATTAATATCGACTCAAGCTATTGCCCAAGAACGCAATCTCGATTTGATTGCAGATATTCCTGAAAATTTACCGTTGGTAAGAGCTAATATCAAAGCATTACAAGAAGTTTTGAGTAATATTATTGATAATGCTTTAAAGTATACCCCCGCTGGCGGTAAAATTTGGATTCAAGCAGGGCAAAAAAGAACTAATTTTCAAGGAATAGCGATTAGTGATAATGGACCTGGTATTCCACCGGAAGATTTAGAACATCTGGGGGAAAGACATTACCGAGGTGTACAAGCACAAACAGAAATTCCCGGTACAGGTTTAGGAATTGCGATCGCAAAACAATTAATAGAACAAATGCAAGGTGAAATAGAGGTTTTCAGCCCTGCATTTAACTCAAACATGAATTCACTTCCAAACCCAGGAACAAAATTTATTATTTGGCTACCTGAAGTTAAACGCTAGTAGAGATGTTTCTTTCAGGACTCACGCACTGAAACGGAAAACTGTCATTCTGAGCGCAGCGAAGAATCTCTCCAGAAGTTGAAACGCCTATTCTACCGTCGTTATCAACTTGGCTGAGTGCGTAAGTCCTATCTTTGTAGAGAGGTTACATGAAACGTCTCTACATTATTTGTTATTGGTAGGAGATTAACAGGTTTTGATTAATTGTCATTTGTAAATCAGTGTTGGGTTCAATAGCAATTAAATCAACGCTGCTCTTACCAAAGAAAAGACCAATTAGCGCCCCAATACCAGCACCTCCTAGCACTTCTTCTGTGGCAATAGCGCGATCGCCTGTCACCGCAGATACCGCTGCTGCTGCTCCTGCACCCAATACGGTATTTTTGATAATTGAACTAGTGCTAGTTCCCTTTCTCACAGTTTCAGTTTTGGTGATCACATTAGAAGTTGCACTAATGTTATATTGTTGACCGGATGGCAAAACTAATTTCTGAGCCACAAATTGAGAACCACCCTGTGCCGGTCTGAGTTCACCTATAACCTGGCTACCAGCAGGAATCACTACCGCACCATCTTGGGTAATCACATTTTGTGATGTTGTCAAAGTTAAAGGTGCAGTTTCATCTTTGGTGACAAGAATTTTTTCTGCCTTTTCATACTTGACGGGAATAGTAGTTCCTTGAGGAATGGTGATAGATGTTAGTGGTGGAGTGGTTTGAAGAGCAACAATATAAGGTGAGTTAATTGCTGTAGCTTGATTAGAACTCACCAATGCTTGGTAAATAAAAGCTGCTACCTGCGCCCTAGAAGCGGTAACACCAGGATTGAGAAAGTTAACATTAGGATAGTTGACTACAATAGACCTTTCTGTTGCCGCAGCAATGGGAGTGCGAGCGTAGCTAGAAATACTAGCGGAATCGTTGAAGTATCCCAAAGTGCTTTCAACATTACTAGTAGCAGCATATTCCAAACCGTTAGCCAGGGAAACTAAAACTTGTTCGCGGGGAATAGCTTGGTTAGGTCTGAAGACATTGCCTGGATATCCAGATAGAAAACCGATGGTGTAGGCTTGCCGAATGGCGCTGTATGCCCAATAATTACTGGGTACGTCGTTAAAATTGATTGCTTGCCGTTGTGCTGACTTGTTAAAAGCCTTGTTAATCATCGCGGCAAATTGAGCGCGTGTGACCGGTTCTTCTGGCCGGAATGTACCATCAGGAAATCCTGCAATTACACCCCGTTGTGATAATTGTTGAATAAATTGTGATGCCCAGTAGTTAGATGAGACATCTGAAAAACTAGTTTGAGCTAAGGAGGGTGTAGCTGTGATTAAGGGAGCTACAGTACCAACTGTGACACTCAAAGCCATCAGTAAGGCTGTTTGTGATTGCAAACGATTTAAATTTAACATTGGTTTTACCCTGTAAAAATTATGTGTTCTTTTTGTTAACTGTTCTGTTAACTACCTAGACAATTTTGACATTAAACAGTTCCCTATGTTTCTTATATTTTGTCAATAGTTTTACTTGTAGCTTTGGCAATCGTGATAAATAGGACTTTAGGAATAGAGGTGCATATGACTTTAGTAATACAGTAAATATTACTGAGGATATAAAAGCAAGCGATCGCACACAATATTTACAGTGGCGATCGCTATTCTAGATTAATGAAAGTCACGACTTCAATTACATTAAGTCTAGTAACGAGAGAGTACTAAATTGGACACAAGTGTGATATCTAAATCATATTCTGGTCGCAGAACAAAGACATCAGCTTGTTTTTTCCGAATCAGCACACTTGCTAAAGCGCCTGCTGCACCACCACCAAGAGTTTCCAAAATCTCAATTCTCTTGTTACCTGTAATCAATGCAATCACACTAGCAGCACCTGCACCAATAGCAGCATCAGTTAATATCTGTCCAGTATTACTTCCCTCGGAGATTCTTTCAGTCTCAGTAATAGTTCTAGAATTGGCATAAATCTGCTGCCGCTGCCCTGAAGAAAATACTAATTCTCTTGCTACAAAGCGTACACCTTGGTTATTTACATCATCTCTATTTCTCGAATAACTACTATTTAAATTGACTGGTTGTAATTCTCCGATCACTTCAGTTCTAGCCGGAATCAAAACATTTCGGTTGCTATCAATAATATCATTAGCTATTGTCAGAGTTAGAGGTAATGTCTCTCCAGGCTTAACAATTACCTTCTCTTTTTCATAGGTAACAGGTAAGGTGACATTTGCCGGAATAGTAGTATTTCGAGATTGATTAAGATTGAATTGTGCTTGAGCAGGAGCAAAGGCAAACAAGGGGGTAACTGCACCTGTAGTAATTGCCATTGCCATAAGTGCAGCAGTGCTAGATTTCCAACGCATAAGACGACTCATAAGGTAGGTTCCAATAACTTGTGATATCTATGAAGACGTGAATTGAGTAGGATAGTTTCTTTTGTTATCTTCAGGAAAAAACCTATTGACACTCACACTCAGGTTTTACCCTTCTCGTTTTCATACTCTGTATTCTCGTTTCTCGTTCCCATACAGAGTATGGGAATGAATTCTAGAAGGCTCTGCCTTCTGTGACGATAGAGGCAGAGCCTCTGTGATAGCATTCCCAGTCTCTGACTGGGAACGAAATAATCACCCGCCGTAAGTCCCCCACTTCAATTTTGTACTCCGAATCAGTAGGGACTTACGGCGAAATAGTTAAATCCAGCAAATAAACAGCTAATAATGTGCAAACAAAAACCCGCCATTGGGCGGGTTTAAAATTGTAGGACAGAAGAAACGCCTACTTTGCTAATAATTCATCACTCAAATTAGAAGCTGAATGTAGTACGTAAAGTACCTACATAGATAGTGTCGTTGCTATCGTTGTGTTCAGGATTTAAGATCACCAACAAACCGGGGGTAATCATAATGTTGTCGGAAATCTTCATCTTGTAGAGGGCTTCTGCATGATATGAAGTGCCGTTTTCATCTGGATTAACAGTCCCAGCAGGAAAATTGGATATGTCAGTAACTTTAGGTGGTTGACCAAAGATTAAACCTAACGTATTACCTTTTCTACCAAAGTCTTTCACACCCAGAGTAGTAGCCCAATAAAAAATACTTGCTTCTTCAGGTCCAACTTCGTTGTTTGCTTTGGAGTAACCAACCCAACCACCAAGAGTCAATTTAGAACTGGGTTGGAAGGTAGCTTGTAAACCGTAGTTGTCGGATACAACTGGGACAGGAGCGCCGTTACCATTCACAACACCATTTGCCAAGAAACTTCCTGTATCGCCAAATAAGTTTGTGTCACCAACATTCTGATAAGTCCGAGCGTAGGCTAAACCGACATTGAAAGCTTTATTGGGCTTGAATGCTAACTGACCGAAAAAAGTGTTACTACCATCGAATAAACCGTCACCAGCAGCTGGATTAGCGGCATCATTTCTACCTGTGGCAAAATAAGCTGCACTAAAGGTAAATTTATCACTAGGACTGAAGTTAACAGTTATACCAGCACCATCACCAGCTTGGCGATAGATGGGACTGAACCGTCCATAACGAGATAGAGCGCCTGAACCACTGCTTCTAAAGTCGGGGTTGAACACGTCGACGTTTTCATTCAACTCACCACCTACAGCGTCAATTTTGACACGGATTTTGTCACTCAGATTGAACGCGTAGTTTACTTTATCAATTCTGACATTATTATTAGTATTACCGTCATAACCCAAACGGGTCATGTTAGTCCCTGTAACGCTATCATTTTCGATGATATTTTTCGCTTCCAAACGGGTTTGCAACATATCTGTACCCATGAAGCTACTTTCTAAGCTTAAGCGTACGCGGTTGGAAAAAGTTGTGTTGCTATCTAAGTCGTCGTTATCACCGTTACCATCTGTGATATCAGCTTGCTTATCACCAAATGCCTGAGACACGCTGAAAATAGCCTCACC
Organism: Anabaena sp. WFMT; assembly: GCF_051781005.1. Taxonomy (NCBI): domain Bacteria; kingdom Bacillati; phylum Cyanobacteriota; class Cyanophyceae; order Nostocales; family Nostocaceae; genus Anabaena; species Anabaena sp. WFMT. The sequence continues at coordinate 290,346 of NZ_JBPWOA010000032.1, read as the reverse complement.
CTTCAATTTGGTGGTGGTGGAGAATTGATTTGCTTCTAATTCAGCAGTGCGAGCTTCTAGAGCATCAACGCGACCGCGCAGAGTTGCTAATTCAGCAGAAAATTCTTCTTGCAAACGCTGTAAGGTAGCCAAATCTTCTCTGTTTACCATGTCAGCGGTAGCTGTAGCAATCAGTTCGTTAACCCGGTCTAAGCAGGCATTCAAACCAGCTGCAAATTCATACCGGGTTAAAGCACGATTACCACGGTATGTACCGTTGGGATAACCTGCAATACAGCCGTAACGCTCAACCAAAGACTGCAAAGCTTGAAACGCCCAGTCTGTGGGTTGTACGTCGGAAAATTGAGAAACGGAAGTTACTTGACCAATGCTGTTTGATTCTTGGGACAACTGAGCAACGCTTGTTGCTTGTTCGTTAATTTCACCAGCTAAAGCACTGTTAGCAGACAAAAAGGTAGCTGCAATAACTGGACTTACCTTTAGAATATTCCAAAATAGTTTTGTCATTTTCTTAATCTCTCACACACACCTAACAATACCTTAGGGAACACCAAATAATAAATTACCAAAAAAAACGTAGGGCGATTTACGGACTACCTTGCTAACCCAACATAAATTTAGGGGATTTTTTTATTTGGAAGTCCCTTAGCCAAATTACGAGGGTGGGATGATTATGCTTTTCTCAATCACCATAAAAATAAAGCAAGAGCCATAATTAATTCATTAGACATCTGAGGAAAAAAATGTATAGAAGTTACATTGAACTTCTATACAAGGGTTCTAGTAAATGCACATTTAATTTTTACCAGATGTCTATTACTCAAATTAGAAGCTGAAGGTAGTACGCAGAGTACCAACGTAAATAGTATCGTTGTTCTGGTGTTCAGGATTGAAGATCACTAACAAACCAGGGGTAACAAGAATGTTGTCGGAAACTCTCATCTTGTACAGACCTTCTAAGTGATAAGAAGTATCTGTATCTGCACTATTACCAGTACTAACACTAGTAACTTTAGGTGATTGACCAAAAATCAGACCCAATGTGTTACCTTTTCTACCAATGTCTTTGATACCTAAAGTAGCTGCCCAGTACCAAACATCAGCACTCTTATCAGTTGTTTCTGATTGTACGTCAGAGTAACCGCCTGAACCACTAAGTGTGATTTTATCAGTGACTTTAAAACTAGCAGCTACACCGTAGTTGTTTAAAGAAGTAGGTTCACCTGAACCAAATGGTCTGTTAGCAAAACTACTGCCAGTGCTATCAAAGATACGCTCACCAGAACCATAGTAACTACGTACATAGGTCAAACCAACACCCAACCTATTGCTGGGTTTGAATTCTAATTGAGCTAGTGCTGCATAGTTACCGTCAAATAAGCCTTCACCAGCCTCAGGACTACTAGCTTCGTTTGCTAAGTAACCAACACCAAAACTAATGGCTCCCTTGGGATTAAACTGGACATTTAAACCAGTGTTACCACCTTGGCGATAGATGGGGCTGAAACGACCGTAGCGAGATAATGCACCGCTACCACTGCTACTGAAGTCTGGGTTAAAGGTATTGAAGAAGTCGTAAAAGTCTCCACCAACAGCGTCAACTTTCACTCTTATATTTTCACCAAAGTTAAAGGCATAGTTCAACTGGTCAACTTCAACGTTGTTACCATTGTCACCATCAAAACCAAGACGAGTCATACTCGTGCCAGTTACATTAGGTCTCTCACTCCCAACAGTAGTGCTACCACCATCAAATTGGATATTATTCCGAGCTTGTAGACGGACTTGTAACTTATCTGTACCCGTGAAGCTGCTTTCTAAGCTCAACCGCACCCGGTCAGAGAAAGTTGTGTTGTCTTGTAAGTCTCCACCACCTGCTCTTTCATCACCAAAAGCATTGGACAGAGCAAAAATAGCCTCACCCTTTAACTTGGTGGTGGTGGAAAACTGATTGGCTTCTAATTCAGCAGTACGAGCTTCTAAAGCATCAACGCGACCGCGCAGAGTTGCTAATTCAGCAGAAAATTCTTCTTGCAAACGCTGTAAGGTAGCCAAATCTTCTCTGTTTACCATGTCAGCGGTAGCTGTAGCAATCAGTTCGTTAACCCGGTCTAAGCAGGCATTCAAACCAGCTGCAAATTCATACCGGGTCAAAGCACGATTACCACGGTATGTACCGTTGGGATAACCTGCAATACAGCCGTAACGCTCAACCAAAGACTGCAAAGCTTGAAACGCCCAGTCTGTGGGTTGTACGTCGGAAAATTGAGAAACGGAAGTTACTTGACCGATGCTGTTTGATTCTTGTGATAACTGAGCAACGCTTGTTGCTTGTTCGTTAACTTCAGCAGCTAAAGCACTGTTCGCAGACAAAAAGGTCGCTGCAATAACTGGACTTACCTTCAGGATATTCCAAAATAGTTTTGTCATGTTCTTACTCTCTCACACACACTTAAAAAAAATCAAAGTGATGATAAAGCCCTTTTAAACTTAAGGGAATTCACTCACAAAGTTTCAGTAATGACTATACATTATTTATCATAGTTAGCACAACCCCCCTTGTTAATTTTTGACCTATCAAACTAAGTTTGGTGATAGAACCCACAGAGGGTAAGGAGTATGGGGTATGGAAAAAAACTAAATTCTAATAAAGTTATAAAGACGTGGAAGGATACCAGATGACATTAGACATCTTCGACAAAGATTAATACTTCTGAAGACCGAATTTCAGAAGGTTTTAGCTGACTGCTTATAGTTCTGTTTGTGCAAATCTGGCGAAGTATTAGGATGGAGGAAACGTTTTTATGAGGTCGCTGTTGTAGTTAAGCTAGATGGTTTAGAAGCCTAAGCAGCTGAAACACAAATATGACTCCAATTCGCCATGAAATGTAATTATCTGGATATTGAAAGCTTTATATAAGCTACAACTGAGCTTTAGGCTTTATATATATATAGTATTCATAATTAATAACTTAGGGACTTGCACTAGAAAGCGCTAGTCGGGAGCTTCTCACTTTCGTAAAAGCACTTATGCAATTCTTTCTCTCTGACGAGAGCGTTAACCATAGGCAACGTAGTGAAGCTTTTGATTAGTGTTGTGTTCGCAAAGCGTTCCAAAGGAAAGGAAAGAATCTCAAGCCATATTTGCAAAGGTGATATGCTCCCGGCTAATCTCCCTGTCCTCTAGTTAATGTGGGTGGTAAGTTCAGAACAATACTCCGTTTGTAACGTAATATTTTTCCTTCTTCTTCAAATTTTTGCAATAGTCGTGTAACTGTGACTCTAGTTGTGTTTAGTACCTCTGATAGATCCTGATGAGTTACATTTAAATCAATTAGTTTACCTTGTTTTAAGTCACGACCAAATTTTTCACTTAACCACACTAAAAATTGCCACAATTTTCGGGAAGTTGGTTTTTGATGTAGTATGCTTATAAGTTGTTCGGCTTGTTGAATGTGACATAATAAAGCCTGGATATCTTCATGCCAGATATGAGGAGGAACAATGCTTGCCTCGACACTTGTTAAACATTCAATTTGGTAAGGTTTGACTTTGGATAAAGGATAGCCAACTATATCTCCCAAGCCCCAATAACCCAAGGTGATAAATGCTCCATCTTCATTCCAGGTTGAGGTACGAACTATGCCGCGATCAATACGCCATAAAACATCATTGCCGATGGGTATTACTGACCGACGGGTGAATAAATGCTGGGGAAATTGTTTATTTTCAGGAGATTTTAGGGCTTGATTGGTAGAATACGTCATTTTTATGTTAGATGGGTAGAAAATTTAAATGAGGTATTCTGACAAATAAACAGATTAATGGTCAACGGGCATTAGATATTTTTGAGTTATCTTTCATTTACTGTAATAGTAAAAGTTTAAGAATAGGTTAGCTTTTAACTAAAACCGATAAAAACTCTAACGGTAAGGATGTAAATGTGAGGACAGCATACTAGGACAAGTTACGCCCAACACAACAACAACCAATTTAAATACTAAGAACGTTGACCGGTGACAATATATGCTACTCGTTGACCGATATTAGTAGCATGATCTGCCATTCGTTCTAGACAACGAATTGCTAATGTTAAGAGCAGAATTGGTTCAATTATTCCTGGAACATCTCGTTGATATGCTAATATTTGATAAAGACGATCATAAGCGTTATCAACAGCATCATCTAAATACTTAATACGCCTGCCACTGGCCTCATCCAAATCGGCTAAAGCCACTAAGCTAGTTGCTAACATTGCTTGGGCATGGTGAGACATCAATGCAATCTCTGGTAAAGTATCATGAGATGGATAAGGAAATATTTTAATGGCGATTTTGGCTAAATCCTTGGCGTAATCGCCAATGCGTTCTAAGTCTCTGACTAACTGCATATAGGCACTTAAGCAGCGTAAGTCTTGAGCCGTAGGTGCTTGTAGTGTCATGATTGATGTACAGTCAGATTCTATTTGTCTATAAAAGCGGTCAATTTTTTTATCTAGTCGGGGGAGTTCCTCAGCTGCTGTTAAATCGCGGGCAAATAATGCTTGGTGACTGAGGCGAAATGATTGTTCTACCAAAGCTCCCATACGCAATACATCGCGTTCTAAACGCCTAACTGCGCGTGCTGGCTGTGACTTTTCAAAATTGGAATCATGAATAACAGCTTTCACACTTTTAATCTCAAAATTGTATTTTTTTAACTATAATCTTGCTTTGGTGAGTTTGCCATGATCCTTGGTAGGTGAATTTGCATCCAAGCGCCACCTGTTTCTGGATGGTTCATGGCTTTGATTTCTCCACCGTGGGCTATAATCATCTGCTGGACGATCGCTAATCCCAAACCACTACCAGTAATTGCTGTTGTCGCTTGGCCTTGAGGAAGTGACTCATGATGTCTGGCTTTATCTCCCCGGTAAAATCGCTCAAAGACATGGGGTAAATCTGTAGCAGCAAAACCAATACCGGAGTCAATGATATTGATTTCTACGATTTGAGAGTTGCGATCGCTGTAGGCATCGCTTTTAAGTAACTCATTAACAGAGATAATATTAATTTCAATGTGAATAGTTGTCCCTGGGGGGCTGTATTTGATACTATTATCCAATAAATTGACAAATACCTGGTAAATACGAGATTTATCGCCTTGAATGCATATGTTTTCGAGACCAGAATAGGAAATATTCAGATTTTGATCTTTTGCAAGTGGTTCTAGAGTTTCCCACACGGAAGCGATGAGCGATCGCACTTCCACCGTTTCTAAATGCAATTGCATGGTGGAATTTGTTTCCATTTGCGTCAGTTCTAACCAACTTTGCACCAAATTAATCAACCGATCAACTTCTTGCATCAAACGGTTAACCCAACGATCCAAAGGTGGTTCCAAGCGGGATTGGAGAGTTTCAGCTACCAAACGAATAGAAGTCAGAGGAGTTCTCAATTCATGAGCTAAATCAGAAAAAGAGCGATCGCGCTGCTGATTCATATCTAGCAATGGTTGACGATTTTCTAAAAATACCCCCACTTGTCCTGCCACCAAAGGTAAACTAGAAGCCTGTAAAGCCAAAGGCTTTAACTCCAACATGGCTGTAGCATTTTCACGAGACGGGTGAAAAACCCATTCTCGCACTTGGGGCTTTTGCCAATCACGAGTTTGCTCAATTAATTGATCAAGTTCATAAGACCTTACCAACTCTAACAACAAGCGCACCTGTCCTGGTTGCCACCTTTGCAGATGCAAAATTTCCCGCGCCTGCTGATTACACCAGAGCAATTGATTTTCTTCGTCTACTTGCAAATATCCTAAAGGTGCAAAATCAAGTAATTCCTTGTAAGTTTCCAACGACAACTGCAAATCTTGCCTTTGGCGCTTCACCATTGACATTTCTTGCCGTAAGCGTGGCAGCAAAGGCAACCCTATCCTAGCAGAATGGGAACTTAAAGGCTGGAGTACTTGCTCCAAATAGCCGTTCATTTGCACCTGTTGCCAAAGTAAGAACCCAATACCGACCATCAAACCAAGAAAAAATCCTAATAAAAGCATTTGAGTAGTTAGTTGCTATGTAACTACTAAAAACTAACAACTATCCTCAACAATTAGCCAAACCGATAGCCAAAACCTCTCACAGTCACAATATATTCTGGATGACTGGGATCTTCCTCTAACTTTTCCCGTAACCAGCGGATATGAACATCCACAGTTTTGCTATCACCGACAAAATCTGGACCCCAAACCTGATCTAGCAGTTGCTCCCGTGACCATACCCGGCGAGCATAACTCATAAACAGTTCTAACAAGCGGAATTCTTTAGGTGACAGATTTACCTCTTGTCCACGAACCAACACTCGGCACTCTTGAGGATTTAAGCTAATCTCTTTATACTTCAGTACTGGAATTTGCGGCACAATACTTAAACGTTGTTGACGGCGCAGTAAAGCGCGGCAGCGAGCCACCAATTCCCTCATACTAAATGGTTTAGTCAGGTAGTCATCTGCTCCCACTTCTAAACCCAGCACCCGGTCAGTTTCGCCACCTTTGGCACTTAACATCAAAATTGGGACTGAGTTGCCTTGATGACGCAACAGACGACAGATATCCAGCCCATTAATTTGCGGCAGCATCAAATCTAAAAGCACCAAATCAAAGGGTAATTCTCCGGAATTGGGTTCGCAGCTTTTGAGATATTCTATAGCTGCTCGTCCATCAGTAGCAGTGATCACTCCATACCCTTCTTCTTCTAAGGCCACAACAAGCATTTCCCGGATGAGTTCTTCATCTTCCACTACGAGAATGCGGCTGGTTTGTCCAAGATCCGTTTTGGCAGAATACTTAGTTAATTCGCTGGTATACATTGATAACACAGGGTTTTGAAACTATACTTATATCGATAATCCTTGAACTGCCGACAATCCACATTTATTTCGAGTGGATCTATTTTTGGTAGATTGTGCTGTATATAACAAAATAACTATACTATAAATCACATTGCCTACTAGCGACAAAGTATTTTTGGGAACTTTGCATATTTATCCTGATTTATCCTCAATGAGTTAAATTCTGTCTTGACAATCACAAATTAGTTGAGATATGATTTTAGTACAAACTTACTATAAGTGTACTTTGCAGAGCAAGCTTGACCGCAATAGCTCTTGACGACAAGGTGTGCTTTCATTTCTATTTTCAGTATTTATACTGCATTAAAAACGCTGTTTAAAGGGCTAATCTTATGTCTGCATAGGGTATACCTTAATGTATATTGTTCTACCCATTTAATCATCACTTAATCATTACCTATTTTCGGGAGTTGAAATATGACCGCAGGTGTAATCAAAGACAGCAAACAACAACTAGTACAGGCATTTCAACAAATTCGTGCAGAAAGAAAAAAACTAGAAGCAAAAATAGCCACGAAACAAGAGGAAGCAGAAAAAGCCAAAAACCAAGAAATTTTAACAGCAGCTTCTACCTACACCGTTGATAGTATTGTTAAAGGTTTAGCTGATTTACAATTAGAATTTGGTAGCATTGTTAATGCACTTTCTGAAAAATTAGCTCAAGAAAACTCTAAATTAGATGAACTCAATCAAGCTATAGAAATTGAAACCCAACGTCTACAAGAACTACAGCAAATTAGGGTTGTCGCAGATACATTAGATATTTTTACTCAAGAACATCAAGAAAAGTTAAAAATTTTAGAACAAGATACGGCTAATAAACGAGAATCATTAGAAAAAGAAGTTACTCTCAAACGGAAAGAATGGCAAAAAGAGCAGACTGAATTTGCAGAAAAACTGCAAGCATATACTGAATTATTAGTTAAAGAACGTCAGCAAGAACAAGAGGAATATCAATATAAATTAGAAACAAATCACAAACTCAATACAGATGCGTATCAGTCCAGAAAACGCAAATTAGAACTGGAAATACAAGAAAATACCCAACAGAAAGATAAAGATTGGTCAGAACGAGAAAAAATTCTCACTGAACGTCAACCCCTATTGACTGAATATCAACAAAAAGTAGCTGCATTTCCTACTGAATTGGAAGAAGCAATTAAGAAATCTAGAGAAGATGCAATTAAAGACACTAGCCAAAAAGCAAAGGTTGAAGCTGATTTATTTGAGAAAGAATGGGAATCTACAAAACAGAGTTATGAAGCTAAAATTCAATCTCTGGAAGAAACAATTCAGAAACAGATTCAGCAAATTGAAGGTATTTCTGCTCAACTTCAAACCGCACTTACACAAGCGCAAGATTTGGCAATGAGAGCTTTTGATAGTTCAAATTCTAAATAAGTAAATTTGCAGAGTTTTGGGCGTGCAAAACTTCGACAGGTCTTACAGTGAGCTTGCGATGCCCACACTACAAGAAAATTAGAACTATTAGTTATGCAAGTTAGCTAATTTTTAGGTTAGATATTCTGAAATTTGGAGAGGTTAACTATGGTGGCAAAAAAACCAACTGATAAAAACACAAAAGCGGAAATTCTTCAGGCTTATGAAGAGTTAGTTAAAGAACAATCTGCTCTCAAAACTGAACTATCCCAAGCACAAAAAGAAACTAAATCTGTATCTCAAGAAAAACCAAAAGCAGAATCTAAACCAGTTATGAATCAGCCTACTAGCATTCAACAAAAAATGAATAATACTATTGAAAGCTTGATGAAAATTCAGCTAGGTTTTGGTGGTGCAGCAAATGAATTATCGGAACAGCTTAGTACAAAAGCTTCTAAGTTAGCAGAAATTGGGGAATCTGTGACAACTGAAATTCAACAATTATCCCAACTTCATAACTTAGAAGTATCTGAAAATATTTTAGATACTCTAATTGAGTCTTATGATGAGAATGAAAAAGCTTATCATGAGGAATATAGTGAACGCTATGAGGTTTTATCGCAAGAAATATTAGAACTGAGGAATACTTGGACAAAAGAACAGGAGGAACATCAACGGACAATTAAAGAACGGAATGATAATCTCAACAGAACTCGACAACGGGACGCAGCAGAGTATAAATATGATTTAGAACTCCAGCGTAAATTAGCGAGTGATGAATATGAACAGCAGCAGAGAATTTTATATAAACAACTGGAAGACTTGCAACAAGTAACAGAAAAACAATGGACTGAACGGGAAAAGGCAATTTCTGAACGAGAAAAGCAATTTGAAGAATTGAAAACTAAGGTAGAGGCTTTCCCGAAAGATAAAGAAGCTGCAATTAAAAAAGCGACTGAAGAGGGTAAAGGTATTGCTAGTTATCAAGCTAAGGTAAAAGCCGATTTAAATGCTAAAGAAGTAGAAGGACAAAAGCGTTTTTATGAACAAAGGTTACAATCTTTAGAATTGACGATTACTAATCAGGAAACTCGATTACAAAACCTGTCTAAACAGTTAGAATCTGCTCTTAAACAAGTTCAGGATTTGGCTGTCAAAGCAATTGAAGGAACTGCAAATGTGAATTCATATCAAGCTATTAAAGAGATAGCCTTAGAACAGGCTAAAAGTCAGGTGAAAAATAAATAATTCCGGCTCTACTGCTTTTTTTATAATGCTATAAGAAAATTATAGCGGTTATCGGTCGGATGCAATACAATCGAGGGTGGGGTTTCCCCACCCCTGTATCTCACTGAAGTGCATACCGCTATAACAGCGAGATAGAGTGAAAAGTCAGATTACATCAAAAGAGCAGCAAACCCTCTTTAAAAAGTTGTACGACTCCAAGTTAAGTTGATTAAATCTAAGACGTAATCAACTGAGTTATCTATATAATCTTCTATTTTTTCATTACCAATCACACACAATTTACCGCCAGTAATATGTATTTTACCTGGTTCTGTGTAGTAAGCTTTGTGTTCACTGATCCATCCTGGTTTATCTCCAGTTGTTTTTAATTTTTCTATTTTAAATGTGTGGATATGTAATCTATAAACTGGAGTTTCATTATAAATTCTTGTACCGAGATATCCTAAATTGCCAATGATATATATATATTCTCCCACTAACGTAGCTGAATGAAAATCAGTTGGTGGAAAAACATCTTGAGGATAACCAAAAATCTGAAAATTACCATCACCTTGATAGACTACGACATCGTTATATATACAAAAATCAGGATTATAGTAGTCTTCATATTCGCCAGCAATTTCGACAATTCTGCCATCTGGTAATTCTGTAATGGTTCTACCAAATCTATCGTAACACCATACTTTACTTTCCCAATTTCCTGTATCTTTAAAAATATTTTTTGCTGTATAAGCAGAACAACTCTCATAAATCATCGCTTCCCAAAAAGGGATTTTTATCAATTCTGGATTTGTTTTACCAAAGCGCGGATGTTTGCCGACAAAATATTCCTCTGGAGATAATTGTGATAGTAATAATTTGCTGTTTTCAATTCCGGTGGGCGATAGCTGCAATTGCCGCAAGCATCGCTGCATATCTTTATTAATATCATTCAAATCTTCACCAGATGCAACTAACATTTTGACAATTTCTAGATTAATAGCTATCTCAATGGCTTTGTAATTGAAATTGTTGATTCTGCTAGGGTTTGCACCAGCTTCTAGTAGAGTTCTAAAGCAATCTGTAGCACCATACTCAGATGCAATTATTAACGCAGTATTATTAAATTCATCAGTGGCTTCAATATCAAATCCTTCTACAATTAGCCACTGTAGGATTTCGAGCCTATTATTTTCTATCGCATACATTAACGACGGTTGTCCGCAATTTTCACCATCATTGTGATTTGCTCCCGCAGCTAGGAGTAACTTGGCTTTAGGTAGTTCACCAACCTGAATACTCAATAACCAAGGGGTTCTGTCACAACAATCATACACATTGTGATCTGCTCCTTGCTCTAGCAATAACTTGACTTGCTCGAAGCTGCCAAAAACTATAGCGTGCATTAATTCTGTCCATTCCAGTTGCTCTGGATTAGCACCTGCGTTCAATAGCAATTTGACAGCATCAAATCTGCCGATACGAGCAGCTATTTTAATTGCAGTCTCACCATAGCTATTCATGCCATTAACAGCAGCACCTCTAGAAATGAGTAAATTTAAAGTTGAGATTAAGTCTTGATCTTGCAAAATATCAATATCTTGACCATGCATAGCATCAATTAAGACATCATATCCTTCTGCTGTTTGATAGTTAATATTTGCTCCAGCATCTAGAATAAATTGGATTTTTTCCAGATTTCTTGACTGCACGGCTAACCCAAGTACAGTATTTCGCTGTTCTATAGCATTCACATTTGCGCCATGTTCCAAGAGGAAGCTAATCATATCAATACCCGCGTTGTCGCTACTAACTGCACACATTAATGGTGTTTGCAGGTGGTTTTCGTCTAGACGGTCAATATCCACACCATTGGCTATTTTACGTGCGACTCCTGCTATATTTCCCTGTTGTGCATCAATATGAATTTGCATCATTTGTCTAAGTTAACTGATGTATATTTAGGATCATTTTCATACTAAAATTTATTCATCTAAAGAAACTTATTTGATTAGCTTTAACCAATCATTGATTTCTTGAGCTAACCAGGCACATTCAGAGGCGGTTAATTCAATGCCAATATTGTAAGTTTGCTTTGCGGTTTGAAGGGTTACGATATCTAGTTCTGTTTTGCCAGATTGCGGTAAAAATGATTGTGCTTGGCTCTTCTGCACACTTTGTTGAACAGCTTGAAGATCAGAAATTGGTCTTTTTTGTCGATGATAACAAATTCCATAAATTTGCTTCTCGATAATGAATTGCGTTTTGTTAAATTGTACAAACTGATAACGGAGAAGACTTAAATAACGGATTATATTATAGATTAGTATAATTCCCCAAACAATCCAGAGCGACGAAATTGCATAGAATATGATAGGAGACATAAAGTCTGAAAGAAACGTTAACACTCGCAGCAGTAAGAAGAGTGCAAACATCAAAGCTAACGTTAAACTCATTGACAAAATTCGTATTTTAGGTGCGGGAAGTTTAACGATGATTTGATGCGGAGAAGATTGCAGTTTTACTCTGCTGCCGAGAGGTTGAGAAATGCTTTTGAGTGGTTTGTTAATTCCGGTTTGTAAAGTTTGTAGCGCTTGCCGTGCAGTAATAAAACGATGTTCTAACGTTGGCTCAATTAATATTTCTAGCCAAGTTCGGAAGTTGGGAGATAAGGAGACTAAATCTGCAAACTGTATTTTTAATTTTTTTTGTGGCAAGTCTGCCGGAGCAACGCCAGTGAGCAAATGAATTAATGTTGCTCCTAGTGCATATAAATCTGATGCAGGAACGGTTTGTCCTCGAAATTGTTCCAGTGGAGTATAGCCGTAAGTACCCACGACTGTCATCGTCGAACGCTCTGCTTTGACACGATTTTGAACTGCCCCAAAATCAATTAAGTAAATATGTTGATCTTGACCAATCAATAAATTACTAGGTTTAATATCACGATGTAAAACAGGTGGATTTAATTCATGTAGGTAAATCAATATTTGTAGTGTTTCGAGTGCGATCGCTCTCGCCTGTTTTTCTGTGATTCTGGCATCACTCTCAAGTAGTTTCTGCAACGTGGTTCCCGGCAAATAATCTTGCACCAAGCCAAACCAAGGCAAATCTGAACCTTCTGGGGTATCAAGGCTAAACGCATCTTGATAGCGAGGAATTCGGGGATGTTGCAAGTTTTTGAGGACGGTTGCCTCGCGTTCAAACAGCTTGATATCCTGCCACTGCAACTGAGGATTTTGCACCAACAACTTCACTACTACAGAAGACTGATTGGTTAAATCTGTTGCCAGCCAAGTCTGTCGTCCTTGGGTTTTTCCCAAAACTGTTTGCAGTTGATAGCGTTGTTGTAGAACTTGTCCAGATTGCACAGATTATTTCTCCTTGCTTTTGAGCCAATGTTTAATTTCTTGAAGAAGCCATATATTCTCCGCTTCTGTGAAACCAGCGCCAAAGGTATAGCGGCGATTTCCGGCTTGAATCAAAATCATGGGAGTTTGGTGACTTTTACTAAACCAGGGTTTGTGCGTTGAAACTTGCATACCGATATCGACTTCTTGAATATCTCCGATATGTCCACTTTGTCGCCACCAATGTCTGCCCAAAAGTTTCCAGTCCAATTTAAATATGCCCTTTTGAAAATCAATTCGATTGGGTTGCCATTGTTGCCAGAGTTGCGTCATCACTGTGCAGAATGTCATGCACCAAGGAATTGTTGCCAAGATGCGAAGAATTCTTGTAAATTCTGCCTCTTCAGGAATGGCTCCAGGTAGGTTATTGCTTGGGGGAAACCCAGTCCACAACCACCAAATGAGAATTCCCAGTAAACTAAATTCCAGTAAAAACACAGCCGACTGTTGAGGAGATAAGCCAATTCCAGGAAAGTGAATAAGCAGACGGTGTGCGGTTTTGTCTATTTGAATGCGAGTGTGAGAAGGGAGGGGTTGCCCTCGCACAGTTGGCTTCATATCGATCGCATTGAGTGCTTCTAGCGCCTGGAGAGCCGTGGGAAAGCGATCGCTTACATCCGGTGCTATCAACTTCTCAATCCACTCAGCAAAGGCATCAGGAATCGCCACCAAATCACGAAACTGCATCCGTAATTCTTGCTGTGGTAAATCACTAGGAGAGATGCCAGTAAGCAAATGGATTAACGTTGCACCCAACGCATACAAATCCGATTCAGGAACAGCGCGACCAAAAAATTGTTCTGGAGGTGCATATCCACTTGTTCCCACAACAGTAAAGGTTGCACCTGTAGTTTGTTGATCTTGAACTGCCCCAAAATCAATCAGATAAATCTGACTGTCACTGCCTAACATTAAATTACTGGGTTTTATATCTCGATGTAAAAGCTGAGGATTTCCTTGATGTAAATCGCTCAAAATAATCAGCACCTGCACGGCAATTTTGCGGATTTGCATGGCAGTCAGCGGATACCCTTGTTCAATGATTTGTCCAAGCGATCGCCCTGGAATAAATGCTTCCACCAACACAAACCAACTCATTTTCGTTGATGATTCAATTTCAAATGAATCGAGATAGCGCGGTACTCGTGAATGCTTCAGGGCTTTAAGAACTGCAATTTCCCGCTCAAACAACTTCAATTCATCCCACTGCATCTGAGCATGAAAGGGTAAAAGCTTCACCACAACAGACTGAGACAGTTGAGGCGTTAAATCTTTGGCCAGCCAAGTTTGTCTATCGCCATTGTCACCCAATTGCTGCTGAAGTTGATAACGGTTTTGCAGAATTTGTCCGGCACTCCAAATATGTTTTGGCTGATTCATTTCTCCAATATACTCATAAGATAGTCAAAGTAATTGATAATTCGTAATTCGTAATTCGTAATTATTAGGAGAATATAAATATGAAAGCTTTATCGCGCGACCGTAACTGGCTAAAAATAATTGGCATCTTTGTCGTCCTCACCATGACTCTCTTGCTATCTCGGTGCAGCGAAAATTTTATTGAACCTCCTCAAACTAATGCTAAACAAGCAATGCAAAAACTCTGCCAAGAGCAAACTTGGGCTTATGAACGAACTGGGCAACTGGTCGAAGATGTCAAACAAAGAGGATGGTTGATTAATGCTTATCCAGAATTTTATACTAATTTTATTAGACGGTCAGAAAACCAAATATTTTACTATGCTACCTCTAAATCTCAGCATCTCAAAAGTTATGTAGGAATGTTTGTTGGTTTACCAGGAGGTCAACCACGAAAAGCAATTTCTATTGTTTGTGAATCCGAAGAACCAGGTGTAACTCCGGCGACAGATCCTATTTTCGACAATTTAACTTTGACTTGCGGTGTTCAAACTCTTCAAATAAAAAATGTAGAGACATAAATAGACTTACATTTCTACATTTTGTTTGAATTTTGAATTGTAAGGATTCAGTATACAGAATATTTGATAGAGCAGGGAACAAGAAACGGTCAGAGGGAAAAATTTTCTTCTTTCTTCTTTGTTCCTCCTCACTCCTGACTCCTGACTCCTGACTCCTGACTCCTGAATTCTTACGTTGAATTATTATTCTGTTTTTGGTTTTCCTAGTCCTTTAGGGGGCTGAGGTTTTTTAGCTTTTGTGTATATCTGCTGTGCTTTAAGCTTTGGCTTAGAAGTTACTTTTTGGTTAGACATCAGAATTCACCTTGACCTTCGATGATAATTTTATCTACAAAAGTAAGATAAATCATTCCCGAAATCTGGAATGTTCAAGCAAAGCTAGAAAAATCTAAGTTGGGTGGAATATCTTGAATGCGTCCTGGGCCGATCGCACGTAATGCTTCTGTGAGGATAATATCTTCAGTATACAAAGCTTTGCCAACTATTACGCCTGTTACACCTTGGGGTTCTAAGGCTAATAAACTTAACAAGTCGGTAATTGAACTTACACCACCAGAAGCGATAACAGGGATGGAAATTGCACCAGCGAGTTCTCGTAATGCGTCTAGATTTGGCCCTTCTAGAGTACCATCACGGTTAATATCGGTGTAAATAATGGCTGCTGCACCTAGTTCTTGCATTTGGGTAGCGAGTTGGGTGGCTAAAACTTCAGAAGTTTCTAACCAACCGCGAGTTGCGACTAAACCATTACGGGCATCTATGCCAACTATAATCTGTTGGGGAAATTCTTGACAGAGTTGTTGAACTAGCTGGGGTTGTTCGACAGCAACGGTTCCGAGAATTGCCCAATTTACGCCGAGATTAAATAATTGTTGCACACTGGAGCGATCGCGCAATCCGCCACCTACTTCAATGGGGATGGAAACTGCATTAGTTATAGCTTCAATTGCGGCTAAGTTAACGATTTTCCCAGCTTTTGCGCCATCTAAATCAACTAAATGCAATCTTGTCGCACCTTGTTCTTCCCAGAGTTTGGCTACTTCGACGGGGTTTTCGCTAAATACTTGCGATCGCTCATAGTCTCCTTTATAAAGTCGCACACAGCGACCTTCTAGTAAATCAATTGCTGGTATTACTTGCATTTATTTTTTCCTCATAAACAATAATTTTTTTGTCACGCAGAGGCGCAGAGGCGCAGAGGAGAAAGACAGAGTTTTTCTGTACTTAATTTTTACTTTTTAATTCTTGCACTGCTTGGCGAAAACCTAACACTAGTAAAATGTTGGCAAGGGTTAAAAAGACCTCTGCACCACCATGTAACCAGTCTATATTGGCTAATTGTTCTCCATAAGCGACTTTGGCATAAATACCTGCGGGGATAGTAACGCCGACGAATACCAAAGTACCGTAAAATCCATATAGGGCTAAACGTGGCATTTGCGGACTGCGGCTGATAAACCACAAGAAACCCAAATAGGGAAACAGAGAAAGGGCAAAAAGGGTTTCTTTTGATATCATTGCTCTGATTTGATAGTTTTTGGCTCAACTGGGTTTGCAGACTTGGTAGAACGCCAAATCCACACGGCTGCTGCCCAAAGGGTAAAATTACCAACTAATGTCATGGCAGCTTGCAGTGTTACTATCCATTCTAGCGATTCGGCGTTGTCGAAATAATGCCAAGTGCAAGCACACATGGCGCTGATTAAAGCTGGTAACATGGCAAAGGACAATCCCCACCAACTACGGTTTTTTGTGAGTTCACCATAAGTCCAGATTAACCAAATAGCGACTATCCACTCAATGACGCTAGAAACATGAATTATCCAGGTGGGAATCGAAAGAGCGTGCATAATTAATTCAAAATTCAAAATCTAAAATTTAAAATGGTGAAGATACGGGCGTTATTGTCTGGGTATTACGGTAAAGGTAATGGTGGTGATGAAGCTTTGTTGGCAACACTTCTGCAAATGCTACCACCTGATGTAACGCCTGTGGTGCTTTCTGGGAATCCTGAGGAAACTAAAAAGCGTTATGGTGTGGAAAGTTACAACCGTATGGCGTTTTTGCAGATTATCAAAGCTTTGCGTTCCTGTGATGCTTTTATCTGGGGTGGTGGAAGTTTAATGCAGGATGCGACTAGCAGCATTAGCCCTTTTTATTATGGGGGATTAATGGCTTTAGCTCAAGCTATGGGTTTGAAAACTGTAGCTTGGGGACAGGGAATAGGGCCTTTATTGCGATCGCAAACTCGTTGGTTAGCAAAGCGAAATTTTGCTCTTTGTACTAAAATCAGTGTACGCGATCGCTCTAGTGCGGCTTTATTATCAAATTGGGGCATACCTCATATCCTTGCACCTGACCCAGTTTGGGCGTTAGAGTCTAAACCAGTACCAGAATTAGCAGATTTACCAAAACCTAGAATTGCCGTTATTTTAAGAAATCATCCCCAACTTACAGAAACTCGGTTAGCAAATTTAATTCATGCCTTAGTTGATTTACAAAAAGCTACCCAAACATTTATTTTATTATTACCTTTTCAAAAAAGTGAAGATTTAGGAATTGCAGAAAAAATTCAATTGCAATTAAAAGATGTTAGTAAAATTATCTGTGCAGAAGATCCACAACTTTTAAAAGGTATATTTCGTGGTGTAGAAATGGCAATAGGGATGCGTCTACACAGTTTAATTATGGCAGCTAGTGAAGGTTGTCGTTGTTTTGCTTTGAGTTATGACCCCAAGGTCAACCGTTTGATGGAAGATTTAGAAATACCTGGATGGGATTTAAAGGATTTACCAACTGATGTAGATTTAATTAGTAAAACTTGGATTCAATATTATCACAATAGTGAAGCATTATCATCTGAGAAAATACTATCTTTAGTAAATGAGGCTTTTTTACATCGGGATTTATTGAGAGAATCCTTGAGTAATAAGTAGGGCTAGAAGTCAGGAGTCAGGAGTCAGGAGGAAGAATTAGAAGAATAGTCTTGAATTTGGTCAAGTGATAGGTTTTTGGTAGTTTCAACGCTTATTCCTTGAACCTGATTCACCTTTTTAACCTTCAAACTCTTGATACAGCAGTTTGCGTAGTTAGGAGGTACAAAATCTAAATTGAAACCTATACACAAAGCCAGTTTTACTTCTGACTCCTGACTCCTGACTCCTGACTCCTGAATTCTGCTTTATGTCCATACCATGATTTTACAATCTTGATATTGGAAGTTCAATCACAAATTCTGAGCCTCCTTCAGGACAGTTATGGTAAATTAAATTACCTTTATGAAGATCATTAATAATTTGGTAGGTAGTAAATAAACCTAATCCATATTTTTTACCAACTAATTTTGTCGTAAAAAATGGCTGAAATAGACTAGATCTATTTTCTTCGGAAACTCCTATACCATTGTCTTTAATGCTGATGATTATTTTATTTTCTGTGGTGTGTGTATGAATCCAAACTGTAGGTTGAAATGAACCATCAATATTTAAATCAATTTTTGCTTCCAGTGCATCAATAGCATTTTGCAAAAGGTTTATTATCGCTTGATTGAATAAATTTACATAACCAGTAAATGATGGAATATCTGCATAGTCTTTTATAATAGAAATATTAGGCGAAGCATTTTTGATTGTAAATTGATGATCTAATGTGACAATATTGCTATCAATATTTTCGTGAATATCAAACATTTTTATACCTGATTTATCAAGACGATAAAAGATATGTAGAGCTTGAATCACTGAGCGAATTCGTTCGGCTCCTGTGCGAATAGAATGAAGAATTCTTGTGAAATCTGGAAGCAGAAAATCTAATTCAATTTCTGCTATCAAATCTTTGATTTGTGGAGTTGCATCTGGAAATGATTTTTGATAAAGATTAATAAGACTAATTAGTTGTTCACTATATTCAGATGCAGGATTAATATTACAAAGAATAAAACTGAGCGGGTTATTAATTTCATGAGAAATTCCGGCGGCGATTCGACCTGCATTAATTAGATTTTCTTTTTGAATGAGTTCAGACTGAGCATTCTCTAATGAGAAAAACATATTTTTGAGTTTTTCATTGTTAGATATTAAATCCTTTTGTAAATTTTGGAGTTTTAATTGAGTTTTTACTCTGGCTAGTACTTCCTCTAAATGAAATGGTTTAGTAATGTAGTCAATACCTCCAACTTCAAAGGCACGAACCTTATCATCAACTTCATTGCCAGCACTTAGAAAAATCACAGGAGTTGAACTAGTTTTGGGGTCATTTTTTAAATATTTACATACGTCATAACCTCCCATTCCTGGCATATTGATATCTAAAAGAATCAAATCGGGGAGAAGTGAATTAACAGCCATTAATGCAGCTTGTCCATTAATTGCTTTCCGAATTTGATAATTTTCTCTCGATAAAAAATCGGATAAAAAACGAATATTTTCAAGTTTATCATCAACAATGAGAATATCCGCTATAAATGCGTTGTTTTGTGTACGCATATTCATGGTTTTTTTATGTAAAAATAAAAGTCAGACAATTTTGGATTGACCCTACTGATAAATCTGGGGACTTGTACTATTAAGGAATCATTGGTTATTTATGAGATTATTAAAGACTTGTCGATATTAATTTAGCCAGATTGTCAGAGTCTAGAGGTTTGGAAAACAGGTAGCCTTGACCAAATTGACAATCTAATAGTTGCAGTTGGTTCAGTTGTTCACTAGTTTCAATTCCTTCAGCTATGAGAGTCATGCCCATTGTTTTAGCAATTTGGATAATTGCAGTCACCAATCCCAAACTATCAGAATTTTCAGTTAAATACCGAATAAATGAGCGATCAATTTTGATGTTGTCAACGGGAAAATAATGCAAGTAGCTGAGTGAGGAATAGCCTGTCCCAAAATCATCTATACTCAATTGAATATGTCGTTTTCGCAGATTAGAAATAATATTAGCAGCAGAGGCAAAATTTTCCATGATGGCTGTTTCGGTAATTTCTAACTTTAAGCATTCTGGGGAAAGTTGACTTTCTGCTAAAATGTTATCAATTTGCTCTACAAGGTTAGATTGAGAAAACTGGTAAGCTGATATATTAACACTGATGGTAAATGATAAATCTACAATCTGTTTTTGCTGCCAGAGACGAAGTTGATAACAGGCTTCTTTAAGTACCCAGTGACCTAGTTTTAAAATCAAACCTGTTTCTTCTGCAATGGGGATAAATTGCACTGGAGAAATACATCCCTGAGTAGGATGATGCCAGCGAATTAGGGCTTCAGCACCGATAATTTTGCCTGTTGCCAGGTTAATAATCGGCTGATAATTGAGAACAAACTCTTGTTGTTTAATGGCTTTCCGCAAATCTGTTTCCATTTGTAATCGCTCACAGGCAGTTTGGTGCATTGCTGGGGCGAAGATTTGGTATTTGTCTTTACCTGCGGTTTTGGCTTGATACATGGCTATGTCGGCATCTCGCAGCAAAGCATCAGGTTCAGAATAAGTTGAGCAGTCGGCAACAATACCAATGCTAAATGAGAGAAAAACCTCTCGTTCTTGGAGATAAAAGGGGTGGGCAAAATGGCTAGAAATTCCTTCGGCTATGTGAATAACTGTAACAGGATCAGAGAGTCTGGTGAGCAAGAGAACAAATTCATCACCTCCTAGACGTGCCAAGACATCTTCTGGATGTAAAATGGATTTGAGACGTTGAGAAACGGCAATCAGTAACTCATCTCCTACTGGGTGTCCTAAAGAGTCGTTGATAATTTTAAAGCGATCGCAATCCAAATAAAATACAGCAAATTGATGATCAGGATTTGACTCTTGTTCCTTGATAGCTTGCCAAAGTTGCTCCATTAACAATGCCCGGTTAGGTAGCTTAGTCAACGGATCTTGAAAAGCCATTTCTGCAAGTTGGGAATTGGCAATTTCTAGCTGTTGGGTACGTTCTCTCACTCGTTCCTCTAACTGTGCATTGAGATTGCAAATCGTTTGTTGAGCTTTAATGATGGTCAGTTGATGTTGAACCCGCGCTAATACTTCTTCGATATGGAATGGTTTGGTAATATAGTCTGCACCACCTACTTGAAAAGCCTGTACTTTATCAGCAATATCATCTGCTGCACTTAAAAAAATGATGGGAATGTGAGCAGTCTGGGGGTTTGATTTCAGTTCTTGACAAACCTGATAACCACTCATATCCGGCATTCTGATATCTAATAAAATTAGACTAGGTGGAGCCGCTACAGTTGCTGTAAGTGCCATTGTACCACTAAGTGCTTTACGGGTCTGGTATCCATTACGCTCCAAAATACTGGAGAGGAGACGAATATTTTCCAGAACATCATCAACAATGAGGATGTTGATTGGGGCAGGTTGTGGTAAAAGTTGATTCGGCTGGTTGTCAATGGTCATAAATTCACCTTAAATATCCTCATTCTCTTGGTTGCGTTAATAACATCAATTTGTCAAACTGATAACTTTCAATCAGTCCGGTTAAAGCTGCAATCAAAGAAGTTTGCTCAGGGGGGATTTGAGCAATGAGGTGAAGACTACTCATATCATTACCTTGGACTGCCGCAAAGTGTAATTCCTGAATCCATGCCGCTGGCATAATAGCTAAGGCCATTTGATCAAGAACATATTCGGATGAAAACGAAATTGTGTTCAGGGTAATATCACTGCCGGAAGTCGATTCATACAAGTATTCTATTTGAAGATGCTTGGATAGGATTTCTAGAATTTCTTCCCAGCGGAATGGTTTGCTGACAAAATCGTCACAACCTGCGTCTAAGCTTTCCTGTCGCTGTTCGGTAAAAGCACTGGCAGTGAGAGCGATAATTTTGGTCGGGGTGGGACTTTGCTCAGTTGCTAATTCTTGTTCTATTTGACGGATTTGCCGAGTTGCTTGATAGCCATCAAGAATAGGCATATGCATATCCATAAAGATGAGGTGAGGTTGCCATTGCTGCCAGAGTGCGATCGCAATTTGTCCATTTTCAGCTTCCTTCACTTCAAAGCCTAATCTGATCAAGATTTTGCTCAGTAGCAATCTGTTAGTAGCATTATCTTCAGCAATCATAATTCGATAGTACTGCCCAGGAGCAATACTGATTGCATGATCAACGGGAAATGAACTGGAATTAAGGGCTGCTTTTGTCAAACTAACTGGAATACTAAAACTGAAACAACTACCTTGGCCTAGTTTGCTAGTAACAGTAATTTCTCCACCCATCAACTGCACAAACCGCTGACTTATCCCCAATCCCAAACCTGTTCCTTCTTTAGATTTTTGCCCGGCTCGTGTTTGCTGAAACGCCTGAAATAAATCACTCAGTTCTTCTAAGGCAATACCAGGGCCTGTATCTTCAACTGCAAATAAGAGGATATTCTCTCTGCCTGTGTCCCCTGTTAATGACTCCTGGCTACTAACTCGCAAGGATACACTTCCTTTTTCGGTAAACTTGATGGCATTGCCTAACAGGTTAATGAGTACCTGACGCAATTTATTTTCATCAGTTTTGATGTGCTGAGGAACAGTAATATCACTATTAAACCTTAGTTGTACGCCTTTAGATTGCGATTTCATCAGGAACATCGCTTCTAAACTGTAGAGCAACTTGTGCAAATCAAACTCTGTTTCATCGAGTGAAATCCTGCCAGCTTCAATTTTCGACATCTCCAGCACATCATTAATCAGCGCTAACAGGTGTTCACCACTTTGGTTAATGATTTCGATATACCTTTGATAGTCAATAGTTAAAGATTTATCTTGCTGCATCAACTGAGTAAAGCCCAGAATGGCATTGAGGGGGGTACGCAGTTCATGACTCATATTCGCCAAAAATTCACTTTTAGCCCGATTTGCAGCATCAGCGGCTTCTTTAGCCCGTTTCAGTTCCTTTGCCTGTTGCTGGGTTTGGGCGAGTAGTTCTGCTTGTTGCACTGCTACCCCCAATTGATTACCAATTTGGGTAACAATGCCAATTTCTGCTTGTTGCCAGTTGCGGGAATTACTATTTTGATAAACTGCTAACAAACCCCAGAGATTTTTGCCACAACAGATGGGAGTAATAATATAAGCTCGTGCTTGCAATTCTTCTAAAAGATTGAGATAGCAAGGATCAAATCCGGCTGTGTAGATATCATTAACGCAGCAATAAGTATTTTTTTTGCGTAACATACCCCCTTTGTTGTCTTGTAAATAGGTATCATGGCTCAAAACATCTGTAGTACTCAGTTTAGTGGTGACACAATCGGGTTGATCTACAGTCACTTGGGTAAGTTTAGGATCTTTTGCTCGTCCAGGCAGCAAGATATTCCAATGTTGATTTACCGACTCGGAAACTAATTCCCCACTCCAATCTGGTTGGAAGCGATAAATCAAAACGCGATCGCAATCTATCGTTTGTCGTAATTCTGTGGTGGTGACATTGAAAATTGATTCCAAATTCAGGGTTTGACGCATTCGCAAAATTACCCTGTTAATTGCCTGTTCTCGCTCTGCCATTACCCTCATAGCAACTTCAGCAGCAATCCGTTCGCTAATTTCACTTTCTAGAGCGTTATTAGTTCTAATAAGTTCAGTTGTGCGCTCCACAACTCGAAATTCTAGTTCCTCATACGCTTGGTGTTTTTCTTCTTCTGCCCATTTGCGTTGCAGTTCAGTCGAAGCTCGTGCGGCAAATACATTTAGAAGTGTAATGGTGCGTTCATCTACTAGAAAGGGTTTAATATCAATAATGCAGAGATTACCAATCACATTCTGATTGATATCTAGTAAGGGTAAGCCTACATAACTCTGTGCGTCCATGTCTTTGAGCAATGGAGTATTGGGAAAAGACTCTTGCAAATTATTTGGATAAGAACACAATAGCTGATTCTCTATTACCACTTGGCAAGGAGTATCCGTTAATTCATATTCAATGTTCTCTGCTAAATTAGAAACAGCCCAAAGCGCCAGAGTACGCAGAGTGGGGGTAGAACCATTAACTGTCCTAGACACCAGCGCGTAGGACACATTTAAGGCTTTAGCTAGATTCTGCACCAGCGCCGAAAAAAAATCGTTTCCAGTCACCGAAGCAGTTCCAGCTACAATCATTTCCAGAGTTTCTTCGGTGCGTTGCCGTTCTGCTATTTGCTTTTCTAATTCCTGGTTGATGGCTTCTAGCTGTTCTGGTGTTCTTAATGCCAAAAATTGCGGCAGGAGTTCTACTAGTTGTAAAGCTGTATAACAAGAAACGAAAGCAGTCAGAGCGCGTTCAATGCCAGAAATCCAGTAGTCTGGATGCCAAAGTGTCCAAATATCGAGCAGGTGTCCGATACCACAGAGGATAATAAATGCCCCAAAGAGGACAAATACTTTGGAGAAGGGAATATCACTCCGCTTGCTGACAAAGTAGATCAGCATGACTGGAATAGAGAAATAAGCGATCGCAATTAGCGCATCACTGATTAAATGCAAACCTACAAGAGGCGTTTGCCAGAGATAGCAATGTCCATGTGGAATGTATGAATTATTCACCAAAAAACGCGGAAATAATTCCCATAATATTGTTTGCATAGT
Organism: Anabaena sp. WFMT; assembly: GCF_051781005.1. NCBI lineage: Bacteria > Bacillati > Cyanobacteriota > Cyanophyceae > Nostocales > Nostocaceae > Anabaena > Anabaena sp. WFMT. The sequence goes on along the minus strand of NZ_JBPWOA010000032.1, from coordinate 265,949 downwards.
TTCACCTTGTTGTCATTAATAAGCATTATCATTAATCCAATACAGGGAGACTGAAAGTATCTCAAATGTGTAAAATATTTAATCTTATTACCAAAAATTAAGCAATTTTACATACAAAAATCACTTGTTCACCAACCAAGTCAACCTCTGTGAACTCATACCTGAAATTTCTTGAGTAGTCAGAAATTTTAATCTTTACTGACTTAAATTGTTACACTAAAAACTCTAAAATGCCATCCTAGATAGAACTTTAGAGACTTCCAACTAAAAAAATATCCCGTCGTTGTGACGGCAGGGGGGCAGGGAGCAGGGAGCAGGGAGCAGGGGGAAGAAAAGTCGCTTTGATTTGGTGAAATTGGATCATCTTTTTTGTGGAGTTCTCTTAACCAATTCTGAGGGTTTTAAGTCACTCGCTTCTAAAAGCAGCCAGTTTTGTGGCTAACTGAAAAGCGAAATAAAAGTTAATCATGACCCTTTAGCAACCCACAAGGCACAATAAAGACAAGTACGAGTTATTTTTTTATGAGTTACTGTCTGAACCCCCATTGTTCCAAACCCGAAAACCTTAATGATGTCAAGTTTTGCCTAACTTGTGGCACAAAATTACTGCTCAAAGAGCGCTATCGTGCTACTAAACCCATCGGACAAGGTGGTTTTGGTAGGACTTTTTTAGCAGTAGATGAGGATAAACCCTCAAAACCACCCTGTGTTATTAAGCAATTTTACCCCCAAGCTCAGGGTACAAATACGGTACAAAAAGCGGTAGAATTATTTAACCAAGAAGCAGTACAGTTAGATGAATTGGGGCAACATTCCCAAATTCCTGCACTTTTGGCATATTGTAGCCAAGATGACAGGCAATACTTAGTACAAGAGTTTATTGATGGACTCAATTTAGCCCAGGAATTAGCGCATAAAGGTGCTTTTAATGAAACGCAGATTCGGCAATTATTGAATGATTTATTGCCAGTGCTGCAATTTTGTCATGCTAGACAAGTTATTCATCGAGATATTAAGCCAGAAAATATTATTCGTCGGAGTAGTGATCATAAACTCGTTGTAGTAGATTTTGGGGCTGCTAAATCTGCCACAGGTACAGCTTTGAATCACACAGGTACAAGTATAGGTAGTCCCGAATATGTCGCACCAGAACAAATGCGAGGAAGGGCGATTTTTGCCAGTGATATTTATAGTTTAGGTGTAACTTGTATTAATCTTTTAACAGAGCGATCGCCCTTCGATAGCTATGATACCCACAATGCCACTTGGATTTGGGGACAATATCTCAAAACTCCCGTCAGTAAAGAATTAAGTCAGATTATTGACAAAATGGTAGAAAGCATACCCAGCCGTCGCTACCAAACGTCCGATGAAGTTCTTAATCATTTAAATCATCACCAGTCACCAGCAAATATCCCACCCGCGATAATTACTAAACCAGTCACCCCAGCATCCCCTACTTCTCCACCCACTGTTTTTAATCAAAATTCCCCTGAAATTGAGAAAGAATTACAAGAACTAAAAACACAATTTACAGGTGGTAAGATACAACCGCAAAATGTTCCTAAACAACCATCTAATCCTACATCTGTGCCTACTAGTAATGATCCTATAGACAAAGAATTAGAGGAGATGAGAGCCAAGTTCTTAGGTAATGGGTAATTGATTTCTCTCTACACTGAGGAATCACTTACGGCAATTTCATCTTGATTTCATTTTTGGCTGTCAAACTATGTAGTAAGTACAATAATCGCTTGTAAACAACTAGTACAGCACAGCCTCAAAATAAATTAGATAAAGGCTTGACTCTCCAGCTAACTAGAGATTTTAGAATGAAATCAGGAAATATTTAGATGCTCCCTATGCAACTTTCTACGCTAAAAAACAGCTTCTTGTCATTGACCTTAGTAGCGATCGCTTCTGTACCCAGCGGATTGTTAACAGCCTGTTCGACAACCGATGCCCAAAACCAAGCATCAAACCCTGCCACCACTGCTACTACTACAAATGACAAGCAAACGATGGATCATGGTAGTGGCATGATGAATCACAGCATGACAATGGATTTAGGCCCAGCCGATACCAACTATGATTTGCGCTTTATTGATGCCATGATTCCCCACCATCAGGGAGCAATAGTAATGGCCAAAGAAATAGAACAGAAATCGAAACGCCCTGAAATCAAAAAGCTAGGAGACGAAATTACCAAAGCGCAAAACCAAGAAATCACCCAGATGAAACAGTGGCGTACAGCTTGGTATCCTAAAGCGGGAGATAAACCAATGGCTTATGATGCCAAAATGGGACATGACATGGAGATGTCACCTGAGCAAAAGCAAGCCATGATGATGAATATGGATTTAGGTGCAGCTGATGCAGAATTTGACCTGCGTTTTATCAACGCCATGATTCCTCACCATGAAGCAGCCGTAGTGATGGCAAAAGATGCTTTGCAAAAATCTCAGCGTCCTGAAATTAAAACCTTGGCTGAAAATATCATCAAATCCCAAGATGCAGAAATTAACCAAATGAAACAGTGGCGAAAAGCTTGGTATAACAAATGATATCTGGTATCTGTGTCTACCTATAAAGCCGCACAAAACTTCAAAGAAAGCTAGTTTTTCAGTTCTCAATTTCATACCAATTTCATTTTGAGATGAAAGACTGGGAATGAGGTGCAGAAAAAGTGACCAAAAAAAACCAGCTTTCTTTTACCAAAAACAAATGCTCAATCGCAATTCCTTTCTCTCCCATAACCAAGGATTTTCGATAGCGATACCTAAATCTTTGTGTTTCCAATCAATTGTAGCTATGGGTTTGCTGTTATTAGCAAGTCCTACAGTAGTTCTAGCCCACGCCGGACACGGAAATGAATTTCAAAGCACAACTGAGACTACTAATACTACTAGCTCCATTCAAGTTGATATAGAAACAGCAAAACGGTTAGGAATTAAAGTTGAACCAGTTAAACGCCAACAACTAGGCATTGCGATTAAAACCACCGGACAAATTGAAACATTACCCAGCCAAAAAGTAGAAGTAACTACCCCAATTTCCGGGGCTAAAGTGGTTGAGTTATTAGTTGAACCTGGTGCTAAAGTGCAAAAAGGCCAACCTGTCGCTGTTGTATCCAGCCCTGACTTAGTAGAACTGCGGGTTAACTCCCAGGAAAAACTAGCGCAAGGTCAAGCTGATTTACGACAAGCATTAGCTGAGTTAAAATTAGCGCAACAAAATTACCAAAGATATCAACAAATAGCCGACTCGGAAATTGCCGAAGCACAAACCCAAGTGGCATTTTATCAAGAAAAGTATGACAAAGACAAACAGTTAACTGATTCTGGTGCTTTACCACGTCGCACAGCCCTAGAATCTCAAACCCAATTAGCAGAAGCTCAAACTAAGTTAACCACAGCTAATAGCCGCCGCGATGTCATTGAGGCTGAAGCTAAACTCAAAACGGCTCAGTCATTTGTTGAACTGGCAAAATCAAAAATTAAACTGAGTAATACCACATATCAAACTCGGCTTTCTCAATTAGGAAACCACGCTAATGCTCAAGGATTGGTAATAGTAAATGCTCCTATTACTGGCAAGGTTGCTGATAGAGAAGTTACTCTTGGTCAAACATTTCAAGACGCGGGTGGCAAGTTAATGACAATTATTAATGACAGCCGCGTTTTTGCCACAGCGAATATTTATGAAAAAGATTTAGACAAAGTAAAAACTGGTCAACGAGTCAGCTTGAAAGTGGCTTCTGTACCTAATCGCACCTTTAGTGGACGAATTGCCGTAATTGAATCTGCGGTGGTAGGGGATACGCGAGTTGTACCTGTGAAAGCCGAAATAGATAATTCAAGTGGAGTTCTCAAGCCAGGAATGTTTGCAGAACTAGAAGTTTTAACAAATCAAACATCATCAAATGTACTGACTATTCCTACTACGGCTGTAGTAGAAGTAAATGGCAAGCAACAGGTTTATTTGCAAAATGGTAACGCCTACCAAGCGGCTGAAGTCACTTTAGGTCAAACTTCTGGAGATATGGTTGAGGTAAAAACTGGGTTATTTGAGGGAGATATAATTGTTACCCAACGTGCGCCCCAACTTTACGCTCAATCTTTGCGTGGTGATACTAAGAAAAAAGCAGACGACGAACACACGGAAATTTCTGCACAAACCACAGTGACAACGCCTAGCTTACCAGTACCTTGGTGGATTGCAGCCGGGGGAGGAACTGCACTAGCTACTGTAGCTTTTATGGCTGGTAGTTTTTGGGCTGGTCGTCGCAGTAAGTCGCATCTGATTCTAATAGGTGATTCTGTGTCTGAAGAAGACAGGATTTACGCAAAACAGAATGAAGGTAGGGGTAATTCATGAATTATCACTACGCAAAAATAATTTTTTCAGTCATATTTTTCGTACTCCCTTCCTACTGAAAGAATACGGATTAAATGAACCGCAAAGACGCAAAGAGCGCGAAGGAAGAAGGAAGAAGGAAGAAGGAAATATGTTAAATACCATCCTTAAATGGTCTATTGTTCAACGCTGGATAGTTGTACTACTGGCAATTGTGGTAACAATTTGGGGTACATATAATCTGACTCAGATGCCGCTGGATGTCTTTCCTGACTTTGCACCGCCTCAAGTTGAAATTCAAACTGAAGCCCCAGGACTAGCACCAGAGGAAGTAGAAACACTAATTACTTTACCGATTGAAAGTGCGGTTAATGGTACACCAGGGGTAGAAACTGTACGTTCTTCTTCTGCTGTTAGTATTTCTGTCGTTAAGGTGATTTTTAAATGGGGGACTGATGTTTATCAAGCCCGTCAATTAGTAACAGAACGATTGCAACAGGTACAGCAAAAATTACCAGAGGGTGTGGAAAATCCGCAGATTTCACCTATTTCTTCCCCCATTAGCACAATCCTACAATATGCTTTTACTGCGGAAACAACCCCACTCATGGAAGTGCGGCGCTTGGTTGACCGGGATGTTACCAATAGATTATTAGCTGTACCGGGGATTTCTCAAGTAATTGTCTATGGTGGTGATATTCGCCAATATCAAATATTGGTTAATCCAGGTAAATTAAAGGCTTTCAATGTCACCTTAAATGAAGTCACATCTGCGGCTAGAGAAGCTAATGTCAATGCTGCGGGGGGCTTTTTGGTCAATCCAGACCAAGAGTTAATTATTCGTGGCTTGGGGCGCATTGAGTCAATTGAGCAATTGGGGAAATCTGCGATTCCTACGGAGCGCTTCGCTATCGCAGCACGGAACGGAATACCTATATTAATGCAGGATGTGGCAGATGTCCGCATTGGAGCAGCTTTAAAACGTGGGGATGGTAGTTTGAATGGTCAACCAGCAATTGTGGTGATGGTCAATAAACAACCACAGAATGATACTCCCACAGTGACTAGAGCCGTTGAAAAGGCGATCGCAGAAATTAAAGCAGGTTTACCCAAAGATGTCAAAGTCACAGAAACTTTCCGCCAAGAAAACTTTATCGAAGCGGCTATTGAAAATGTTACTAGTTCTCTACGCGACGGCATCATCATCGTTTCCATTATCCTGCTGATGTTTTTGATGAACTGGCGCACCGCTATCATTACTCTCAGCGCCATTCCTTTATCAGTCCTGATTGGGATGATGATTTTGGGTTTGTTCGGTCAGGGTATCAATACTATGACATTGGGTGGTTTGGCTGTAGCTATTGGTTCAGTGGTTGATGACTCGATTGTGGACATGGAAAACTGTTATCGAGGTCTGCGAAAAAACCAAGTAGCCAGCAACCCGATACATCCCTTTAAAGTTGTTTATGATACTTCTGTAGAAGTTAGAGTTAGTGTAATTTTCTCCACTGTAATTATCGGCGTTATCTTTGCCCCAATTTTCACACTGACAGGTGTGGAAGGTCGGATATTTGCGCCGATGGGTGTTGCCTATTTAATCTCAATTTTTGCTTCTACATTAGTGGCCATGACTTTATCTCCGGCGCTATGTGCAATATTACTAGCAAATCGCCAACTACCAGCAGATGATACTTGGGTAAGTGCTTTATCACAAAAAATCTATCGACCTCTTGTTAATTTTTCCATTCGTTTTCCTACAATTATTTTGCTCGTAGCAGGTGCATCCTTGGTAGCTTCTTTAGTAATTTTACCGAGTTTGGGGCGTGTATTTTTGCCAGAGTTTCAAGAACCATCTTTAGTGAATACAGTTTTGCTTTATCCAGGAAGTTCTCTAGAGGCAACAAACCAAGTGGGATTTGCATTAGAAGAGGCGCTAAAGAACGACAAGCGATTTAAAACGGTGCAGTTAAGGGCTGGGCGTGCTGCTGGTGATGCGGATGCCGGGGGGGTGAATTTGGGGCATTTAGATGTGGAATTGAGTGCAGAGGGGTTAAAAGATCGGGAAGGAAGTATTGAAAAGCTGCGAGAGGAGTTTGCGAAGATTCCCGGAGTTGCTCCCAATATCGGCGGCTTTATTTCCCATCGCATGGATGAGGTATTATCGGGAGTAAGAAGTGCGATCGCAGTTAAAATCTTTGGCCCTGACTTAGCAGAATTGCGCCACATTGGTTCTGAAGTTCAATCTGCTATGGCTGGAATTACCGGACTCGTAGACTTACAACTCGAACCCCAAGTCCCCATTAGACAAGTACAAATTCAATTCAACCGGGACGCAGCGGCTCGTTATGGTTTAACTGTTGGTCATTTAGCTGAAATGCTAGAAACTGCCTTAAATGGCAAAGTTGTCTCTCAAGTCCTCAAAGACCAACAATTGTTTGACTTAGTGGTTTGGTTACAGCCAGAATCACGCAATAATTTAGACATCATCCGCAATTTGTTGGTAGATACACCTACAGGTCAAAAAATACCTTTAGCTCAAGTCGCCAGCATTGACTATGGAACTGGCCCCAATACGATTAACCGGGAAAATGTTTCTCGCCTCATAGTTGTTTCTGCGAATGTCTCCGGTCGAGATTTAGGTTCGGCAGTGGAAGAGATTCAAAACAAAGTCAGAGAAGCTATAGAATTACCCCCTGGCTACTTTATCCAATACGGTGGTCAGTTTGAATCAGAGCAACGCGCTACCCAGAATTTATTAGTTTTTGGTGGGTTGGCGTTAGTGATCATTGCCGTCTTAATGTACTTTGCAGTTAAATCTGTGGCTGCAATGCTGATGATCATGATTAACCTACCCCTAGCTTTAGTAGGGGGTATATTTTCGATTGCGCTGGGGGGTGGAATTATCTCTGTGGCTTCCTTAGTCGGATTCATTACCCTATTTGGTGTAGCGACACGCAACGGACTCATGCTAGTAGATAACTACAACGGCAAGATTGCCCAGGGAATGCCTTTACACCAAGTTATTTTTGAGGGATCAACAGAGCGATTGGTTGCTATTTTGATGACCGCTCTCACTTCAGCTTTAGGAATGATACCTTTAGTCATTGGCACAGATGCAGGAAAAGAAATATTACAGCCTTTAGCAGTAGTAGTGTTGGGCGGTTTATTTACTTCTACAGCTTTAACATTGCTGGTCTTACCTGCATTGTATTCTCAGTTTGGTAAGTTCTTGATGCCCAAACAAAATCAGTCATTTATTGAAGATAGTAAAGCAGTAGAAGCAGTATTTGAATAACTCTTATTCTTCGCGTCTTTGCGCCTTTGCGCGAAACACAAATTAAATTCCCTAAAAAGAGTAAATTCATGAAATCACTAAAATTGCGTCTGATTTTTCTAGGAACTGTAGGACTACTTTTTTTGGCAGCTTGTAGTAACGGTAATCAAACAGCTATTACAGAAAATAGTCCAACTGCCTCTACCTCAACTACTGAAACTAAATCTGCTCCAGTTTCACCAGCGGCTAAAACAAATAGTCAGCATGGCGCATCTAAAGGTGGTCAAGTTGTAGAAACAGGAAAATATCATTTAGAATTTGTTGCTGGCAAAGAAGCCAATCAAACTCATATAGATTTATATTTGCAAACAAGTGACAATCATGAAGCCGTACCTGATGCCAAAGTAACGTCTCAAATTCAACTACCAGATGGAAAACAAAAGTCAATTCCATTAACCTATGATGCTAGTGGTAAGCATTATAAAGCAAATTTAGCTGAAAATGTACCTGGTCAGTATCAGGTGAAAATTACGGCGGATATTAAAGGTGAAAAGGTAAACGGGCGTTTTAATTTTAATCGGTAATTTTTTAGTTAGAGAATAGTTATGAGGTCAATCCAAAATCCAAAATTGTATGAGAATCCTATTAGTCGAAGATGAACCAGATTTGGGAGCAGCTATTAAGCGAACTCTTACCCAGCAGAAGTATTTGGTTGATTGGGTACTAGATGGTAATGATGGGTGGGCATATTTAGACAACAAGTGGACACAATACACGTTAGCTATTTTCGATTGGATGCTGCCAGGAATTTCAGGTTTAGAGTTATGTAAAATGCTCCGTTCTCACAAAAGCTCTCTGCCTGTATTGATGCTGACTGCCAAAGATAGAATGGAAGATAAAGTTGCGGGGCTAGATGCAGGGGCAGATGACTATTTAGTCAAGCCATTTGGTATGGCAGAATTATTAGCAAGGTTGCGGGCTTTACAAAGGCGATCGCCCCAATTTCAGCCACAGGAATTAACTGTTGGCAATCTGACTCTAGATTACGGCAACAATATGATTGTTAGTCAAAATTCTGCGGGCAATAAACATGAGATTTCTCTGACTAATAAAGAATTCCAGCTACTGGAGTATTTTATGACGCACCCGAACCAAATTGTTACCACCGAACAAATTCGCAATCAGCTTTGGGAAGTAAGTGCAGAACCAGTTAGTAATGTGGTAGCTGCTCAAATGCGTTTGCTGCGTCGTAAACTAACTAATTGCGGTTGTGAGAACATAATTGAAACTTTGCATGGTATGGGATATCGTTTCAATTTCACGCCATGAATCAGAATAAACTATTTCAGCAGACCCGCCTGCGTTTAGCGTTGTGGTATGCGATCGCTATGGCTTTGATTTTAAGCCTGTGTGGTTTCGGCATCTACAGAGCAATTTCCCATGCCCATTGGATGACATTAGACCGAGAATTGGAGTCTGTTGCAGGAACCTTACACGATACTATTGAACTGAAACTAAAGCAACCTGGTTATTTGGAACCAGTAATACAGCAGCTTTTACCCAATATTTGTGTGGTTGATAAAAGCTGCATTCAAGAGCAATTAAGTTCCAAACGCCATATTTTAAGCGCAATTAATCAAGGGAATTATTATGTACGTTTTTTCGATAATTCAGGACGCTTAATTGCTGTAGCAGGAATTTATCCAGAAGGATTACCTGTTGTTTTTAACAAGGAACTTTGGCAAACTCTCAAAGATAGTCAAGGAAACCTCTACCATCAGATTTCCTTTGTTCTGCACACCCAAGACAATCTTGACTGGGGTTATATTCAAGTCGGCCGCAGTCTGGCAGATGTTAATAGTTATCTTGTGGCTGTGAAACTAACCTTAGGATTGGGATTACCAATCATCATGCTTCTGGTTGGTGTCGCTAGTTGGTGGTTAGCAGGGTTGGCAATGCAACCAATTTATCAATCATATAGACAAATTCAACAATTTACAGCAGATGCCGCACACGAGTTACGGACACCTCTAGCAGCAACACAAGCAACAGTGGAATCAGCACTTTTTATGCCGCAATTGGATGAAATAGAGGCACGGGATATTCTGCAAACTATACAACGTCAGAATCAGCGACTCACAACTCTGGTGACAGATTTATTACTGCTGAGTCGCTTAGATAGTCAACCTGTGCCGATGCAATGTGACATCTGCAACTTGAATGATGTTGTTGATGACTTAATAGAAGAATTTGCAGCGTTAGCGATCGCATCTGGTGTCACGCTAACATCTTCAGTCCGAGTATCAACTGCTTTGGATATTATTGGTAATGCAGATCAGCTTTATCGCTTGTTTTCTAATTTAATTATCAATGCAATTCAATACACACCACAGGGGGGGAAGGTAACTGTTTGCTTAGACCGTAGTGATAATTATGCTCTGATTCAGATTCAAGATACTGGTATTGGGATTCGGCAACAGGAACTAACTCGGATTTTTGATCGTTTTTATCGAGTGAATAGCGATCGCTCTCGTCGTACTGGTGGTTCTGGATTGGGATTAGCGATCGCTCAAGCAATTGTTCAGGCACACCAAGGTAGTATAGATGTGCAGAGTGAATTTGGTAAAGGTAGCACTTTTACAATTAAGTTACCGTTCGATTAAAAATAACTTTATTTATTACCAAGGTCTGAAGAAAAAATCATTAATGATTATGTCGGTATCTATAATAAGTTCTACGATTTTGTTGTAAAGTTTGCAATCAATTTTTGCCCATTCATTAAATTCCTCAAAAGCTTCTGCTTCAAACAAAATTCTTCGTCTCATCAGATGCTTTCCCAATTAAGCTCTACAAGATTGCTCCGATTTTGAATATTTTCGACCGCAGTTAGCAATCTCTTTCTATTGGCAGGATTCTCTAAAATAAAATGGGTTTCATCACTCTCATATACAACAATTTCGATTTCTTTATCTTGAAAAGCAGCTTTTAAGCTTTCTAGAAAATTGTTGTCAAGTTCGTTAGCATTTAATCTATAACTGATGTGCATTCTCATATCTTCCTAATTTCATCAATTATTGAGAAAATCATTATTCGTGTGCAGTACCAAATAACGCACCCTACGAGAACTTATTTTTACTACGGATAGGGCAATAGATTCAAATTTTGAATAAATCTATAATCTCGCTGGTTTTTGCTGATAAAAGGGTAATCGTATATTATTGCTGTAGCTGCTATCAACCCGTCGGCAATAAGTAATCCGTGACTTAGCCGATATAACCGTAATAAATCAACTGCTTTGTCTGAAATAGGCTGGTCAATCCTAATTACATCAAACTGCTGGAGAAACTTTTCTAGGGTCTGCAACTCTATCTTATTAGCGCAGCCAACAATTAGTTCCATTTGGGTGATTATGCTAATTGACAATCTAGAACTTGATTTTAGACTTTGTAAACAATTAACTGCTTCAGAAATACCCCGACCAACATCAATGATTATGTCGGTATCTATAATTGTTGAACTAGTCATGGGTTTTTGACCACTCGTTTTCTCGGAGGTTTCGTACCCAATTCGCACTACCTAAGTCTTGACGATCATGCCACATTCCGATAAACCCATCATTCGTTAAATCAACATCTAGTAACGGAGAGATAGATTCAGTGTATATGTATTTTTGTTTCAAATAGGCAATCAGGCTGACCACTTGATTTTGAGCTTCCGTAGGCAGAGATAAAAATTCACCTAAAAACTCTTGATTTGTCATATTTCACTATCGTTAAACACCACAATACATCATTTATTTTAACGTATTTCAATCAATCAACGGCGATCTGCTTCAAGCGAGTTGTTATCCTGTGGTATCTCTTCATCTATTTTCCACTTAAATCGCAGTCGCTTCACGTTGTTCTCCAAAAATGCAGTCAAGCTTGTAGCATCAGGATGAGATGGTAACTCAGCATCATCGCTACTATAGATCGGTGCTAACTCTTGTTGCTCTTCAGAACCCACAGTCCAATATATTACATCTTCGACTGAGAAGAGAGGAAATGCATTCCTGTTTGGAAATATACCATCATTCCAATCCATAGCAGTCGAGATAGCTTCATCTAAATAAAAAAATACTTGCAGGTCGTAACCTCCATCGGGTGAAGGCAGGAAAGATTCATGACCACCATTATGCCATTGATAAAGTTCAACAATTTCCCTTGGCAGCTTGTAGGGCAACCCTGACAGTTTTTCTTCAATCTGTTGGACTGTTAACCCTGGACGCATCTTGACCTGCGCTAACTCATCTGAATTGTATTGCTGTACCCACGACTCGACAAGTCTCAGCAGCTTTATTAATTGAGACATAATTGATCAAACTTGATGAATGAATATCTATCCAGATTTTACTTGAATTGAGAGGCAGTTTAAAATTAACCCTAACTCTAAAAACTTAGTATTAATCTTACAATTAAGGGCGGGAAAACCCGCCCCTACAGGCAATCTTGCCCAAATGAACAGCAAGAATTAATTGTCAACCTTAACTAGAAGTATCTTACTTCTGAGCTTCAGCGATGGGAACCCACTCAGTGTGGAAAGTGCCTTCTTTATCGGTACGCTTGTAGGTGTGAGCGCCGAAATAGTCGCGTTGTGCTTGAGTCAAGTTTTGAGGCAAGCGATCGCGGCGGTAGCTATCGAAGTAATCTAGAGAAGCACTAAAAGCTGGAACAGGAATACCCAATTTAGCAGCAGTAATAATTACTTCCCGCCAAGCAGTTTGTCTATCCAGAATTGTTTGCTTAAATTCAGGTGCTAATAGCAAGTTTGGCAAAGCTGGATTTTCGTCAAAAGCCTTCTTAATCTTATTCAAAAAGCCAGCGCGAATAATACAACCACCCTTCCAAATCCGAGCCATTTCACCCAGATTCAAATCCCAATTGTAAGTCTTGGAAGCTGTAGATAACAGCGCCATCCCTTGAGCATAAGAACAGATTTTGGAACAATAGAGCGCATCACGCACCATATTCACAAAAGCCTTGATGTCTCCGGTATACTTAGCAGTAGGTCCAGTGAGTTGCTTAGAAGCAGCAATCCGCTCATCTCTGATTGAAGAAAGAATCCGAGCATTTACAGCAGCGGTAATTGTTGGAATCGCTACGCCCAATTCCAAAGCAGTTTGTACAGTCCAACGTCCAGTTCCCTTTTGACCGGCTGCGTCAACAATCAAATCAACTAGGGGTTTCTTGGTTTCTGGATCAACGTAGGGGAAAATATTAGCTGTAATCTCAATCAAAAATGAATTGAGTTCATCAGTTGTATTCCATTCAGTAAACACTTCATGTAGCTGAGTAGGATTAAGTCCAGCCACATTTTTCAGCAAATCGTAGGCTTCTGCAATTAACTGCATATCACCGTACTCAATGCCGTTGTGTACCATTTTCACATAGTGACCAGATCCACCAGGGCCAATATAGGTAACGCAAGGTCCGTCATCGACTTGAGCAGCGATCTTGTTGAAAATGGGGGACAAGTACTCATAGGAACTTTTTGTACCACCAGGCATCAGCGAAGGGCCATTCAGCGCACCTTCTTCACCACCACTGACACCCATACCGAGATAGCGTAATCCAGTAGGTTCTAATTCCTGAGTGCGTCTTTCAGTATCTTCAAACCAAGAGTTACCACCGTCGATAATGATATCGCCTTCTTGTAGCAAGGGTTTAAGCTGTTGAATTACTGCATCAACGGGCTTACCAGCTTGCACCATCACCAAAATTTTGCGGGGACGTTCTAGTGCGGCGACGAATTCTTCTAGGGTAAAGGCTGCAACAACATTCCGTCCTCCTGCGCGTTGCGCCATGAAGGCATCGGTTTTTTCGCGAGAGCGGTTGTAAACTGCAATTGGGAAGCCATTACGCTCAACGTTGAGAGCGATGTTCTCGCCCATAACGGCTAATCCAATCACACCAAAGCTTTGTAGGGTCATAAATTTGTTTGGCTAACTCTTGCAGATCCTTTCTCTTTAAGGGTAATCCGAGATTTTCGCTTCACTCCTAAAGAAGATATTAAGAGTTGATGTAGACGAAAAAGAATCACAACTAACATCAATAATTAATTTTAATTTGTATCTAAGTCAACAATTTAGTCACAAAATTTGCAAAATTAAAATATCGAGTCAAATCAAATAGTCAGGAGTATCCAAAAATGCTGGCATATGTCCTAGCGTTAGTTGTCGGACTTGGGAGTTTAGCCATCTACCTAGCAGCTTTCTTCTTCCCTGAAATCCACCGCAAGAATGATTTTGTCTGGAGTGGTGTGGGGCTATTTTACGCTTTGGTATTATGGATTTTTACGCCGCGTATTACTGGCGGTCTTTTGCTTGGTCATGTAGCCAGTGTAGCTCTGTTGGTTTGGTTCGGCTGGCAAACTCTCTCATTACGGCGACAACTCACACCAGAGGTACAACAAACGCCAATACCCAGTCCTGAACTAGTGAAGATGAGTATACAAGAACAGGTATCTAATTTTTCTGTGCGGGAAAAGCTGGGACAATTACCAGCCTTAATTAGCGGTGTCTTCAGTGGTGTCAAAGGTAAGCTACAGCAAACTATGAGCAAAAAGCCACCTGCACCCATAGATAAACCTACAGTGGAAATTATTGATAAAAGAACTCCTGTTCCAGAACAAGCAAGTGCAACAGAAACACCTCCCGCTGAAGTGGTAACAGTCCCCGCACCAGAGCAACCTGTTGAGTCTATCTCCATGATTGACACGGAAGCACCAGCCGCAAAGGTGAGTGAGGAAGTTACACATGCAAGTGATATCGAAGCTAAAACTGAAAATGTACCAGAAGCAACACCCCCAAATCCTCCCACTCCTGAATTAGTCGCAGAAGCACAACCAGAAACTGGGGAACAACAACCAATTCCTGTTGAGGAAGTTGCACCAGATGCGGTACTTGCTCCTCCAGCAGAAGCACCACCAGAAAAATTACCGCCAAATACAGAAACTGGGAGTTAGAAACTGGGGATATAGGAAAATCATCTGGTTCCCAGTTCCTTTTAGGGAACACCAGAAAATAAATTATCCAATCTTGTGGGATGGGCATACTTCGACAAGCTCAGTACAAGTCCTGCCCGTCCTTGATTGATTAGCGGGCAAGATGCCCGCACCACAAGAAATTTTTGTACATTTTTTTATTTGGAAGTCCCTTAGAGAACTCCACAAAAAAGATGATCCAATTTGTGAAATCAAAACGATTTTTCCTGCCCCTGCCCTCACAAATACGGGATATTTTTTATTTATATAAGTCTCTTATACTCAAAACGGCTATAAATTTGATTTTTTGATAATACAAAGCACAAGTTCAAAGCATCTCCTCGTGAACGGGGAGAGGTACTCTTCGAGACGCTTCGCGAACGCGTCTATGGAGAGGGGTTCCATATTTAGTTAAACTATGAACTGTTTGCAGTATAGTTACCTTTTTTAAGATTTTGATACAAGGGAATAGTAATTATAAATTCTGTACCCTTTCCAGGGGAAGAAATACACTGCAATTTGCCCTGATGTTGTTCAGTAATAATTTTATAACTAATAGATAAACCTAAACCCGTCCCTTTACCTATAGGTTTAGTAGTAAAAAAAGGATCAAACAATAGTTTTTTCAATTTTTCTGGGATACCAACACCGTTATCTATAATGCGAATAATTACTTCTTTGTCATTAATTAATTCCGTGTAAATTTGAATCTGGAGTTTCTCTAAACCTACAAAGTTCTTGATTTTGCTCTCTTCCAAAGCATCAATTGCATTGGCAAGGACATTCATAAATACTTGATTAAGTTGCCCTGTGTAACACTCTACTAGTGGTAAATCGGTGTAGTTCTTAATCACCTCAATCGCTGGACGATTAGATGCAGCTTTGAGACGATTTTCTAAAATCATTAGTGTGCTATCAATACCCTCATGGATATTTACTGCTTTCATTTCTGCCTCATCTAAACGAGAAAAGTTTCGCAGTGAACGCACAATTTCTGTAATTCTTGTAGCACCAATTCCCATTGAAGTCAGCAACTTAGGCAGGTCTGCAATTAAGAAATTAATATCTATTGCTTTTGCTTCATCTTCAATTTCTTTGACTGGGTAAGGATAGTGTTGCTGATAAAGTTTTAGCAGTCTGAGTAAATCTTGAATGTATTCATTGGCAGGAGTGAGATTACCATAAATAAAGTTAATTGGGTTGTTAATTTCATGTGCCACACCCGCTACTAACTGTCCCAAACTCGACATCTTTTCACTTTGAATCAATTGAGAAGCTAGTTGATGTGCCTCCTGCTGCACTTCTGCTAAAACTTTTTCTAGTTGTTCTTTAGCAGTAGTCAGTTCCTGTTCCCGTTCTTGAATGGTTTCAAAGGATGCTTTTAGTTGTGCTGCCATGCGATTAAATGACAGTTCTAATTGACCAATTTCATCATCGCTAAGAACAGATGCTTGTTTCTTGAGATTTCCTTGAGCAAATTCTTGAACTATTTGGGTAAGTTCAATTACTGGCTGAGAAATAGATTTTGCTACTGCAATAGCTGCCAATATAACTAATAAAAGTGTAATAATTCCTAAAAGAATAACAATATTTTGGAGGGTTTTTAAGGGTGTAAAGACTTCTGCTACATCCATTTTTACCAAAAGTCCCGCATTCAAAGAAGGTAAATATCTCCAGGCAGCAATTGTTTTTTGACCCCGGTAATCAATTGTGATGCTATTTCCTTTAATCCCCTGATTTGCTTGGTTGAGTGGGTGTGATTTATTGTTGCTAATATTGATATATCTTTGAAAAGCGGCTTTTGGGTCATGTCTAGTTGGAGCAGTAAAAATTATGCGTTCATCATCTAATGAACCGACAATTGTCTCACCACTTTTGCCTAATCCAGTATAGTCATTAACTACTTTATTAAATTCTTGATTATTCAGTTGCAGCACTACCACACCAATAATCAGATTATTCTTAAAAATAGGGACAGCAATAAAAGCAGTGGGTTCATTATTAGATGCATAATAGGTGAAATTTGATATTTCTACTTGCATTAATGTCTTGGCACGGTCAAATACTTTGGCAAGTTCAGAATCTTTATAAGTTTCTTGATAGTAGTTTTTACCTATTATTTCTTTACTGTTATTTACAGAAAATATAGTATTTCCAGATTGAGAGATTAACAAGATATCAGAATAAGCGAATATATCTAAATAATTAGTAATAGACTGGCGATATTTTTTGTCTATTTGCTGGTATTCTCTAGCATTAATTCCATTTTCGTTAAAAGCTTTTTGATATTTTTCTGTTGCATCAATTATATTTTGCATTTGTGCAATAATTGCCGCATTTTTTTGTTTTTCGTTAATATAAAAATCCAAAAATTTTGCTTTACTGTCTGCAATAGAAATCAAATTATTATCAACTTCTTTTATTAAAGAATTCCTAGCCATGTAATATTGTATGGAGGTAACTATATTCAGAGGTACTAAGGCAATTAATAAAAACCAAAACAGCAGTTTATTAACAAGTTTTTTATTTTTCAAGTCCTTCACTTCCAAATTTAGGTATTGATCTAATCAGTCTTAGGATTAGCCCAGTTTCGATTCCAGCCTTGATAAAGATTGTTTATAAATATTTCCCAGTCAGCTTTAGAACGAGAGATAGGATAAGGTATAGGACGAATTGGTTTACTTGAATTCCAAACAATTTTAAATTGTCCGTCTGACTGAATTTTCCCAACCCTAACTGTTTTCCAGGTATGTTGGTTATTAGCATCTATATATACAACTCCTTCCGGTGCTTTAAAACTTTGGTCTTTGATATATTCCCGAATTATATTGACTTCATCTGTACCAGCAGCTTTAACTGCTTGCGCCCACAAATAAACTCCAAAATATCCAGCTTCAATGGGGTCAGATGTAACTCTATTTTCTCCATACTTTTTTTGAAAGTTTTGAACAAATTCACTATTTTTAGGATTATTAATATTTTGAAAATAATTCCAAACTGCATAATCACCTACCACATCTTTGTTAGGTAAAGATTTCAATTCTGCTTCAGCAATACTAAAGGAAATAGTAGGTATGATATCAGAGCTAATTCCTGCTTGTCTCAAGGCTTTGAAAAAAGCAATATTACTATCACCATTAATTGTATTTAAAATGACTTTTGGTTGAGTTGCCAAAATTTTAGCGATGACATTTTCTACTTGATTACTACCCAAAAGTATATATTCTTCCCCTAAAATTTCTCCCTGTAAGGCGGTTACTTGATCTTTGATGATGGCGTTGGCTGTGCGAGGAAAAATATAATCAGAACCGACTAGGAAAAATCGTTTACCTAAATTATCAAAAGACCACTTTACGGCTGGAATAATTTGTTGGTTTGGGGCTGCACCTGTATAAACAATATTTGGTGATTCTTCTAGTCCTTCATACTGAACAGGATAAATCAATAGATGATTGTATATTTCAAATATAGGTTTTACTGTTTTGCGACTGGCGGAAGTCCAACAGCCAAAAACTGTAACTACTTTTTCTTTAGTAATCAGGTTTTTAGCTTGTTTAGCAAATGTATTCCAATCGGATTTACCATCAACAATAATTGGTTGGATTTTTCTGCCTAGAATACCTCCTTTGGCATTGATTTCTTCAATGGCGAGTAAGGTAGCATCTACCACTGATTTCTCACTAATTGCCATTGTGCCAGTCAGCGAATGAAGAATACCAACTTTAATAGGTTTTTGAGAGATTTGAATCTGGGTATGAGTGAAAAAATATATTGTGAAACCTAATGCAAACGCTACTACTAGAAGAATAATTTTTTTATTCATCAGTTTTTTTAAGCTGTAAACTAACTAGAAAAATCATGGATGATAAATTGATTCGCTTTAAAGATTTTATTCCTAATTATATGTGCATTATTCGGACATCTAGACATACCATGTATAATACACTTGATCATACCGTTTATATTATACATCTTGATTTGATTATGTAAGGGTTACACTCAGGTAGTATCCCAGATTTTATTGATCCAAAAGTGCAAAATTATACCGAATACTAAAATAGTGTTTTATTATACAAGGCTTTGCGCTATCAATGACAATTTTAGGCAGAGCCTCTGTGAGAGCATTCCCAGTCGGAGACTGGGAACGAGATAAATTGTTGTTGCAAACCCTAACTATTCCTATTTTGGTGAAGATACAGCGGTTCTTTGTTGGATGTAATACAATAGAGGGCGGGAAAACCCCGCCCCTACACACTTTGCAATTAAAAACTGTACCTCACTGCTCTGAAAACCGCTGTATAGGACAAAGATGATAAAACCACCTTGCTTATTACTCAAGGCGGCTCTATGATTTATACCGATTGATAATTAATAATGTGTGCCTGTTTTGCGGTGGTTGATTGCTGTGACAGCATCAGGCTTGAGTAATTTACCGTTATCTACGGTTGCATAAACTACCCAATGATCACCGCATTCTAGACGTTGGCCAACTGAGCATTCCAGATAGGCTGAAGCTTCGGTGAGGACTGTACAACCGTTGTCGGCTTCTACTGTCTGGAAGTTAGCAAATCTGTCTTCTCCGGGGGCGAAATTTTTGCGGAAGTGCTTCATGTAGTCTATATGCAGCCCTTCTGGGAGGATATTCAGGGCAAATTTACCACCAGGATACATGAGTGATTCAACCGCGCGGTCTTTTGCGATCGCAACAGTAATACCAGGTGGGTTAAAAGTAGCCTGAGAAACCCAAGCACCCAACATTCCTGTAGAAACTTCTCCTTGCTTGGCTGTAACCACGCACACAGAGCCAATAATCCGGCCTACAGCTTGTTCTGTGGGGGTAGAAGCTTGTTGGGGGACACGGATTTTCTTGGCTTTTTTCAAGCCTTGAGCAAAATCTGTACCGATTTCTTCACATAGTTTCAAGGTAACTTCATCAGGTTTAAACTTCACCTTTAAGGTATCAAAGCCAAACCGATAGCCAGCATCTCGCAGTTTACCTTCAACTAAATCTAAAGCTTCACCACTCCAACCATAGGAACCAAACACCCCAGCCAATTTACTATTGTCACCGGTAGAGAGGACAATACCCAAAGCAGTGTGAATAGGTGTAGGTGCATGACCACCAATGGTAGGAGTACCAATAATCAACGCATCAGCTTTTTCTACGGTGGTGCGAATTTCTTCAGGTGGTGCAAATTCACAGTTAATTGATTGAACTGCAACCCCACCTTTAGTTAATCCCAATGCGATCGCCTGTGCTAAAATCGCCGTATTTCCATAAGCTGAAGCGTAAAGTAACGCTACAGATATTTCCCGATTCTTTTGGGAATGGCTCCATTCACCATAAGCTTTGGTCAATTCAATTAAGCTAGACCGTACCAAAGGTCCGTGACCAACGCCATACATTCTCACTTGCAAATCGGAAATTTTTTCCAAAGCTGCTTCTACGTGAGTTGCATTGGGAGCCATTAAGCAATTAAAGTAGTAACGCTGGTCTTCTTTAAAGCTTTCTGCATTTTCATCAAATGCTTCATCTCCACAAATATGCGCTCCAAATAATTTATCTGTGTAGAGAATTTGGGTTTGTTGGTCGTAGGTACAAAGCGCTTCTGGCCAACGAGGACTAGGAGTAGGGAAGAATTTTAAAACATGACCCTTACCCAAATCTAAAGTTTCTTTACCGCGCATTACCAAAACTTTGATGTGTTCATCTGGGAAGGCAGCTTTTAAATTAGCAGCACCCAATAGAGAAGAAACAAAAGTAATTTGTGGCGCAAGTTCTAAAAGAGCTTTAAATGTGGGTATGCGATTGGGACTAAAATGACCCAGAATCACATAATCCAACTTACGGAAATTGACTGTATTCTGCAATGCTTGGATATAAATCTCTGTGAAAGTTTCCGCAGGAGGGTCAATCAGTGCAGTTTTATCGGCTTCGATTAAATAGCAATTGGAGGTAGTACCTCTTTCAAGTGCATATTCAATTTCAAACCTTAGACGTGACCAACTACGCGCTCTGAGAACCTTTGTATTTGTAGCAATAGGTAGAATTTGTACGTCCCGTGGTTTGGAATTGCTCATGGATGTTTGTTGTGGAGAAAAAACTTGAGAAAACCAATTTTTAGCCGATGCAAAAGCGTTGGAAAATGAATCTGTAAGTTCCATAGCAATTATGAAAGAATCGCCGTAAAATATCTGTGCATTGCAATTCAAAACTTAAAAAATAGATAATTCATAATTCATAATTAGATTCTTAATTACGAATTACGAATTACAAATTACGAATTAATAGTAGTTCCCTACTTTGCGATGACGTACTGCTGTGACTGCATCAGGTTTGGAAACGCGTCCTTCTTCGACCGTGCAGTATAAAATCCAGTGGTCACTACATTCCATGCTGGTGACTACTTGACATTCCATATATGCAAGTGCATCTGTAAGAATTGGAGAACCGTTTTTGGCAATTTGGGTTTTTACGCCGGCAAATCTATCAGCACCGGGATGTAAGCGTTTGAGGAAGTGCTTTTTCAGGTCTTGATAGTTTCCTTCTTCCAAGACATTGAGAACAAAGCGATCGCTCTCTTGGAGTAAATTATCAATAGCCCGATCCTTAGCCACAGCCATTGTGAATCCTAAAGGCTGTATGCTGGCTTGTGTCACCCAGGAAGCGATCATTGCTCCACTCATATCACCTTTTTTGGCGGTGACAATATATAAACCACTGCTAATCCTACCCAACGCTTTTTCCATATTCACGTCGAGGGATTTGATTTGTTTGATGTTGCGTTCTCGCATCACCATTTGTCCCAAATCTGTACCCGCTTCTCCACAAAGTTGGTAGGTCGATGCACCGGGAACTTCTTTAATCCGAATTGCTGGGAAAGCTTCTTTGATTCCCAAGTCAATAAACTTACGACGGAAGGTATCAATGGGTTCATCATCGCCACCGTAACATTCAAATAGTCCTACTACTTGCTTATTTTTGGCAACTGATAATAATGAACTGATTCCAGCTTGAGCCGCAGCTGAGGTAGTTGGAGGCATTCCGATAATAATACCGGCTGCTCTACCTGCTAGTTCTTGAATTTCTTGGAGTTCGGCTATGTTGAGATCGATTACTTCTACTCCCACACCAGCTTTTTGGATACCTTCAGAAATTGCCATAGCCAAGCGATCGCTATAACCGTATTCTGAAACATAGAACAATCCCACCACAGTTTCTGCTTTAGCTTGTCTTTGACTCCAACTGTGGTAGCACTCAGTCAGGATATCTAAGTGATGGTGCAGCAGTGGCCCGTGTCCGTTAGCAATAATGTTAATTTTGCCTAAATCACCCATTCTCTTCATTGCATTCAACAGAGAACGAGCATTGGGACCCATTAAGCAATCGTAGTAAAACCGGAAATCAGCTTCAATTGCTTCTAAATCTTCATCAAAGGTGCGATCATCACAAAAATGCATTCCAAAAGCATCGCAAGTGTAGATGACTTTGGTTTTGCGGTCAAAGCTGAAAATGGTGTCAGGCCAGTGTAAATTAGGCGCACTGACGAATTCTATTTCATGTCCTTTACCAATATCTATGCGATCGCCACTTTTGACAATTCGCTTAGAAAAAGGATCATGTACCAGACCTTCCAAAAATTGCAAAGCTACTTTGGACGCTAAAACAGTCGCTCTCGGTGCTAACTGTAATACATCTTCTACCAAACCACTATGATCTGGTTCTGTGTGACTGACAATTACATAATCAATTGTCTTAGGGTTAACAATACTTTTAAGGGTTTCTAAATACAGGTGACGAAACTTCTGATGAGAAGTATCAATCAAAACTGTTTGTTCACCCCTAATTAAATATGAATTATAGGTTGTGCCATTTTGCAATCCAAATTCAATATCAAAACGATCTCGATCCCAATCAAGAGAACGAATCGCCGTTGTGTTAGGGGCAATTTCTACAGTTTGTATAGTTAATCGGGGCTGAACTTTCTCTGAGATCGCTACCATGATTCGTCTCCGAGTCCAAATAATATTCTTTTCTCTTCACTATTCTCTTTCTAAATTATTTTTAAAGCTGTAATCAAGAATATATTTCAATAATTTTAACTTGTATCAATAAATGCTCTTTTTCAGCATATTTTTTAACTAGAAAAATATACTAATTAGGGAATATGTCTAATGCAATACGACTTAAATATTTATTTTTCTTGGCATAATTTAAAATCCCAAATCCATCATACATTTCCTTGCATTCCTTGACAAATAATTCATCAAAAAGAGAATGCTAAGGAAAGAATCCTTCAACATTTTTGGTCTTAATTTCCCCTATAACTTGTTCCCTTTAACAAGGTGTACTGAGTTTTTTAAGTGCAACCCCTATTCTTTAAGAGGATGTTTTAGAGTGATCCAACAAATAAATAATCCTGCAATGTCATGCTGAACGAAGGGAAGCATCTTTCCAATCGCTTCTAAAACATCCAGGACTTCCAAATAAAAAACCTTCAATTTGTGGGCTGGGTGAGGAAGGTAGTCCGTAACGCACCATAAACTGAAGGGATAATAGTGCGTTACGCTATACCCATCCTAGCTATTTGGGATTTTGTTGACTATGAGAGAAGCGATCGCACTTATGCTATAGTCAAAATTGATGTGCTACTCATATAATTACCCTCCCAAAAGTTTTTTTTGTTTTTCTTGGAATACTTCGATACTCATAAGTGGTTCAGACGAAAAACACTCGATAAACCAGTTAAAAGCTTCAAATACTTGTTTGTCGGATGAGGTGGCACTTAAACTATTGCTTTGCATAAACCAAGAGTTTTTATACTTGTTATCGGTTGCTTTCCTGTATTGAGACGGCAAATCATTTAAATCCGATTCCATCTTAAGTCCATAATTTTTTACATTATTCAATTCGATAGTTATGTTTATTCCTCCGTTGTAAATCTCTTGTTGACAGAGGTTTGCGGCAAATCTAAAAACAGTCGTTACAGTATAAAAAATTTCGTCATCAGAGATAATTTGATTTAGATTATTCCAGGTTCCAGAGAAGTTGATGAACTGTCCACTTTGATATAAACGCCAACACTCATGCCGAAAAAGATCAGTCCAAACTCCAGTCCAATTAGAGCCTATGACAGAATTACCTATTTTACGAGGGTAGCTGTATCCTCCTGGGATTATTGAGACTGCTGTATTTTGTACTAACTCAGAGCATTTATTTCTTGAAGAAATTAACTGTGCATTGTAAGTCTGAGGATACAGATTTATACGCCAATGTAGAGTTTTTAGAGTTTCTATAATAGGCTGAGGTATTTGAGCATAAGTGTTGTCTAATTCCTGTTTAAAATATTTTGCAGTATCTCCTAAAGAATACTGATAAAATTTTGTTTTCTTTTCCTCTTCCATAGCTCTTTGCTCGTCGGGTGAAGCCTCATATGTTCTTTCTCCATCTCCACGACGAATCAGAACTGTATGAGGAGAATATTCCTTCTTGGGTGTTTTTAATTGTTTGGATAGTCTATATAAATATGGAGTTGGAGGAATGGAAATGATCAATAGTTTTATACCATCTACCCAAATTTCTTCACGTTGAATATCTGGAAGTTGAGGTTGGCAATAAGAATTTACTTTTTCAAGAATCTCCCTGCGAGTAGGCACTTCATTTCCGACATCGCGCAAAGTTGGTTTACCATCTGATTTCAACTTATCATCAGCACCTATGACAAGATATCCTGTCGGGAGCATATCAACTTTGTTAGAACAAAAGAACTAAACAGGCTCTAAAGCTTGGCGTTGAGATAAGCACAGCGATGCTTGAGGACTTGAGAGACATTCGATTCATTCCATTGTGCGCCAGAGATTTTTAATCGGCGATCTATCTGTTTGATAGTAGACTCGACGGCACCAGAACCAATAGAACAAATACCCTCGGTTTGATAATAATCATAATTGACAATTCGATGGCGATGAGTTTCCAAATACTGACAGAAATTTTGAGCTTTTTTAGATTGAAGTGGAGATATGAGAGCGAGAGTTTCATCAACTTTTCCTAGCCAAAGAAAAGTTTCCGCAGCTTTGAGTCGCTTGAGAGAACCACCTACTTTATGTAGATTTTCAACAAGATGAAACCAATCTAAAATCTCCCGTCTTTCCCCTGGACAATTAAATTGTCGAATTATCTTCCAAATTCCCGGATGTCCATCACCTAAACAGGTTAATGGATCTGCCAAATGTTGTTGATTTACCCAATCGATTAAAGATTCATTTTCACCCAATCTAGCTACTTTTATTCCTTGGTTAATGCAAATAGCTTTATAGTCTTTCCAGAGGCATGATTCTCCTTTTTGTTCAGTCCTAAGCCTTACCTTTCCACCGTCCACGCTAATTTCTTCTATTTCTTTTTCGTCTCCTATTTCGGGAAACTCATAACGCTGAACGATTCTTTGTTGTGTACTAGCAGAAATCGACATCCCAGTATATTTATAAATATCTTGTGCTGCATTTTCATAGGATACATTTGCACTTGCTCTCAAGCAACATTGCTCTAAATAAGGACTTATTTTTTGATTGTTTTCTAGTTTTAACTTTCGTGCTTGTTTTTCACTGACTGGCAATTCTCCAAGAATGCTTTTTATTATTCTTACTCTTCCCGATGAAGTTCCTGTTGCTTCTTTGAGAAAAAAACCCCTAATTCTGGCGTAATATATTCTAAAGTCTGCGCTCTAATTGTTTTTTCAATTCCTGCTAAACTCTCTAATTCTTCAGTTTTTGCTTCTTGATATAGAATTCCTGCTATGGCTTTGAGATGCTCCTGGAGTTTTTTCTGATTAGCTGGTTCCATGATTGAGTGGGGGATTGATTTCTTCCTTTATTTTCGCTGATTTTTACCCCTACCTGCTAGTTCATCTGTTCTAACAAACTTGAGATGCTCCCTATCCTGTCTGTTCAGCAGTTCCAATATTGCCATTTGCAAGTGCTAGGACATCCTTGATCAATTCTGCCCATTGCTGCTCCTTAAGTTCAGCCCAATTCTGGATATCAGACTGAACTGTAGGTTTGGGTTCATAGATTTTATACAGTTCGATTTTAAAATCAAGCTTTGCACTTTCTTTAGGTTGCGAAATCAGTTGTTGTAGACTATTACTGTCCATCTTTTATTTTTGGGTTGACTGTACTTGTCTAAAAGTATTAATACATTCTATTCTACATAGAACGACAAAACCAGAAACATCTGCAATAAATGGGACTTTTTCCCTTCTTCATGACCACAAACGCTGAACAGAATAGGCATCAAAAGCCACATCACGACTAATCAAAACCAAAGAATGATTTATGGCTTGTGCCACCAGAATGCGATCAAAAGGATCACGGTGATGCAGAGGTAAATAACGGAATTGAACCGTATCAGTAAATGTAATAGGGAGAATCTTGATATCCGCAGCAATGAGTTGAGGTTCAATCTCTTCAAAAGCACCCTGTAGGGTTAGTTTGCCAATGTTGAGTTTAATTGCTATTTCCCAAATACTGGCAATACTCAAAAAAACAGCTTCAGCAGATTCAATTTGATTTTTAGTTGCTGCTGGCAGGTTGCCATCATTAGAGACAAACCAGATAAAAGCATGAGTATCTAATAATAATTTATTCATTCCATATATTCTTTCATATCTTCCAGTGGCTCATCAAAATCATCAGGCAGTGGTAAAACAAATATTCCCTTCATTGTTCCAGCAACACGACGCTTCTTTGTCGGTTCTTCTTGGGTAGAGTCTTTAGCGTGCTTATCTATCAAAAATTCAATGTAATGAAGTACCTCTGTCTGAAGAGACTCAGGGAGTTCTTCTAATTTTTCTAAAATAACTGGCTGTATCATTATATTCTCAACTCCAAACTTCGGTTAAATCCAACACAACCCCAGGTAAAATATCTTCTCCTAACAGACTTGCAGGATGCTCCAAAACTTCCACATTTTTACCTGGACGATAAATTTCCACTCGTTGATTTTTGCGGTCAATCAACCAACCTAAACAAGCGCCATTTTCTATATATTCTCTCATTTTGGCTTGCAACTTTTCCAGAGAATCAGTTTTAGAACGTAATTCCAGCACAAAATCAGGACAAATAGGTGCAAAAGTTTCCTGCTGTTCTAAACTGAGAGCATCCCATCTTTCTTGACGTACCCAAGAAGCATCAGGAGAACGGTCAGCACCATTAGGAAGATGAAAACCAGTTGAAGAGTTAAATGCTTTACCCAGTTTGGTTTGACGGTTCCACAGCCAAAGCTGGCCTTCCATATCCAGGTTTTTGTTTCCAGTATCGCTTCCCGTTGGTGGCATAATAATTAACTCTCCCGTAGCAGTTCGTTCTAATTGTAAATCTCGATTAGCAAGTGCTAAATCAACAAACTGCTCATGGGAGATTTTCAACGTTATTGTAGTAGGGATATTCACAGCCATAGCTGGAGATACATTAGCTTGTGTCATCATTCCCTCCTAAAACTGGTACTTGTAGTTAGTTCCAGATTAACATCCAAACTTGAGGCAAATGCAAAAAGCAGAAGCAAGATAAATATCTTCTTCTGCTTTCTCTGTTTTACCTTATTACCTAATGATGGTGATGATGATGAGTTAAAGCTAACTGTGCATTAACTTCTGTACCTTCTGCTTCCATTAATTTGGCAATATGAGCATTTGCCCATTCAGCAGCCATTTCTAAAAATTGAGGATGATCATTTACACAAGCCATTTGTAAATAATCAACACCAGAATACTGTTTTTCCAAATCATGGATGATGTGATGAACATCTAACAGGGTTTCATGGTTTTCTGTGGCAAAGCCAATAGGCATGAAGATGATCACCTTTGCACCCAATAAAATTAGATTTTGGGCTGCTTGGGTAGCATTTGGCTGAGTCCATTCAATTAGCGGTGTGTCGTGGTTGAGCCAACCTACAGAAATTAAAGGATATCTGTTAATTAACTCATTTCTGACTAATTCGTAAAGCGCTTGACTTTCATCAATTCCTGATGTAAATCCTTTGGCCTTGTGAGGACAACCGTGATTCATCAACACAATACCGATTTGGGAAGGTAGGTAAGCTGATGCTAGATTAGCTTGAATTTTCTCTTCTACCAAATGCGCCAATAAATGAATATATTCCGGTTCGTTGTAAAATGAAGGAATATATCTTTGTGCTTTTACCCAGTGTTCATCACCATCAGCTAATTCAACTAGAGCATTATTAACTTGCTCAATGGCAATACCACTGGTAAAAATAGAATCTACTACCAAAAGTGGATAAATGAGAATTTTGCTAAAGCCTTGCTTTTTAATTTCGGCTAAAACTTGATTTGGCAAGAAAGGAGCGCAAAAGTTAAAGGCTTTGAAAACTTGGACACCACTGCCCCATTTGTGTTGTAATTCGTGTTCAATACCAGCGCGTTGCTGTTCAAAGATGGCATTGTGTGGGGAAATAAAATCGTGGTGAGTGTGTCCCCATTCATGACGATCAAATAATGCCAACAGTTTTGCTAGGGGGGGATAAATCCAGGTGGGAACGGGAGCGAATTTTGCTGTAAGTAGATTTAAAGCTTGTTCGTTATAGTTAGCAAAATCTTCGTAGCTTTCGACTTCGCCATAGCCCATGAGTAATACGGCTACGCGGTCTTGGCTGGATAGATGCTCGTGGGTATGTTGCAGTTTTTCTGGAGTTGCAACCACAATTAAATCCTCAATATAACCAAAATGGAGATAGCGAACTAGAAAAATACTAGATCGTTCATCTTATTCGTAGCATAATATCCCATCCAGGGGGATAGGATAAACATAAACATAAAAATATACATCTAAAGGCATAATATGCTTACTCGCATATACAGGGGTTTGTATCTTTGGTTGCTACTCAAAGGGAACAGGGAACAGTTTTTCCATACTAGGTACTCGTTACTGTTCCCATAACAATTGTTAAAATCAAAAGAAAATGAGCATCATTATTATTTGTCCTGGAATCCATGAACCAGAATTAACCGAAAGCTTTATCAGAGGATTGTTAAATTTAGCGCCGAGTAACGTTATAAGTCTCAATCATCTTAATTCAGAAAAAATACTGGTTTATCCTGGGCAGGGTATTTTAGCTTTATCCGCATTTCATATTTTGCAGTTTTTGAGCAATGCCTACGGAGTGCTGAGTGCAAGTCAGCGATCGCATGATAAGTTAGAATGCCCTGTTATATTCATCAGCTATAGTGCGGGAGTGGTTGGTGCCATTATTGCGGCGACAAAGTGGCAAATGTTGGGCGGGACAGTCAAAGCCTTTATTGCCATAGATGGATGGGGAATGCCACTATGGGGTAATTTCCCAATTCATCGGATGAGTCATGATTACTTCACCCATTGGAGTTCTGCTATTTTAGGTAGTGGGGAAGATAATTTCTACGCTGAACCACCAGTTGACCATTTATCAATGTGGCACTCCCCTCAAACAGTACAAGGCAAATGGGTAGACCGGTCACTAGGTTTATCTTTACCCCAAAATTACCTAAATGCTGCTGAATTTTTGCATTTGTTGCTAAAACGTTATGGAAAAAAGAGTCCGGACAACAAAGTTAGCAACCAGGAGTGAGAATTAGCAAGGACAATAGAGATACAGCGGATTGGAGATCAATGAGGCTTCCGTGAGCGTCAGCGGCTCGAGTGAGCCTTCCCTGCGGGACGCTACGCGAACGCCGAACTCCGATAGCTTGCGTGGCGTAGCCATACGGTACAGAATCTAAATTCAAAGCCAGACACCAAGCCAGTTTTACTCCTGACTCCTGACTCCTGACTCCTCAATTCTTCTATAAATCAATATTTTTGCTGATCCTGCTGCCCTTTGCTTCATCTACCATAGTTCATATTCCTACATATAGTTAATGTTTCCCACTGAACCTACTGCTGTTAATCACGGCTTTGGCACACTGTTAAAAAACAGGGGTTTTATGCTCCTGTGGATTGGACAACTAGTTTCCCAGTTGGCAGATAAGGTATTTTTTGTCTTGATGATTGCCTTGCTGGAGAACTACCCACCGCCACCGGGGTTAGCGGAAAACTCGATGTACTCAACTTTGATGGTGGCATTTACAATTCCAGCGATTTTGTTCGGTTCTGCTGGTGGTATCCTTGTTGACCGCTTACCGAAAAAGTTGGTGATGGTTGGCTCGGATGTGGTGCGGGGATTTTTAACATTATTGATTCCCTTTTTGCCCAGAGAGTTTCTGATTTTGTTAATTCTCACTTTTGCTATTTCTTGTGTGACACAGTTTTTTGCACCAGCGGAGCAAGCAGCAATTCCCCAGTTGGTAGAACGAGAGAATTTAATGGCTGCCAATGCCCTATTTAGCACTACCATGATGGGTGCTTTAATTGTTGGTTTTGCTGTAGGTGAACCAATATTGAGTTTGGCCAAAAGCTATCTAGGCAAAGATTTTGGTCAGGAAATTGTTGTTGGGGCATTATATTTACTATCTGCGGCAATTATGCAGCCTATCAATTTTAAAGAACATCAACCAATTGAGGCGCATTTGGCGGGAACTCATGTTTGGAATGAATTTACAGATAGTTTGCGCTACATCAAGAAAAACCGTATGGTGTTGAATGCTATGCTGCAACTAATGACCTTGTATTGCGTATTTGCAGCGTTAACAGTATTAACGATTAGATTAGCCGCAGACTTTGGTTTAAAGGAAAAACAGTTTGGGTTCTTCTTAGCTGCGGCTGGAGTAGGTATGGTGATGGGAGCAGGTATTTTGGGTCATTGGAGTGATAAGTTGCATCACAAACCTCTACCCCTAATTGGATTTTTGATGATGGCTTTAGTTTTAGGGGTGGTTACTTTTACCCACAGCCTGATTCTAGCGCTGGGACTTTGTGCATTGTTGGGTATAGGTGCTTCTTTAATTGGCGTACCGATGCAAACTTTGATTCAACAGCAAACACCACCGACTATGCACGGTAAGGTTTTTGGCTTTCAAAATCATGTGGTGAATATTGCTCTTTCCCTACCTTTAGCGATCGCTGGCCCATTAACTGATATCTTAGGACTGCGAGTGGTGCTAATGGCTATGAGTTTTGTAGTGGCGCTGATTGGTGTTTGGGCTTGGAAAAATACTCGCCGAGTCTTGCAAGATGTGATTTAAAGATTGTAGAATCATAATCCAGTCTTATGCTCATAGATGGAGATTATCTCAGCATTTTCTGGAATTTTTAAATTAGAATGAAATTTTAAATACAGAATTTAAGCGTTAATTTTAGCTATATTTTGAGGTTAACCGTGCGATCGCCTTCTCAAATCAGTCTCCCACAATCGGAAAATCACAAGCAATCCCCTATCTCTAATTCGTCAGTTGTCACTCCAAAACGGGCATCTGGCGGTTTTGCTTTGTTAGATAGTCTCGTCCGTCATGGTGTTGAGTATATTTTTGGTTATCCCGGTGGAGCAATTCTCCCGATTTATGATGACCTTTATAAAGTAGAAGAAACTGGCCGAGTTAAACATATCCTCGTTAGACACGAACAAGGCGCTTCTCATGCCGCTGATGGTTACGCCCGTGCTACTGGTAAGGTGGGAATATGTTTTGGTACTTCTGGACCAGGAGCAACAAACCTAGTCACAGGTATTGCTACAGCCTACATGGATTCTATTCCCATGATTGTGGTGACAGGACAAGTCCCACGGGCTTCCATTGGTACAGATGCTTTCCAAGAAACAGATATCTACGGGATTACTTTGCCTATTGTCAAGCATTCTTATGTAGTGCGTGACCCGAAGGATATGGCGCGAATCGTGGCAGAAGCGTTCCACATTGCCAGTACTGGTAGACCGGGACCTGTTTTGATAGATGTCCCCAAAGATGTGGCTTTAGAAGAATTTGATTATGTGCCGGTAGAACCAGGTACGGTGAAGTTACCTGGCTATCGTCCCACGGTGAAGGGCAATCCCCGCCAAATTAATGGGGCGATTCAGTTAATTAGAGAAAGCCGCCGTCCGTTATTGTATGTTGGTGGCGGTGCGATCGCATCTAATGCCCACGAAGAAGTCAAACAACTGGCAGAATTATTTAATATCCCCGTCACTACCACTTTGATGGGTATCGGTGCATTTGATGAACATCATCCTCTCTCCTTGGGAATGTTGGGAATGCACGGAACCGCTTACGCTAACTTTGCGGTGACAGATTGCGATTTGCTGATTTGTGTCGGTGCTAGATTTGATGACCGGGTAACAGGTAAGTTAGATGAATTTGCCTCCCATGCGAAGGTTATTCACATCGATATTGACCCGGCTGAAGTAGGTAAAAACCGCGTTCCTGAAGTGCCTATTGTTGGTGATGTTAAGCACGTTCTCACAGATTTGTTACGCCGATGTCAAAACTCAACTCACAAAATTCCACCTCATCAAAATCAAGAATGGTTAAATGTAATTAACCGTTGGAAACAAGATTATCCTTTGGTTGTACCTCATTATCCTGACAGCATTTCCCCCCAAGAGGTAATTGTCGAAATTGGTAGTCAAGCCCCCCATGCTTTCTACACTACAGATGTGGGACAACATCAAATGTGGGCAGCGCAATTCCTCAAAAATGGACCCAGACGTTGGATTTCTAGCGCAGGTTTAGGCACAATGGGTTTTGGTGTCCCTGCGGCTATGGGTGTAAAAGTGGCGTTCCCTGATGAAGAAGTGATTTGTATCAGTGGTGATGCCAGTTTCCAAATGTGTTTACAGGAATTGGGAACCCTTGCACAATATGGCATAAATGTCAAGACAGTGATTTTAAATAATGGCTGGCAAGGAATGGTGCGTCAGTGGCAACAGGCCTTTTATGGTGAGCGTTATTCCTGCTCAAATATGGAAGTAGGAATGCCAGATATTGAATTTTTGGCCAAAGCTTATGGGATCAAGGGGATGGTGATTAGCGATCGCGCTCAATTATCCGATAAGATCGCAGAAATGCTGGCGCACAACGGCCCGGTAATTGTTAATGTCCATGTCACCAGAGATGAAAACTGTTATCCAATGGTAGCTCCTGGCAAAAGTAACGCCCAGATGTTCGGTTTACCTAAGCCCACACCCACAGCCGCCGTTGAGCCAGTTTTTTGCAGCCACTGCGGGACTAAAAACCCCCCTAGCCATAATTTCTGTGCTGAATGTGGAAATAAGTTGTAGATTTTGAACTTCAGTAGGGGCGTATTGCAATACGCCCTTTTGTTGACATATTTACATTTTTGTGATAAACGAAATTTCCACATTTCCACCAAATTAATCAATAAAATATTACCTTGGCATTAAAAAAATTATCCCTGTAGGTTAGTTGTATGAAAAAAAGTAACAGTCTCTGTGATTTTCTGCAATGATTTGGGAATCTTTATAAGTTAGCTCAATCGAAAGGATCATCATGTCTAAAAGTCAGTTGCTCAACAGCCCCAGCAGCACTTCAGTGAAGTTAGAACCAGAAGTAGCACTTGCTATCATTGGACTTTTTTCTGCTGCTGCTGATGGTGAAGGGATTATTTCCACCGAAGAATATCCATTACCGGAAATGTTTGATGGTATTGGATTGTTTGAAGAGTACGCTGAGAAAGACTTTGACAAGTTGACAGCAAAAGTCAACACCGTGATTAAGGAAACAGAAGTAGGAAATTTGATTGCTGGTGCGATCGCATCTTTACCAGATAAAGATTACCGTGAAATTGCATACGTCACTGCGCTCTTAGTCGTAGGTATGGATGAAGACACACTCGACGCAGAGCAAGAGTATCTCTTTGAACTTCAGGAAATATTGAAAATTTCCGATGAACGAGCAGAAGAACTGATCGATGAAGTCTTCGAGGAATATGAAGACGAAGAGGAAGAGGAGGAATAATAATTATTATTGGTCTATCTAAATTTCTAGTATTACCAACTCTCAGCAGGTTATTTGCTTTGTCATTGTCAGCTACATAAGTTGATATAGCTCATGGGTAGCATTTTTTAGGCTATCGTGGGCTTTTTGCGTGTATAGCAAAGTGATGAGTCCTGACATTGCACCCAACGCAGAAACGCTATATTTGATTTACAGCAGATTGCAGATTAATAAGGTACAGAATCAAAATTGAAACCTAGACACCAAGCCAGTACAGAGCGATGAGTAACGAGTAACGAGTAATGAGTAAGAAGGAGAGTCAAGCACTCGGTACGGGCTAAACGCCCCGCTACCGCTAACGGTACTTGGTACTCACAACTCTTCCGACTCCTGACTCCTGAATTCTGCTGTAATTACCATCCAAATCAAAAGCGGAGGTATGAGATGACCATAACTCTCAATCACACCATAGTACCAGCACAGAACAAAGAAGCCGCAGCACGTTTCTTTGCAGAAATTTTTGGACTAAAAGTTGAATCTCCTATTAGTCACTTTGCGGCTGTTCATGTTAACGACAAGCTGACCCTTGATTTTGCAGACAGAGAAGATTTTGAATCACATCATTATGCATTTCATGTCACTGATGAGGAATTTGATACTATTTTCGCACGGGTAAAACAGGTAGGTTTAGAATATAGTAGCGACCCCATGCATAAAGATAAAGGTCAAATTAACCATAGAAATGGAGGGCGTGGTTTTTATTTTTATGACATTGATGGTCATAATTTAGAACTGTTAACCCGTGCGTAAATATTTGGCTTGAGGCTTTTTACTTCTTCACCAAAATATATGCGGTAGCATAGGAGGGTAATTGCTGAATATGCTGCCCAAAATCTTTTTTATTCTGAAAAATACCCGCCAGAAAATCGAGTTGTCCAAGATTGGGTAAAAACGCTCCACCTGTATCTGCAAGTACTCCCATTTGTAGACGTTTTCTGCCACCTTGATTATACTCCATCACAATCACCCGACCTAACCCAATATTTAGGACATCACCAGCAAAAGTAACGCCTGGTTTGATCGATATTTTGGCATTTATATTGTGTCCATAACCTTTGATTTCATCAACTTTTCTAAAATACCAATAACGCTTTTGCGATGTGGCTTTTAATCCTCTCACATAAGATATGCCATTGTTCCTATCCACATTAAAAAATGCTTTTGAACCATCTGTAAAATTAATGAGAATTGTTCCCTCCATCAAAGCTTCTTCTAAACCTTCACGGGTTAAATATGCTAGAGGCTCAACTTTACCAAATTCTTTACCACCAGGTTCATAAATACCTTTCAAAACATCCTGCTTAGTGTATTTAGTGTAGAAATTATCGGCAGCATAATTTTCTTTTAAACTATAAATTGGTATATTATATTTAGCTGTTTTTGTCCGAGAGCCAGGATGAGTAAAAACAGCATATTTTGTAATTCTCAGTTGTTTTTGTTTGGGTTGCTCAGGATTATAAGCAGACCATTTGATAACTCGGAAATTAGCATTGATAAAATTTGGATCTTCTAAACGAGTTGGGCGATTATTACTAATGTCCTCTTGTAAGACTACAATCATAAAATCCAAGGTTTTGAGAATGTCTTCTACAGTGACCCCTTGGCTTAATAACAATCCATTGCGAGAAATATCTGGGTCTGCTTTAGCATAATCTTGGTAATATTTTCTCGTATTAGTGAGAACCGTTAATAAATCCGCTTGATTAAAATTAATTTTTGTAGTTGGTAACTTTGCTGGTTTTAAAACGTGTTTACCATTTACACTATATTTATATTTTTTCCATTCATCAATCACAGAATAAAATATAGATGTAGCTTGGGTATTTTGACTAATATTTAAATCAGATATGGGCTGATTAGTTAAATTATTAAGTGGCGTTTCATTCAGAGGAGCTTGAGTTTTAATATTTTGTTCAGGCTGGATTTTGCTTAAGTTAGATGTATTGCTTTGCTGAGGTTCTAGCTGTGCATATAGATGTTGATGAACCAAGCTAACTACTAAGAAACTAGCAATACCTGCTGTGATTTGGAATTTACGATTGCAGAAGATATTCATAAGCTTAAAAAGAAGTAAATTTCTAAATTTATCTGTGTGCTGAAGGTAATGCTTAATAGTGCATTATACCTTTGTATTCTTAATTACCTTTGTCTGTAGCCGCAAAAGCAATTACCAATCCTAATTAGTAGCAGATAACCTGAGAATTTGCACTAAATCTTTCTCTGGATTCATGAAAAATTGTTGATATCTGGATAAAATTACTATAGCGTTTCCCTATCATAATTTGACCACTGAGAACACAGAGAGAAATAAAATATCTTCACGAATTATTGTGTAGAGTTTAATCAGGAATTTTACCAATTACCAATTACCAGCCTAAACTAGATGACTAGCAACTTAGGTTATTACACAAATAGCAGCAAATGTTACGGTAATTAAATTGGAATTTCCAGTTTAATCATTGGTAATTTAAAAAACATCTCATAAAACCATGTTAAGTATTCCTGTTAATTTGGGTTTACCGCGTCTACCTCGCTTGCTAACTGCATTACCTGGGACTCGCGCCCAAGCAATTATAAACAGAGACAAAGCTGTAACTTCTCCTTCCTATACCCGTGACTATCCCCTAGTAGCAGCACGGGGAGAAGGTTGTATGCTAGAAGATGTTGATGGTAATGTGTTTCTGGATATGACCGCAGGTATAGCTGTCACCGCTACTGGACACGCTCACCCAGATGTTGTCAAGGCAATTCAAGTCCAAGCGGCACAGTTGTTGCATATGTCGGGGACTGATTTTTATTATGAACCGATGGTAGAATTAGCGGAAAAATTAGCTAGTCGCGCTCCTTTTCCCCAAGGTGCAAAGGTGTTTTTTACCAATTCAGGGGCGGAGTCAAATGAAGGAGCTATTAAACTAGCTCGATATTACACCAAACGTCCCCTAATTATTGCCTTTTTGGGTGCATTTCACGGACGCACCTATGGCGCAATGTCTCTTACTGCTTCTAAAGCTGTGCAACGGGCGCAATTTGGCCCTTTAGTTCCAGGGGTTACTCATATTCCCTATGGGACTCATGCCAGTTTAGATTATCTAGAGAAACAGTTATTTGGGTCTATGCTACCACCCCAGGAAGTAGCTGCAATAGTGGTAGAAGCTATTCAGGGGGAGGGGGGTTATATAGTTCCAGAGGATGATTTTTTGCTCAGAATTAGGGAAATGTGCGATCGCTATGGCATCTTAATGATAGTCGATGAAGTGCAATCAGGTATGGGGCGCACTGGTCGCTTATTTGCTATTGAACATTGGGGCGTTATGCCTGATATTATCACCACCGCCAAAGGTATCGCCAGTGGTTTACCTTTAGGTGCAATTCTTTCCCGACCTGAGTTCATGACCTGGCCTCCTGGTTCCCACGCTACCACATTTGGCGGTAATCCTGTCGCTTGTGCTGCCGGTATTGCAACTTTGCAATTATTAGAAAATGGTTTAATAGCAAATGCTACCCAAATGGGAGAACTATTACAAGCAGGTTTAACTCAATTACATGAAAAATTTCCCACAGTTTCCCCACCACGAGGTAAAGGTTTAATGGTGGCTGTAGACTTATGGGATAAAGAAGGTAATTATCATCCCCAACTACGTGATCATATTATTCAAGAAGCATTTTTAAGAGGTTTATTATTGCTAGGTTGCGGTAAAGCAGCAATTCGTTTTTGTCCACCTTTAGTCATAGATAATCACCAAATTCAAGCAGCATTAGCAATTATTTCAGAAATCTTAAGTTCTCTGTAAATTAAATTTTGGGCTTTTTGTATTTAGAAAAAATCTCACACCTAGAAAAATATGAAATCTGAATTTATTGCTCAGATGTTCTCAATACTTTGGCAAGAATATAGTTCTAGAGTCAGCTATGCCCGCATTTATCAACAAATGATTACCAATGCAGGTGGAATTGTTGCTAATGATCATATTGCTTTTCGGTCTTTGCGTTTAGTTGTCGATAATAACCAAGGTAAAATAAACTTAGGAATTGATTATTTAGGAAAATTTTTTACCAGTTTAGGTTATATCTCATCTGGTGAATATAGTTTTCCTCAAACCCATCTTTATGCACGTTATTATTCTCACCCACAACAAGAAAAATTTAACTTACCTAAATTATTTATCAGCGAATTAATAGTTGATGAACTACCTGATAATATTGCTCAACTTATTCAACAAACAGTTAATCAATCTCCCCATTTTCCTAAAATTGACGACTTAGAAATTAACCAACTTCCGCAAGTTTTTACCCGTCCTTGGCAACCACCTCACCGTTCTGTGATAGAAAAAGTAAATCAAGTAACACAATATGGTGCTTGGGTTCTCTTACATGGTTACGCAGTTAACCACTTTACAGGATACGTCAACCACCAAAACACAGCCACATATCCAGATATAGATAGTACTGCTATTGGTTTAACTAACTTGGGTGTACCCATGAAAGCAGAAATAGAAGGTAATATTGCTTCTGGTTTACGACAAACAGCAACCCAAGCAGTAACAGAGTTAGTCACAGTAATAGATGATCAAAATCGTGCAGAAATTCACATACCTTGGACTTATGCTTATTATGAAATCGCTCAACGTTATCAGGTGGAAGTTACACCCGGAAATTATCAATTATTTGATGGTTTTTTAGGCAAAAACGCCCAACAATTATTTGAAATGACACGTCTATCAGAATAATACAGACGATTGCAGGTAAATGAAGGCTTATTGCAATACGATCCTACTATATCATTCATCCATGTCTTTCAATGTAGCTAATGCTGAAGGAGATAAGCGACTGAGATAACGGAATATCCAGTATTTAAATATAGTATTTAAAATTACTGGAAATGTAGCAATAAATAGAAAAATTCCGCTTCTAGTTGCTGATAAACCTAAATGTTTAGCTATTCCTTCCAAAAGGATTTCCCACCCATGTGGTGAGTGAAAACCAACGAACATATCTGTAAGCAAAATAATCAAAAAAGCCTTAGCGCTGTCGCTTAACCCGTAGACAATTTCATCTATAAAAGACTGAACAAAAATAATATTTTTTTTATTGAAAGCAACAACTATAGCAAAGGAAATTAGTGATATTAAATCAGCAAAGACATTACTAATAGCACTGCTGCTTTGATTACGAAACTCTTCTGCTACCGCCAAGGCTTTAGTTTTAACCTGTGCTGCAATTTTTTCGGATGAAATTTCTGGTGCTTGTTGTAATAGATTTTTAAATTTCAATAATTTTCCAAAATTATTTAATTCATGGAGTGCTTTTTCCTCCATTTCCGAATTCATAAAAATTTGCACCGTATTTTCACCTCTAAAGTGTTCTACTAAAGGAATTACTAATAGTTGCTTAGAAAAATGATGAGTTAATAGCGGTACTATAATCAGCATTAATAAAAATTTGATTGATCTTCTTGTCCTATTTCTAGAAATCCGATAGTTTCTGACAAATTCTTCTTCTGCTTTTGGTGTAAATTCGTTAGTTATTTTACTAACTGTTCTACCAATTGATCTCGGCAATACACCAGTCTTCTCAGTGATGAATGGTGCTTTAATAATATCTATATCAGATGAATTTGCATCGTTTTTAACCGCTTGAAGATTAATTTGTAGTGCTGGTGGATTTATTTCATTTGATGCAATATATTTAGATATGACTTCATCAATAAACTTAAGCTTTTCTAATAAATCTGCATTTGTAGTATTAACTAATTTAAGTCCTAATTGAAATTCTGCTAATCTCACTTTAATAATAGCTAAATTTCTATTCAGATTTCCTTGCCAGAAAGCCATCACATTTTCAGTATAATTCCCTGATTCGGGAGAAATTTTTTTGCCATTAAACTGGTCAATTTCAATATTTTGAATCGCTTGAGCAGCTTGATAAGCTTCTAAGATAGCTCTTTCTGGAGTATTGAAAAACCAGCGATTAAATAAACGCCAGTATTCTGCCGTTTTTTGGCGAATTAATCTTATATTTCGGATAAAATATGACTCTTTCATTGCAGATATTTCAAGATATGAACAAACTCTTATTTTAAATTATTATTGGCAATAGTTAAGAGCTAATTGCAGATTTTTTCACTATAGCAATCCTCAATGATGAATGAACACATACAGCAGATTGCAAGTTGGCGTTGCATAAATGCAGGATGATTTTTATCACGCAGAGGCGCAGAGACGCGGAGAGGATCAAGAGTTGCTTTATTGCCAACCTTGCATTTCAACTAATTCCATACACAAACCATTAATTTGCTCTAAATCAGGTTTATGAGGTAGAGTTGACTGTTCATAAAAAATATCCATTTGAGCAACTAAATGCTCGGCCATTTTCATTAATTGATCATAGGTATATTCTCCTCTGAGAATAGCTTTTAAATCATCAACATCACCAGCTATTTTTCTATCTACAATTACTTCTCCTTGCTGTAATATTTCCAAACCACTACGTAGTAATCGAATGCAGTGCATCCCATGTTTTAAGTCATAACCAGAATTTTTTTCCATTTCTGCCCTAGCCGGATTTCTATTTTCCTGCCAAGATAGATAAGCTTTCCATTCTCTTAAGGCGATTTGATAACTTTGACTTTTTTGCAGCAGCCGAATAAAGTCTTTGCGGCTATTGGTTAGATTTTGTGTATATTCTAAAGCTTCATCTGCTAAGGTATATTGTTTCAATAAACCTTTAAAATCAACATCTGCTGTCAGTAATTTATATAATTGTTCAGATTCTTCTAGAAATTCAATTTTTCCTCTAATTAAGATATAAAGATATTCCAAAAAAGCATTTAGCTCATCTTTGCTTAGTGGGGCTTCATCTTCTATGCCAAAATCAGAAGGGATGGGTTTTTTGGCTGGTGGATTTAACAACCACTTGCGATGGGTTTCCATTTTTTTAATTTGGGCAAAAGCATAACCAGAATAAGTATGTTTAACTTTTTTACTTAAAAATATTTGCCTGTTGTTTATTAAATGCTCACCAATTTTTGTGATCATAGGATAGGTAGGCAACCAGAGCAATTCTAAAACATTGGGATTTGCTCCTGCGAGTAAATGTAAAACTTTTCTGAGTTCATAAATTACTGTATCTTGATTGCCATCTATAAACGGAAAAATCCCTGGTTCATCCCAACCAGTATCTTTTTGTTCTATACTATCAAATCCTAAATAGTAACGCTTAGGGGCAATAAATACTCCTCGATAGTCATAATCTGAATCAGGACGATTTAAGCCATAGCCGTGACTACCAGCTAAACCTACAAAAATAGTTCTTTGTTCAACTTCTATTCTTTTCATAAACCTCATGGGTAAGTTGCGACAAGGCATCCATTAAGAGACTTCCAAATAAAAAGTATCCCATTGTTTGGAAAGCAGGCCTGCCCCCTGAGCGAAGTCGAAGGGGGGGAGAAAAAAGTCGTTTTGATTCAGTAAAATAGGATAATTTACTTTGTGGAGTTCTCTAAGATTGTATTTTCACATATTGATATAGTGCCTCTACGGTTTATCTTAACCGAACCATATTCTATAATAGAAGTTAAAAAAAATCTGAGCAATTCTAGCGGCTGCTCAGATGTGTAAAATGTTTTTTCTGTCTGTGTCTGTGTTAACTACACAAGCAAACTTCACGATTCCGGTGATGAGGTCAAATTTTGCAGACAAAATTTCTTATTATTAATTTGCTTGACTTAATGGCATTGATTACAGTACAGTTTTAGATTGTCTGTCTAATTCCTGCTCGGATCAGGTAGACATTCTTAAAAAGCTGGCGAAAGCGATAAAAAGCTACAAAATATTGTCTCTACAGGAGATAAAAGCCAGCTACCTGTACGGCAACTTCAAGGACAACTCGATGACTTACGCAATTATTGAAACTGGCGGCAAACAGATTAAAGTCGAAGCGGGTCGATTTTACGATATTGAACTGCTTAGTATCGAACCAGATGAAAAAGTTACAATAGACGCAGTATTACTGGTGCAGCACGAAGGAGAAGTCTCTATTGGGCAGCCACTAGTGGCAGGTGCAACTGTAGAGGGGACGGTAATGCGGCACTTTAGAGGTCGTAAAGTCCTGGTCTATAAAATGAAGCCGAAGAAGAAAACCCGCAAAAAACGCGGACATCGCCAGGAAATCACCAGACTTTTGATTAACTCCATTAATCTCAACGGTGCGGTTTTGGTGTATGAAGAAGCACCAACCACTGCGGAAACTCCCAATATTGTGGACAGCGCTCCTGCTGAAGAAGCTGTTGCTGCTGAATAATAAACAGAA
Organism: Anabaena sp. WFMT; assembly: GCF_051781005.1. Taxonomy (NCBI): domain Bacteria; kingdom Bacillati; phylum Cyanobacteriota; class Cyanophyceae; order Nostocales; family Nostocaceae; genus Anabaena; species Anabaena sp. WFMT. Next base: position 224,060 of record NZ_JBPWOA010000032.1, on the reverse strand, counting down.
GTAAATAAATTAAGAGGACATTATGGCTCATAAGAAAGGAACGGGTAGTACGCGTAACGGTCGCGATTCTAATGCTCAACGTCTGGGCGTAAAACGCTTTGGTGGTCAAGTTGTACGTGCGGGCAATATTCTGATCCGTCAGCGTGGTACTAAAATTCACCCTGGGAATAATGTCGGTATCGGCAACGATGATACTCTATTTGCTTTAGTTGATGGTGTAGTTACCTTTGAAAGAAAGGGCAAAACCCGGAAAAAAGTGAGTGTTTATCCAGTGGTTGCTGTTGAAGCAGTAGCAAGTTAAGTATTAGTTACTTAGTCATTAGTCAATGGTCATTAGTCAATAATTGATGATCATTGACAAAAACCGTGAAATTTAGGATTTTAGGTTTTTAAACTTGACAGTATCAAGGGAACACCAAAAAATAAATTACCTACAAATTAGAGATGTTTGTGCAGGTGATTACCGAAATTAATTAAAAATTAAATAATTCAAGCTAGGGCATCTTTTTCTTTGGGAGGGGTACACTTGGAGAGAGCCAGGGCGGTTAACCTGAAAGTCATTATGCTTGAGTCTTTTTTATCCCGCGCAGCCCTAATTTTTCTCTCCGGTAGTCTAGCTGTTGTGACTGTTGCCTGTAGTGAAAACAAACAGATAACGACGACCGATGGTGATAAGCAATCTGTGCCTATTGGTAATTTGGCAGCTGTACAGCCGCCTACCAGGAAGCCAATGCTGCTGCCAGCCAGCCCAAAACCACAGCAAACAGAAGAGTCAGTGACTGCACCAAGTGCTTTAGAATTGGCGCTAGATAAGGCTACGGGAGGGTTGAATATTAGTAAATCTGCTCAATCTTCAGATGATTGGAATTTGGTGGCAAGTCAGTTTCAGGATGCGATCGCTCTTTTGAAACAGGTACGAAAAGACAGCCCCAATTTTCCCTTCGCGCAAAGACAAATTGCCGAATATCAACGTCAAGTTCAATTAGCCAGACAGAAAGCCAATCCTAACAGCGTCGCATCTCCAGTTATACCCAGGCAAAAGGTAGTTGTTGTTGTTCCCCAACCAAAACCAAAAGTACAACGTTACACAACTCCCTTCCCCTCTAGACAAGTGCAACCACTACCACCACCCCAGCCGATTTTCCCTTCATCGGAACTCCTCGCCCAAAATAACGAGGTGTTTGTAGCACCTATTAAGCGGCGACTTGGTGGCACGCCCATTGTAGAAGTTACCTTTAATGGTAGACAGCGATTTGAGATGATCGTAGATACAGGGGCAAGTGGGACTGTGATTACTCAACAGGTAGCAAACGCTTTGGGTGTAGTACCAGTGGGGAAAGCTAGGGCTAATACCGTCAGTTCCAAATCTGTGGAATTTCCGGTTGGCTATCTGGATTCGATGGAAGTTGGGGGGGTAATGGTGAATAAAGTTCCAGTTGCGATCGCTGGTGTAGAACTAGAAACAGGACTGCTAGGACATGACTTTTTTGGCAACTACGACGTTACTATCAAACGCAATGTTGTCGAATTCCGTCCCCAACAACACTCAGAAATTAATCGCGCAGGAATTCAACTAACTGTGCCAACTTTTTCCAGGGGCTACCGCTTTGTAAAATTTCCCTAGCTAAACTCACACCTTGAGCATGGTTCAACAGCGGAACTGCACCAGCCACTTGTAGAGCTAAGGAAGCATTTAACGCCACTGCATCCTGTTGTGCTTGAGTTCCCTTTCCTTGCAACACGTCCTTGAGAATTTGAGCATTCTCTTGGACATCTCCACCCTTCAAGGCTGCTATTGGCGCAGGTGTGATACCTATTTCTTGGGGATTAACAGTCGTTAACTGTACTTCACCATCTGATAATACTGCCAAATCAGTAATATCCCCTAACCCCGCTTCATCTAATTTTTCTCGTCCATGCAGTACAATTGCCTTCTGTGTTCCCAATTGGTTTAATGCTTGAGCGATCGTTTCTATCAGTTGGGAATCAAACACCCCAATCACCTGGCCAGTAGGACGCAAGGGATTTACCAAAGGGCCAAGTAAATTAAACACAGTCCGCACCTTCAAACTTCTCCGCAACGGTGCAACTGCTTTCATTGCTGGATGCCAACCAGGGGCAAATAAAAAGGTAATTCCCACCTCTTTTACTGCTGCTTGCACCTTGTCACTAGTAGCATTCAAATTAACTCCCAATGCTTCTAAAACGTCAGCACTTCCCGTCAAACTAGATGCAGAACGACTACCGTGTTTAGCAACGGGTACACCAGCAGCAGCAGCCACAAAAGCCACCGCTGTAGAAATATTAAAAGTTGATGCCCCATCTCCACCAGTCCCACAGGTATCAATCAGCCGTAGGGGCGGGGTATCCCCGCCCTTGTTTGTCGGTACAGCAGACAGAGATTTTAATACTTCAGCCATTCCTGTTAATTCTTCAGCAGAAACGCCTTTGAAGTGCAATGCTGTTAAAATTGCTCCTGATAACTCTGGAGGAATCGCTTCATTTATCCATCCTTGCATCAACTCTGCTGCTTGAGTACGGGATAATGATTGCCGGTCTAATAGTTGTTGCAGCAGAATAGACCAATTAAGAGGAACTGAGGAAGTAGTCATGACGTAGGTTTTCAGTTGATCGAACTGGGAGTTATCCTACCGAAAAATGGGCAGCTTTCGATTCCGATCAAGATTTTTGTTTCGTGCGATCGCTATATTAACCCCACAATCTTCTCCCTGCTTTTCCATTTAATCTCTCATGGGTATCTGCTAACAAAGCTGGAATATCTAAATTTTCAGGACATTTAGGCAAACAATCACCACATTCTGTACAACGATTACCCTTCATTCCTGGAAACCAATGACCGGCATTTTCAAACATTCCATAACGATATTTTCCATAATCGTTCATATCATAAGCTACTGCTAAATTTCTCAATCTGAGAATTTCAGGAATATTGATATTTTCTGGACAAGGTAAACAAGCATAACACTGACTACATTTATCAGTATTTAAAACCATTCTTTGTTGAGTTTCTAATTTTTCAAAAACATTAATTTCTGCTGATGTTAACTCACTAACATGATCAGCAAATTTTAAAGGTGTAATTAATTCTTCTGGAGTTGCCGCACCTAAACTCAAGGTTGTAATGCGGTTGTCACTCAACAAAAATCTATAGTTTAATTCTAAAGGTGTAAATGGCTGACAAAGTTCTTTTAAAGTTGAGGGTGGTGTATAAAGTCTTCCTCCTTTATCCGCTGGAGAAATAATAAAAATACCCATATCTTTTTTTGTAGCTAAATCAATAGCTGAAGCGTTGCGTTGGAAAAAATAATAATAATGTAAATTAATAAATTCAAACAAACCTGTATTAATTGCTGCCAGAATTATATCTAATGAAGCGTGAGTAGAAAAACCAACGTGTTTAACTCTGCCATCATTTATAGCTGCTTTTACAGCTTGCATACAGCCATTTTTCGCTTGTACCCATTCTAGATGTTCTTGGGTATTTAAACCGTGAATACCCAAACAATCAAGATAATCTAAATTCAAGCGTTGTAATGATTCATCAATATACTGACGCATGGTATTAGCGTCGGGAGTGGGGGGAATTTTAGTAGTGATATATAGTTGGTTTCTGGGTACTGATAAACCAGCTTTGATTGCTGCACCTAAATACTCCTCACTTTTACCGTAACCTCTGGCTGTTTCAATGTGATTAATTCCCAAAAATAAAGCTTTTTCAATGGTTTTTTGAGCATTTTCGACGTTATCCAAATAACGCATTGTTCCCAAAGAAAAAACCGAGATGTGTAAATTAGTTTTACCAAAGCGTCGATATTGCATAAATTGGGGGAATAAGGAAGAGGGAACAGGGAATAGACAAGAGGTAAAAGTTGATTATTTTTTCCTAGTTCCCATTCCCCTAACTATTTATTAACTGTCACTATTATCAAATCGTTTAATCAAATCTTCAGGACGAAGATTGGAAATGAATTCGCGGAAAGCTTGCTGTTCAGCTTCATCAGCATCTCGATCAACGGGGATAGAAGCATCAGCTACTACCTCTTCCATAACCCAGATAGGAGTATTTGTACGGAGGGCAATTGCGATCGCATCACTAGGACGAGCATCAATTTCTTTTTTGACCTCACCTTGCTGCACAATCAAAGCAGCGTAAAATGTATCCTTTTGCAAAGAATGAATAATCACCTTTTCTAAGGTCATATTCCAGACTTCCAAAATATTCACAATTAGGTCATGGGTTAGAGGTCTAGGTGGTTTTTGATGCTCCATAGCACCCATAATAGCCCTGGCCTGTTCTTGACCTATATAAATTGGTAAAGCCCGACGATCTGAGCCATCTTTCAGTAATACAATCGGGCTGCGGGTTATGGCATCTAATGCTATACCAGCGACTTTCATTTCAATCATTGGCTAACCCTCAAAAATTCTTTAAGTGCTTGAGTGCTATGTGGAAAATAATACCCTTGATTGGGTTTTTCTGAAACCGAAGTAAACATAGGGCTTTTCTTCTCTATAATTGCTTCTATTAAACTCCGAACTTGTAGTGAACACCAGAGTAAGCCAAATTGCTCTCCCAAAAGAATAATCTTCTTACCCAAGTATGCCTTGAGATTGATGTGAATGTGTTAATGTTCATCTACCAAAAAAAGATGCCAGAAATTATATTCAAAGTTTTTACATTTTTTGGCAGAATTATTAGTTAATTTCCGCCAAAATTAAGCAATAAATAGAATTAGTTTGGCAGAAAAACCGTGTTTACAGGATTAATTCAAGGATTAGGTAAAATCAAACCCTTAGAGAACGATTTTTGGCAGATTACTTTTGTCAGCAAGTCAGATACAATTTTGGCTGATTTGACTTATGGCGATAGTGTAGCGGTAGATGGCATATGTCTGACAGTCGAAGAAATTTTAAAAGACGGCTTTATTGCCACTGCTTCACCAGAAACCCTAGGCCGCACAACTTTAGGTAGAGAAGAAACCCAAGCCAGATATGTCAACATAGAAACGTCGCTGCGAGTGGGGGGTAAAGTCGGCGGTCATTTCGTAATGGGTCATGTAGACGGGATTGGTGAATTAATCTCGGCAGAACAAACAGCTAGTTCTTGGGAAATGACCTTTGCGGCATCAGCTGAGTGCGATCGCTATATCGTCCCCAAAGGTAGCATCGCTGTTAATGGCATCAGCCTCACCATAGCTGCTTATGAACCCCAACACTCCCAATTTACAGTAGCAGTGATTCCTGTAACCTATGCCGAAACTAATCTCAACTATTTAGTTCCTGGCAGTTATGTGAATCTGGAAGGAGATATTCTCGGTAAATACGTTGAAAAATTCCTCTCTCCGGGTCAAAAACACCATCAAGAGGATGTTACACCTGCATTTTTAGCAGAACACGGGTATTTATAGGAGTCAGGAGTCAGGAGTCAGGAGTCAGGAGTCAGGAGTTCAGAAGTTCAGAAGTTTATTTTCCCCTGCTCCCTGCTCCCTGCTCCCTGCTCCCCTTCGACTACGCTCAGGGCAAGCCTGCCTCCTATTGAGGAACTTGCGCTGTCCGTGTGTTTTGCAGCAAGTTGTTGAGACCGGCTTGTAGTTTTACACCTGGGTCAACAGCAACCCAACCATTTTGGGTCATGTGGCGGACTTCAAAGTGCAGGTGGGGGCCTGTAGAGTTGCCCGTGCTACCAACCCGGCCAATGACAGTTCCTGGTTCTACCCATTGACCGGGAGTAACCAAGATTTCTGACATATGGGCGTAGAGACTTTGTTGAGCAGAACTGTGATTAATGGTTACTGCTAAACCATAACCACCCATCCAATTAGCAGTCTCAACTTGACCTTTCGCAGCTGCTAAAATTGGTGTTCCTGTAGGCGCACCTATGTCTGTACCAGCGTGGAAACGTCTATCCCCTGTAATTGGATGAACGCGCCAGCCAAACAAAGAAGTAATAGGCGCAGCAACAGACAAGGGGAACATCACTCCTGAACCGCCACGATAGGCAAGGGTACTATTGTAAGAAACCTGTGGTAAAACCGATGCCAGTGCAAAGTCATAAGAGACAGTACTGGGGCGGGGTGCAACCTTACCTTCAGCCATTGGTGCGGGTAAAGTCCCAAAACTGGGAGCTATAGGAGTAGCACTTACGGTTGTAGTACTACTAAATTCACTGGGCTGAGGAATAAACCGATTAGGACGATATGCAGTCTTTGTCTGAGTGCTATTACTACTTTTGGGAGTCACCCAATTTTTATTATTCACAGCACTAGCAACAGTCTCAACTACACTCTGGGTTTTTTGGCTAGACTCAGTGGCTACTCGCTGGACGGTAGGCGCTTTTTCTAAACTAGCGGTTTCACTTTTTTTGATCCAATTGGGTGCTGATTTTTTAGGGGAATCAGCTACGCGGGGAGTGTCAGTTGCTTTTTTGCCGCAAGCACCAGCAGCAATTTCTCTCTCTGAAAAAACGGCTCGACAGCCACCAGCTCGTTCTGTAACGACTACAGAACTGGGTGCTTCATAGTTACCAGTTGCAGTACCGTTGTAATCTGTAGGATCAATGTAGGAGTTATTGTAATCCTTGTTTTTTCTCGCCGTTGTGCCGTTATTTGCTGGTTTAGCAACTTCTGCGGCTTTTTCAGGTGCTGAGTTTGAGTTGGCAGGAATCTGAGGTTTTTCAGCCTGTGACCTTTCAACTTTGGGTTGAGAAGTTCTAACGTTGACTCTCGGTTCAGAACTTTCAACTTTGGGTTTAGAGGTTCTAACGGTGACTCTCGGTTCAGAATTTTCAACTTTGGGTTTAGAAGTTCTAATGATGACTGCCGGTTCAGAATTCTCTACTTTAGGTTGAGCAATTCTGACTGGCTTTGTTGGTTGGGAAACATTTTCCTGGGTGAGTTTTTTTCTGAGTCTAACTCGGCGTTCTGCAAAATCGGGTTGTGAACGCACTTCTGACACAGGAGTATCTTTTTTTACGGGTTCTGCAACTGCGATTGGTTGAGAACTTTCAATAGTTGGAACAATGTTATCTACTGATGTTTCTGTTTGGGCAAGAACGAAGCCACTACTAAGGAGGCTAACGCTGCTTAAAAAACAGAGACTCCGTGCTGATAATTTAGACGCAAAGCGTCGTTTTGTTAAACCTTGAGTCCGCAAATAATCCAAGCGGTTATGGGCAGATTTATGGCGCTGCGTCATTTGTTCTCTCAGTTGTGTGTAATTTAAGTCTAAAAAAGTTAAACAGAAGTTTTGCAATAACCCAAGCTAATTGTACCGGGTTCGACAGAAATTTCTGGTGTTATCAGTTCCTGCGTATTATATCCAGCCATTTTTAAGCGGAGATTTCCTTGGGGTGTTACCCCTACTACAGTGCCTAAAAGATTATTCACATAGACTTCATCACCCATGTTTGTAAGTAAATCAACATAACGAGACAAAAGTATGTTTATTCCTTCGATGGTAAGACACTCTAGACCGGATTCTATTCCCAGTAAAACTGTGGAGGCGAGAATTTCTAGAGAAGGAATGGGTCGAAAATTCTGGGAACCTTGCCACAATTCTAAATTGATGCCGGTTTGGGGTACTGGGTTAGCCCAGTTAATGCCAACACCAATTACAGCTTGGGTAATTTGTCCTTTGTGGATTTTTGTCTCCGTTAAAATGCCGCCTAGTTTGCGACCATCTAATACTAAATCATTCGGCCATTTTATCCCCACTCTCACATCACACTTTTGTAATTGGGCTGCAATTCCCCAGGCGGTAGCCAAAGTTAATTGGTAGCTTTCAGTAGCTTCTAGTTTAGGAGTAATGGCAACCGAGAGATATAGACCGCCAGAAGGAGATAGCCACTGTCTTCCCCATTGTCCCTTACCAGCGGTTTGTTGAGTGGCTATAACTACACATCCTGGTTTTGCTCCTTGCTTGAGCAGGTTCCACGCAGTTTGATTAGTTGAGGTTAAGCTGTCAAAAATATGTAGAGAAAATGGTAAATATGAATGTTCTCGCTCTGCTTTCAGAGTATTTACCAGAAGTTGCTGATTAAATTCCACAGCTGTTCCCATAAATCCCGTTGTTCACGTTAGCATTGATTGGCAGTTTTTAATTTTTTGTTTAGGTGAGGTTGAAGATGCACACTTGGCACTGGCACAATTGGGAAGGTCTACCTTACCTCACTTGTAATTTGTTAGAACCTTGGCCTCACGGTTTTTTTACCCAGCAGTTTTGGCCTCGTCCGCCACATGAGTTAACAAAAGTACTGCAACCGCAGGCTTTAGCTTATCGTTTACAACAGGTACATGGCAATACTGTTTTAACCCCTCAAGAGGTAGATGAACAGTTACAAAATAGTGATGATCTGGCTTTGGCAGATGGTTTAATTAGTGAGCAAGCTTTACAAGCAATTTGGGTAGCGAGTGCTGATTGTACACCTGTGTTGATTGGGGATATTAAAATCGGACAGGTAGCGGCTTTACACGCTGGTTGGCGGGGTACAGCTGCGAAGATTGTCCCCCAAGCGATCGCTCGTATGCAATCCCAAGGCAGTGAATTAGCTGATTTGCGAATTGCGATGGGGCCAGCGATTGCCGGCGAAGTCTACCAAGTTTCCGTGGAAGTGGCTGCGGAAATTGGAAGCACCATTTTACCACATAATGATCAGCAAAACATAGTTGCTGTTTTACACGATTTACCTGATTCACCTTTATTTGCAGATCCAGAACCAGGCAAGGTGCGTTTAGATGTGCGTCGAATTAATGCTTTACAGTTGGAGCAATTGGGTATTAGTGGAGAACAAATTGCGATCGCTCCCTATTGTACCTATCAAACTCCAGAACATTTCTTTTCTTACCGTCGGGAAAAAGAAAAAAAGGTGCAATGGTCAGGAATTGTCAGTTTATCTGAATCTGCTATCTACATTAATTGATATGTTACCGTTGTATTACTAGGTAACGGTAGCATTCCTACTTGATTGGCGAAAACTTTAGTATGATAGGCAACACTCATCTAAAATAATCATTAATATTTTCACAAATAATTAGGAATAGCTATATTTATTTTTGTGAAAAAATGCGATACAAAAAAGTTGAAGAAATGCCAACTCAGGTGTTTACACCTATTAAACAATCTCAGCTAAAAATTTCCATTAAATTTAAGTTCACAGTAGCAGTAATTATATCATTAATAATTGTCATGGGAGTTGGGGTCTGGAACTTAAACAGACTCCAAGCAATGGCTTTTAAGCAAGAAGCCCGAATTCGCAGTGAATTAGTATTAAATTTTGGGCAAGCCAGTCGAAATTATGTCATCAAACAACTAGCACCAGCTGTAGAAAAGCATACACCAGAAATGATTCTTGAAGCCAAATCTAATGCTTTTGCCACTCGTGCTATTTTTGAACTATTTAATGAACAACTACCTGAATATATTTATAAACAACCTGCTTTAAATCCCATGAATCTTGCTGATAAAGCAGATAAATTTGAGATAGATATTATTAATTACTTTCAAGAACATCAAAATATCAACGAAAAAACTGGATATACAAACAATGAAAATCAAGAATTCTTTTATGTAGCACAACCAATTAAAATGGAAACCAGCTGCTTAGAATGTCATGGCAGACCAGAAAATGCACCTCAAGCCATTCTGGATGAATATGGTACAAGAAACGGTTTTAATTGGCCTGTTGGCGATATCATCAGTGCGCTAATGATTTATGTTCCTACTAAAGATTTACGCACTAATCAAGCTTCCATGCTTCAGGCTGTTTTAGGTATATTTATAGGTTTAACCATTGTACTTATCAGTCTCATATATTTTTTATTTGATAAATTAGTAGGCAAAAGAATTTCTCAAGTTTCTCAAGTGATGAGTCAAGCTGCTTTAAATCCTGGAGTTACGGTCAGGATTGAGAACAAGGGCAGTGATGAACTGGCAATGATGGGAAAAATATTTAATCACATGGCTGATTCCCTTGATGATGTTTATTCTAATTTAGAACAAAAAGTAGCAGAAAGAACCTCAGAATTAGAGCAAACATTGCAAGAATTAAAAATTACCCAAACTCAATTAATCCAAACCGAAAAAATGTCAAGTTTGGGACAACTAGTAGCAGGTATTGCTCATGAAATTAATAATCCACTCAGCTTTATTGATGGCAATATTAATCATGCTAGGAATTATACAAATGATTTATTAAAACTTATAGAGCTTTTTCAGCAAACATATCCTCAAGCAGATTCTAAAATTCAAGAACATATTGATAAAATTGAATTAGCTTTTTTATCTGAAGATTTACCCAAGTTATTTAGTTCAATGAAAATAGGGAGCGACCGCATTACCGAAATAGTGCTAAATTTGCGGAATTTCTCTCGGTTAGACGAAGCTGAAATGAAATCTGTCAACCTTCATGAAGGAATTGAAAGCAGTCTAGTAATTTTGCAACATCGTTTGAAAGCTAATGCAGATCATCCTACAATTGAAGTGATTCAAAATTATGGAGATTTACCTTTAGTTGAATGTTATCCAGGACAACTCAATCAAGTATTTATGAATTTGCTCAATAATGCCATAGATGCTCTTATCTATCGCTTAGAGAATAATACCATCAAAGATGGAAAAGAGACAAATTTTACTCCCCAGATTTTGATTCATACAGAAATAGAAAATGCTGAATCTGTAAGGATAAATATTACCGATAATGGATCTGGTATGACTGAGAAGGTAGTATCACAAATATTCAATCCTTTCTTTACAACAAAACCCATTGGTAAAGGAACAGGTTTGGGACTATCTATTAGTTATAAAATTATTGTAGAAAGACATCGAGGATCGATTTGGTGCGAATCACAGCTAGGAGAGGGAACAACTTTCTGTATTCAGATTCCCGTTAGACAAATTCATTAGAAATAAGAGTGAGAAATAATGCAGAGACATTCCATATATAGAATTCCTATAGCATATTTAAGACCATTATCAAATCATAGATTTAGTGGTTTTAAATTAATCGTGGGTATGAATCCTCCACTAATTAATTCTGAATCCTGGCTACTAACTCTTGACCGAAAAAAATTTTAGATTTTAGATTTTGGATTTTAGATTGAATTCAAATTCTAAAATCTAAAAATAAGGTTTCAAGCCTCTCCATTTATGGAGAAAAATACAAATGTTTTTCGCTTTCAAGCCTCTTTTTTAAAGGAGAGGATAATCCAAAATCGTCAATCCAAAATCCAAAATTGATTGACTCCTTCTTAATTAACTTTCTTGAAAAGCTAAAAATTGATCATCATTTATTCTTCCTGCTTGGTGCAGAGTGGTGACAATTTCTGAAATAGTTAAAACAGAATGAGCGCAATAACCATTTTGGCTTAACCTATCTTTTACCCCTTGTTCATGGTCAATAAATACAACAATATCATTAACCTTTAATCCCGCAGATATTAACTTTTCTGCACCTTCCATCACGCTTTTACCACTGATGAGAATATCATCAACTACCGCAACTGTTTCACCAGGATAGAAGTTACCTTCAATAACCTTACGTGTTCCATGTGCTTTTACCTCTTTTCGAGGAAAAATCATCGGACAATGAAGACGCAAAGATAAACCAGTTGCTGTCGGTAAAGAACCATAAGGAATCCCAGCTAATCTATCAAAAGTGAGATTTTTTAAAATTTCTTCATAAGCACTAAGTACTTGATTAAAAACTTGAGGATTAGAAATAATTTTCCGTAAATCAATGTAATAAGGAAAAGTCGCGCCTGAAGCCTGAACAAATTCCCCAAACATAATGCAGCCAATATCATAAAGTTGTAAAATCAAATCTTGATGTGGCTGTTTATCTTTTACCGAAATATCAGGTAACCACACCTCACAAGTAGAAGCATCATGGATAATTTCACTTCTAAATTGATTAATTTCCGTGCGTAATAATTGAATTTGTTGAGATAAATCAGCTTGACCCAACATATCTTGAGGAACCGGAATTAGTAAACCATCAGCATTACCATTTAACCCTGCGGCTAAGATTTTCTTCAGATTACCTTCCTCAGCCCAAATACTACGTGCCATAATAATTCTTTCGGGAGCAATTGACCGAATAGATTTGAGAATATCAGCATCTGTGGTTCCTACTTCCAAGCCTAATTGTTCTGGTGTCCCCCAGGTTTTTGATTCCTGTACTACCTGCAAATAAAAGGGTGATTTGTGATGAGGAAATTGCTGTAAAATTGCTGCACCTGGGTTAGAAGTACAACACAAAATAAATACCGCTTGATCAGGATAAACTAAAAATGGTGCGACATGATCCTGTCCAGTATAAGGACTAAGAGTAATAGCATCTACCCGCCATTCTGTAAATACAGTTTTAGCAAAAATACTACTCGTATTTAAATCACTATGTTTAGCATCTAAAATAATAGGAATGTGCGTAGGGATAGATGCTAAAGTTTTGAATAAAAGTTCTAAACCAGGCACACCCAAAGCTTCATAAAATCCTAAAGTTGGTTTATAAGCACAGACAAACTCAGCCGTTTCTGCAATTATAAATTGTAACCAATTTGTCAAACCTGCAATAATATCTGAAGATTGATAACGGGCAGGTATCATTTCTGGATTTGGATCAAGTCCTACAAATAGTAAGCTTTGATTTTGGGAAATATTCGTATTTAATTTATCAAAAAAGTTCATGTTTATTTAAATTTCCAAATTAAATGCTATTAATAAATACAGCAGAATACAGGAGTCAGGAGTGTGGTATAGCTTTGTGATAAAACTTTGTACCTCATGTATCTACAATCCTGCAAACCATTCATAACCTTGATCTTCCCAGTAACCTTTAAAAGCTGATAAATAGCGAGTCAGTGTAATTCGCGTTACCCATTTACTCTGTTTATAACCGAGTTTAATTGGGGAAGCCAGACGCAAAGGTGCGCCATTTTCTACAGGCAATTTTTCACCATTTTTTTGATAAGCTAACAAAGTTTGAGGGTGTGTAGCTGAAGCTATATCCCAACTTTCATAATAACCATCTGCTGATTCAAAAAAAGCATACTTAACATTTGCCTGGGGTTGGGCTAGGGCAATAATATCACGTAAGCGTATACCTCCCCATTGTACGATCGCAGCCCACCCTTCTACACAAACATGACGAATAATCATGGAGGTGAGAGGTAAAGCCTGAATTTCTGCCATACTGAGGCTGAGGGGATGATTGACATCACCATCAATAATTAAACGAAATTTATCTTGATCAATAATTGGTGTATTGCGAAAAGTATTAATTATTAAAGCTTCTGGTTCAATGAGACTTGCAGAAAATTCTGGTACAAGTTTTTGGGGTTGAAAAATGAATTCTTCAACTTTTTGGTTCAGAGGTTCAGAAAGCTTACCGACTAAATCTTCAAATGCAGGTGTACCACAGCCACCCATAAACAATCCCATACTAGAAATACCTGAAATTTGTAAAAATTTTCGCCGTGTTAATTGAGGTTTAATTAGATGAATTAAGTCTTTATTTTTATCAAAATTCATGGTTTTATTACAATGATATAATTTACCAAAACATAGATTCAGTCAGCTTTTCTCCTCCTGCTTTCTGTCCTAAAAGCCAATGGATAATTACAAATATTACCACCAATGGTACAGATGCAAAATGAACAATTCTTAATGCTTGCCAATTGCCAAAACTATCGACTATCCAAGGAAATTGAGCAGGTTTATACATCCCAATTCCTGTAAATATCGCCAGGAGTAATATAGGAATAATAGCGGTATAGGCGATACGATGCCAAGCATAAATGAGACGTTGAGAATTTTGAGTTTTTTGTAATGCTTTGATGTCATTAACTCCCACAAAGCGATGTCGCCAACGCCGAGTTATAAAAATGTAGATTCCATAACCTAAAAGATTAAGAGAAAATAGCCACATAGCAGCAAAATGCCAGTGTCTACCTCCTGCTAACCAAGCACCTAAAGTAAAAAGAGGTGGAATATGTAAACCTGCACGTCCACCAAAAACGGGGTTAGCATTATAAATTTGTAGTCCGCTAGTAAGCATGAGGAAGAGACTAATGATATTCAGAGAGTGAAATATCTTAGCAGCTATAGCTTGGGTTGGTAATTTGCGAGGTTTGGTAGGATTATTCATATATGGCAGGGAACAGGAAAGTGGCAACAATGTTAGAATACAACAACCTGTATCTTCATTATACTTATCCACAAATCAAATTCCTTATTTAGCCAACTTATTCAACAAATCGGAAATAAATCTCCTGAAGCGGATCTGATGAAATTTCTAGAAAAGCCTATTCCATAATTCCTATTTTTCCATACTCACCTAACCAAACATCAATTTCTCCTATTTGGCTATAATTAGTAAATGTCTAGGTTTTTCATCTTTTAATAATTTTCGGACAATTACTAATTAAGGTAATTAAGGATTAGAACATTAAAGATTGAAATTAAACAAAAATTCGTACCACTCATCTAAACCCACACCAGTAGTAGCGGAAACCTGGAAAATCTGCATTTGTGGATTTACCTGTTTTGCATATTCAACGCAGCGTTGTACATCAAACTGGAGATATGGTAATAAATCAATTTTCGTGAGAATCATGACTTGACTAGCGCGGAACATATGGGGATATTTAATTGGTTTATCCTCACCTTCCGTCACCGATAAAATTACAACCTTAGCCTGTTCTCCTAAATCAAATAAAGCCGGACAAACCAAATTTCCGACATTTTCAATCATCACCACAGAGTCTAATGGTGGATTGAGTTGTTGTAAACCCCTTTCTATCATTGATGCATCTAAATGACAGCCTGTTCCTGTGTTGATTTGTACAACTTTACAGCCTGTTGATTTGATTTTTTCAGCATCATTTGTAGTTTCTTGGTCGCCTTCAATGACACTAATAGTTAATTTATCTTTTAAATCATTAATAGTGCGAGTTAATAAAGTAGTTTTTCCCGCACCTGGAGAACTCATTAAATTTAAAGCGAGAATATTTCTACCTTTAAACCAACCGCGATTTTGGGCAGCTAATAAGTTATTTTTACCTAAAATTTCTTGTTCTAAAGATATTGTTGTATTATGAACCTGGGCATGGATATTTGCAGGTTGTTCATGGTGATGTGTATGAGTTATTACAGTTCCATCTGGTAGAGTATGGGTATGATGTTCATGTTCTAAATTAGTTATTTTTGCTTCTTTATCATCAGAACAGCCACAAGTTACACACATAATTCCTCCACTTCAATTTCTTTAATTTTTAATTCTTCACCATTTATTATCTCTATTTGTAGACTACCACATTCACAAATTCCAAATGGTTTATCTACATAAAAAGTTTTACCACATTGGCGACATTTAGCCATGCCTGGCATTTCTAATATTTCTAATATTGCACCTTCTATTATTGTATCTTTAGCGCAAATATCAAAACAAAATTTAATCGCATCTGGCATAATTGCGGAGAGTTGACCAATTTCTAATAATACTCTTTGGACTTTTTTACCTTGGGCATTTTCTCTAACTATGGCGATGATGTTTTGGGTTATTCCTAGTTCATGCATAGGTTTATGATTTTATTTCACGCAGAGACGCAGAGGGCGCAGAGAGGAGGATTTTTAACAGATTCGTGGGAGTTGGTCGCCTACTAGCATATCAACTATTCTTTCTGCACCAAAGGCGGTTTTTAATAGAACTATTCCTGGTGGTGTGGGGATAATTTCACCAATTATAGCTGCTTGTTTTCCGGCTGGGTGAGTTTTCATTGTTGATAAAATTGCGTCTGCTTTTTCTTGGGGTGCTACTATTACTAGTTTTCCTTCATTGGCTAAATATAAGGGATCTAAACCAAGTATTTCACACACTCCATTTACTTGTTCTCTAATGGGTATGGAGTTTTCATTCAGGCGAATTCCGACGTTTGCGGTGAGGGCAAATTCATTTAATACTGTGGCTAAACCTCCTCTAGTTGCATCTCGCATGGCATGAATATTTGGACAAGTCTTGAGAATAGTGGCGACTAAATCATGTAATGCTTGACAGTCACTTTCTATATCACAATCTAATGCTAATTCTCCTCTAGCAATTAAAATTGCTGTGCCATGATTTCCTATTTCACCGTTAACAATAACGATATCTCCAGGTTGAATATTACGGGCAGAAATATCAATACCTGTAGGAATAATACCAATTCCCGCAGTGTTAATAAATAGTTTATCGGCACAACCACGATTGACAACTTTGGTGTCACCAGTGACAATTTGTACTCCTGCTTTTTGCGCTGCTGCTTGCATACTCCTAGCAACACGACGCAATGTTTCTACTGGTAAACCTTCTTCTAAAATCACACTACAGGTAAGATATAAAGGTTTTGCACCACTTACAGCTAAATCATTAATAGTACCATTTATTGCTAATTCTCCTATGTCAGAACCAGGAAAAAACAAGGGATCTACAACATAAGAGTCTGTAGTAAAAGCAAGTCTATCTCCATGTTGTAAAAGATTGGCTAAATTAAAAGTAGCTTGGTCTTCTAATTGGGAAAGAATGGGATTATCAAAGCTTTTAACAAATACATCATCTATTAAATCACGCATGGCTTTACCACCACTACCATGTGCGAGATTAATATGGGTATCTCTTACTTTACCTTGACGACGGCGGACTTGTTCGATTTTTGCAAAGAGAGGATTTGGCGATTCTTGATTGTTATAAATTGTCATCTTTAACTTTTTGTTAATTACTTCTAAAAAATAAATTCTTTTCTTTCTTTGCGTCTACCCTGCGGGGTCTCTAAGAGAGATTGCGCGAATATTGATATAGCTGTAGTTGGTGCGTCACGCGACTGCTAACGCACCCTACAAATTATCTACCTGTTTCTTCGTGTCTACCAGTGTGTTTATCTGAATGCAAAACTCCACCAACTGCCCAATTATCTCGTTCAAATTCATCAATATGAACTGTTATCCACTCAGGCTTTGTGCCTAAAGCAGAAACTAAAGCATCAGTTACAGCTTGGACTAATTTCCGCTTCTTTTCTATCGAGTGACCTTTACCAATTTGGACAGTAACAAATGGCATATAAACTTTCCTCGAATTTTACAAATATCTAGCCCAGAGGAACACTACAAGCAGGGAGAGGTTCTTGAATTAAGCTAACTTTCGTTTTTTTGGCAATGGTAGAAAGTCGCCCATATTTATAGTATGCTGCACAAGCACCTTCTGAAGAAACCATGCAGGTTCCAATTGGTGTTTCGGGTGTGCAAGCTGTTCCGAATACTTTACATTGCCAAGGTTTTAAAACTCCTTTGAGAATTTCTCCGCATTGACAAGCTTTATGATCTGCAACTTTTAAGTTGGGAATTATAAATTTAATTTCGGCATCAAATTGAGCATATTCTTCGCGTATTTTTAAACCGGAATTGGGTATTTCTCCTAAGCCTCTCCATTCAAAGGTTTCACGGACGGTAAAAACCTGATTCATGGCTTGTAATGCGTTTTTATTTCCAGCTGGTTCTACTAAGCGATTATATTGATTTTCAACTTGACAACGATTTTCTACTATTTGTTTTAATAACATCCAAATTGATTGGAATATGTCTAATGGTTCAAAACCAGAAATGACGATTGGTTTATGATATTTTTGGGAGATAAATTCATAAGGTTCAGTACCTATTACCATACTGACATGACCAGGGCCAACAAAGCCATCAAGTTGTAAGTCGGGGTTATCTAATAATGCTTGTAGGGCTGGGATAACGAGAACATGATTAGAAAACATACTAAAATTAGTTATGTTTTCGGCTGCTGCTTGGAGAATGGTGAAAGCAGTACTTGGTGCGGTGGTTTCAAAGCCTAAACCAAAGAAGACTATTTCTTTATTTGGGTTTTCTTGGGCGATTTTGAGGCTATCGAGGGGGGAGTACACCATGCGAATGTCGGCACCCTGTGCTTTAGCTTGTAGCAGGCTAGTGGTGGAACCAGGAACGCGCATGGCATCGCCAAAGGTTGTGAAAATAATGTGAGGATTTTGGCTAAGTGCGATCGCATCATCTATTCTACCTTTAGGCATAACGCAGACTGGACAGCCAGGCCCGTGAATGAGTTCAACGTTATCGGGTAATATTTCTTCTATTCCATATTTAAAAATAGAATGGGTATGTCCACCACATACTTCCATTATTTTGATGTGTTTATCTATTTTTTGACTGAGTTTTTCGATTTCTTTTTGTAAGGCTTGGGCTTTTTCTGGATTGCGAAATTCATCTACATATTTCATATTTTTATTTCTCACGCAAAGGAAGAGAAGATTTTAAGTATAAGATTGAGCTATTTCTTGCAATAGTTTTAATGTTTCTGCGGCTTCTTGTTCGTTGATTCTGTTCATTGCAAAACCAACATGAACTAATACCCAGTCTCCTATACAAGCTTCTGGGGGGTGTTGTTCGTCAACTATACAAGCTATGTTTATTTGGCGTTTTACTCCTCCGATATTGACTATGGCTAGTTTATGTTCGGGGTTGCTTATTTCTGTTATTTGTCCGGGTATTCCTAAACACATTTTGATTTTCCTTTTTTGAAGATTTATCTCACGCAGAGGCGCAGAGACAACAGAGGTTTTTATGTTACTTGTTTTAAGTATTTAGCAGCAGCTATAACAGCTTGTCCTAGTGATAATCCGCCATCATTTGCAGGTACTATGCTATGAGTGAGGACGTTTATTTCTGATTTTTCTAATTGCATTTTTACCTGTTTTAATAAAATTCGATTTTGAAATACTCCCCCTGTTAATGCTACTTGGTAAAATTCATGTTTTTGTCTAATTTGTTTAACCATTTTTACCACTGTAATAGCTAAACTTTTATGAAATTTAGCGGCTATTTCTGATGAGGAGATGTGCTGGTTTATATCATTGAGTATTTCTCGCCATATTGAAGATGTATCTATATAATAGATATTATCTGATTTTTCAAATTTAAAGGTATAGTTTAGAGTTTCTTCATCATTGTTTAATATGTTAACATCAGCTATTGCTTCCATTTCTATGGCTGCTTGTCCTTCATAGCTAGATTCTTCTCGACAAATACCTATTGCTGCTGCAACTCCATCAAATAGTCTCCCTACTGATGATGTTAAGGGCGAGTTAATACCTTTTTCTATAATTTGGTTAAGTAGTTTAGGGTTTTTATTTTCTATAAATTTTATTATTTCTAAATTCCCATATTTTTGTTTTATTTCTTCCCAAGTAAATGCTGATATCAATTGGCTATAGGTGTTACGCCAAGGTTGATAAATTGCCTGTTTTCCTCCTATTATTGCCACTGATTTAAATGTAGCTAGGCGTTGAAATTGGCGATAGTCTGCTAATAAAAATTCTCCCCCCCAAAGTGTGCCATCTTCACCATACCCTAATCCATCAAATGCTATTCCTAAGACTGGTTTGGAGTCTAAAGGAATATTATTTTCTGCCATACAAGCTGCTACATGGGCATGATGATGTTGAATTTGATCAAGTGGAATTTGGTTAGCTATTGCTAGTTCTTTCCCTAATTTTGCAGATAGGTATTCTGGATGTTTATCAATAGCAATTATTTCTGGTTTATGTGCAAATAAGTTTAAATATAAATTCAATGTTTCTTGATAAGCATTAAAAGCAGCAGCGTTTTCTAAATCGCCTAAATGCTGTGAAAGTATGGCTTCATTTGCTCGTAATAAGCAAAAGGTATTTTTTAACTCGCTACCCATTGCTAAAATTGGCGGTACGTTTTCAAATCCAGGTGGTAAAATAATTGCTGCTGGTGCATATCCCCTCGCACGTCTTAGGGTTTGGATTTTATTATCAATAACTTTCACAACAGAATCATCGACTCTGTTAACAATGTCTCGATTATGTAAAATAAAATAATCAGCTATTTTAGATAATTTATCTTTTGCATCTTCATTACTTATACACTGCGGTTCATCAGAAATATTCCCGCTAGTCAATACTATTGGTACTTTCATTCTTCGGAGAATTAAATGATGCAAGGGAGTATAAGGTAACATAAAACCAAGAGTATTTTGTCCTGGTGCTATAGAAAAAGGTAACTTTTGATTATCCTTAATATTTAGTAAAACAATAGGTGCAGATGGGCTTGTTAATAATTCTTTTTCTAAATCATTAATATAGCAATATTCATAAATAATATTAATATCTCTCGCCATTAAAGCAAAAGGTTTATGATAACGTTGTTTACGACTTCTAAGTTTTTGAACTGCATTCTCTAAAGTTGCATCACAAGCTAAATGAAACCCACCTAAACCCTTAATAGCGACAATTTCACCCTTTTGTAATAAAGTGCAAACAGCATCCACATCATCTAACATAGAGAACATATCAGAAATGATAGGTTTCCCGTCAGCCCTTTCTAACCATGCACGAGGTCCACAAACATGACAGGCTATAGGTTGGGCATGAAAACGACGATTTTCCACATTTTGATATTCTTTTTCACACTCTCCACAAATCGGAAACTTCACCATACTAGTGTTATTTCTATCGTAAGGAATAGCGCGAATAATACTCAAACGTGGACCACAATGAGTACAGTTTGTAAACGGATAACGAAAATAACGACTAAAAGGATCAAAAATCTCTTTTTGACATTGAAAACAAGTCGCAGCGTCAGGAGAAATTTCGGTTTTCACCACACTATTAACACTGCGAGAAATCACAAAATCATCAAAATCAAACTTTCCTAAATACGGACTTCTAATGACCTCATTAATTCTTGCCAAAGGAGGACATTCTTTATATAGCTTTTCTACAAATTCCGTTATTACTTCCTCACTACCAGAAACACGAATTAAAACACCTTCCCCATCATTACAAACATCACCCTTTAACCCACAAATCTTAGCCAAACGATAAACAGTAGGACGAAAACCGACACCTTGCACAGTACCACAAACCCTAATTTCTTCTAATGCCATTTTTCCTCCTTTGTATCTTTCTTCCTTTGCGCCTTTGCGTGAGATAATTAAACTCTCCAAATCAAAACGCGATTATTTCCAGAATCAGAAATTACTGCATTTTGACCACAAACTTTAATTCCATAACACCAATTTAAACTTTGTCTTGTGGGAAGTCCAAAATTACGATTTTCGCTTTTACTGATAAAACTATCTTGTCCAATCACCACATCAGCATTCGCACCATGTAATAATAAAATAGATTCTGGTTTCTTCCATCCTAGCAAACGAGAATTAGCCGTATCTGCAACTATTAACCAATCTCCTGCTACATCTACCCCATAGGGCATACTTAAACTACTACCACTAGGGAAATATACCCCTTGATTCAATTCCACAAAATTGAAGTTTTTTTGTCCTAAAACAACCGCACAAGGGGCATTATTTTCTATTGGTATTCCTTCCCAAATCATCACCCGGTTATTACCTGCATCAGTGACAACTAAATTATCTTCCCAAAGGGTGATATCATGACACCAACGCATACTAGAAGCAGTGGGAGAACCACCTCCATTTTCATTGCGAGATATCATGTCTGGTTGTCCCAAAACTATATCCGCAGGTTGACCATTTTCTGTGGGTAAATTATTCCAAATTAATAAACGTCGATTTCCAGTATCGGCTACAAATAGCTGACCTTGGTGATAGAAAACCCCATAAGGCCAATGTAAAGTATTACCCCCAGGTTGTTGACTTCCTCGGTTTGGTTCGTTCTCAGTAAAGTTAGCTTGTCCTAACACCAAATCTGCGGGAATATTACTATCTTCTGGTACATTATGCCAAATTAAAATACGATGGTTCCAAGCATCTGCAACGGCTAAACCATTACCACATTTACAAAGTATTGTCGGAACACTAAAAGTTGCTTTTCCTGGTATACCTTTAGCGTTTTGTCCTTCATGATAAAAGTCTGGTTGTCCTATTACCCAGTCAGCAGGTTGATGATCTTGTGTGGGTAAATTTCGCCAACCTAATAAACGGTGATGTCCTGTATCTGAAACCCATAAGGGACCAGTTGATGAGAATAAACAAGCTGCACGGGGTCCAAACATTGTTGTTGGAGTAGGTGCAAGAGGAATTACTAATTGTTCTGGTGTGGTGATGTTTCCTAAAATTACTTCTGCACCTTGGAGTGAAATTGGGGATTTGAAATTATTAATAATCATTTTTTAAAATGATAGGATTATTTAACACAATACGGTTTAGTATCAAGACATTGTTGGGTTGCGCTGTCGCTTAACCCAACCTACAATTTTTCTCTTCCCTGAACTGTATTGTTATTTAATACAGAAATAAAAATTTATTTTTGGTTAGAATTTGGTACTTTGATATAAACTTTATCACCTTTAATTTTTACTGGATATGAATGGAGAGAGATATCAGGTGTAGTTAAACATTTTCCTGTTTTTAAATCATATTGAAATTCATGTGCTGAACAGGTAATAATCCCTTTTGCTACCTTTCCTTTATCTAAAGGATAACCTAAGTGACTACAAGAGTTACGATAACAAGTAATATTTTCTCCTTGACGATTTAAAATTACATCTTGATTAGCAATACGAACTGATAAAACACTAGATTTATTGATTTGGTCTACAGTTGCAACTCTCACCCAATAAGAATCTGTAGGTAAGGGGAATGGACTATTGAAATTAGTTTCAGTTACATTAGGACTACCATGAACAGCAATTACTTTATTAATTTCTGGACAATATTTTTTAATTACTTGTTCCACTCCTTGGGTTAAGGTTAAGGTTGAAGATGGGCAACTACTACAACTACCTATTAATTTAACTTCAACTGTATCTGGTGGTTTAATGGCTACTAATTCGATATCTCCATTATGGCTTTTTAAACCTGGACGCACTTCTGCAAGGGCTGTTTGAATTCGTTCTGCAAGTGGAGGTTTTACTAATTCGTGATATAGCAAAACTGCATACACAATTTCATCAGATACGGCATCGCGTAAACCTGACATATTATCTTGCTTTAGGCTTTTGATTAAATTTGTTAAAGCTGCTTTATGTAAGGCTTCAATTGCTCTTTTTAGTCCTACAGCTACACATCTTTGGCTTTCATCCCATTCGGCAATAATAGCTTCAAAGCGGTTAATGTCTTCTACTAGTTCTTCAAGTTTATTCATTGGTTATTTTTATCACTGATTTAACGGATTTAATGATTTCACAGAATTAAGGATTCTTTATCACTGATTTAACAATAAAATAAATTTTCTAGTAAGAATTCAGGAGTCAGGAGAAAGAAGGAAAGAAGGAAAGAAGGAAGAAGAATATTTTTCTCTTCTGTTCCCTGTTCCCTCCTATATCAAACATTCTGTATTCTGAATCCTTACATTTTCTATATAATGCTTATATTATTCAATCCCATAGATAAATAAATCTGTAGGGATTGATAGTTTTGAAGTTGGCATTTTGAATTTCCCACAGGAAAGACTTATTTCATTTTGAAGTCTTTGAGAAGAAAGGGGGTAATTATACCTGTTATTAAGCTAGATACAGTTATAGGTATACATAGAGGAATTTCTGCCTGTGCTAATAAGACTAATATTAGTGTACCTATGGTACTAGCAATGATGATTTGACCTAGAAAATTTACGGGGTCACGTAATAGTTTACCTTTGAAAAATAATTTAATGGAAAACCAGCTAAGTTCTAACATAAATCCTCCTAATAATTAGCTAAAAAGTGCAGCACTAATAATCCTAAAATGAGGACGGGAATCACGCCAGCAGGTGCAAATAAACTGCCAATAGTAGCAGCAAATTTATATCCTAAATCTTTACCAGCTAAAATCATGCCGCCAATAGCACCACCAATCATTGAGATGATGACAGCAATGATTAACCAAGCGAATGCGGTAGTCAGATTGATATCTGTATTTAAACTATGTAAAAAATCCCTGAGGGGTAAACTGTCGATCATGTCTGTCATGTTTGCTATCCTTTTACTTGACAAGTGTGGCTTGTATTTCTGATGCTATTTCTTGTAGGGTTGTAGCAATTATTTCTGCTTGTTCTAGCTGTTGATGTTCTGTAAATATTTGCCAAGCTTGTTGATAATAGCTTTGGGCTTGTAAGAGATTTTGCTGATTACCTAATTCTGGCTTTTCTGGGTTGTCGGGTAAGTTGAAGAGAGCGTTAGCTTTGTTAGAAATTGTGTTAGCATATTCTACGGGTGTATCGTGATAATTACGCACTTTTAAAGCTTCGTTGTAAGCGGAAATAGCCCGCAAGTTGTTTTCTACAGGATGAGAACTCACTAAATATTGCAAAGCATTACCTAAGTTGTTTTGCAACATTGCATATTCCCTGGGGTGGTCAATGAGGTTAATATGTTTGAGGGCGACTTCAAAGGACTGGACAGCAAGACCTTGACGCAGATATTCCCGTTCTGATGCCATTGGCATAGAAAGATATGCGATCGCTATATTGTTATATAAAATCGCGTATTCTTGTGGGTATTCTTGCCACGTAAACACCCGCAAAGCCTCATGATAAGCTTGGATGCTGTCGGTTATCCGTGCTAAATTATAGGGAACTAGCGACTGTAAAACTAACCCCAAATTCATCTGCACTTCTGCCACTTCCACCGGCGCAGCTAACTGTTGTAAAATGGGTAAAGCTTCCTCATAGCCTATTTTTGCTTGCTGTAGCAGTTCAGTCCCCGTATCAGGAATCATCTGTAGAGTCCCCGACATACCCACTTGGGCGCGGGCTTTCAGTAATGGGTAATTGTCACCACACATATCATAGGCACGATAAAATAAACCCACTGCATTTCGCAAGTCTTGGGCAGTTTTCGGCTTTTTTTGGAAGCCTTGCGCCATTGAAATCAGCATTTGAATTTTTTCTTCTTCTGTAGCTGATTCCGAAGCAATGGCTATAATAGCCGCTTTGACGGCTGAATCTGTAATACTAGGGTTCATAATCGGCGTACTTTAGCCAGTTGGGGAATTGAGTCATCAACGCCCACACACATAGATGCGGGGCTATAAACTAAGCCGATTTACGCAGGTTTTGAGTCAACAGATTCCCCAATTTCAGACCATTTTCACGAATTAAGAAGGTGAAAAACAGAGAAGCTAAAATTTCAATTAACGAGTATTTTTACCCAAAAATATCAATGTATGCTTCCTTATTTACCCGAATCAATCTTCATCACTATAAAGTACTCTATTGATAAAATTCTAGAGGGAAATTACCAAGATTAATATGAGTTTTAATTAATTTAAAGTTTTCCTAACAGTTTTTGGTATCACTAGTTTACCAATTAGGGATGAATTGGATATTTTATAGACTTAATTATATAGATTTTTCTTGATTATATCATCAAACAACAACTATTCTCTCTATAAATCATTTAATATATTGCATAATTTTTTCTAAAAATCTGTTCGTTATATCCAATGAATTGAAAAAATCACAACTATTTTATTTTACCAGAAAAAGAAATTTTTATTTAAGCATATTGAATTTATTTTAAAAATCTCTAAAATGAAAGTTATCCCTATTGATAATCAAGTCAGACCCTACAAGTTTCGTGACGAAAGAAGTTCATCAGGATGGAAAAACCGTACATAGAGAACTTCTTGATTTTCTTGAATTGTGCATAGTAAACAATAGAAAAATATATGGCCAATGACTAATGTACTCTGGCTGCAAGGTGGTGCTTGTTCAGGTAACACCATGTCATTTATCAATGCTGAAGAACCGACAGTTTGTGATTTAATTGCTGACTTTGGAATTAATATTCTTTGGCATCCTTCTTTGGGAGTGGAATTAGGCACAAACTTACAAACCCTGCTTTGGGAATGTGTTTTAGGTAAAACTCCTTTGGATATTTTGGTATTTGAAGGTAGTGTAGTTAATGCACCAAATGGTACAGGTGAATGGAATAGATTTGCAGACCGTCCCATGAAAGATTGGTTAACAGATTTAGCCCAAACTGCTAAATTTATTGTCGCCGTGGGAGACTGTGCAACTTGGGGAGGAATTCCTGCCATGTCACCCAACCCCAGCGACTCCAAAGGACTGCAATTTCTCAAACGAGAAGAAGGCGGTTTTTTAGGTAAAGATTTCGTCAGTCAAGCCGGCTTACCTGTGATTAATATTCCTGGTTGTCCAGCACATCCTGATTGGATAACGCAGATATTAGTAGCGATCGCCACTGGTCGCATTTCTGATATAGTTCTCGATGAACTTCACCGTCCCCAAACTTTCTTCAACACCTTTACCCAAACAGGTTGTACCCGTAACATTCACTTTGCTTACAAAGCCACAACCGCCGAATTTGGTCAACGTAAAGGCTGCTTATTCTACGACTTAGGTTGTCGTGGCCCCATGACTCATTCCTCCTGTAACCGTATTCTCTGGAACCGCGTCTCCTCTAAAACCCGCGCCGGAATGCCCTGTTTAGGTTGCACAGAACCCGAATTTCCATTTTTTGACCTCAAACCAGGAACGGTATTTAAAACTCAAACTGTGATGGGTGTTCCCAAAGAAATACCCCCCGGAGTCAACATGAAAGATTATGCAATCCTCACTGTTGTTGCTAAAAACGCAGCACCAAAATGGGCAGACGAAGACTTTTTTACAGTTTAGATAATAGGACTGGAGATTAGAGAAGTAAAATTCTCCTGTTCTTCTTCCTCTTGAACTTCTGAACTTCTGAACTTCTGAACTTCTGAACTCCTGAACTCCTATTCCCTATCATTATGCCAATTCAAACATTAGATATTTCTCCCGTTGGTAGAGTCGAGGGAGATTTAGATGTCCGTGTCGAAATTGATAATGGATATGTCACAAACGCTTGGACTCATGCAGAACTTTTTCGCGGATTTGAAATTATTTTACGCGGCAAAGACCCCCAAGCAGGATTAATTGTTACACCCCGAATTTGTGGAATTTGTGGCGGTTCTCACCTCAGTTCTGCATCTTGGGCATTAGATACAGCTTGGGGAAACGAAGTTCCTCGTAATGCAATATTGGCGAGAAACTTAGGTCAAATTGTCGAAACAATGCAAAGCATTCCTCGCTATTTTTACGGATTGTTTGCAATTGATTTAACTAATAAAAATTATCGCCGTAGTCACTTTTATGATGAGGCTTGTCGGCGCTTTGCTGCTTTCACAGGTAAATCTTATGAAATTGGGATTACAATTTCTGGTAAACCTGTCGAAATTTATGCTTTATTAGGTGGACAATGGCCCCACAGCAGTTATATGGAAATAAATTAAGGAATTGCTTATATAGCAAGGATTTCTCAGGATAGGGGCAATTATTCCCTTGATTTTCCTTAAATGAGGCAATAAAACCACCGTTAGCCATATCATAAGTCCATTTATTTTTATCTACTAACAGTTATTTGGTTTTCTCAAGTATTACCTAATTTTTCCCTAATTCTAGATTAGCGATGCCTTCAGCGCACTGGAAGCGATTCCTAGGTCGCGCTTCTCTATCGCATAACTATGGTAAATTTTTAGTAAGCAAAGAATAATCCAATCTACCCATATTATGAATTTCAAACGATGGCAGGAACTCAAGCAAATCCTCACTGAAGAAAAAGATTTGTCTAACATCTGGTCATATTACATGGATCATTTTGGGGATAATCCCAAATTCATCAACTTGGGTAAACCTGTCCAGAATCAATATATTGATGCAGTTGTCAAAAAAACCTGTCAACAACTATTTGGTCAAAACGTCAAAATTACCAATTCTCTCCTCATTCATATTCCCCGACATCAATTTTTCCATGGACCATTCCAAGCCGACGGACGAATTGGTGGTGTGATTTTCTTTGAAGATATCAAAGTCGGTTTAATGGCTGTTTCCGCACAGTTTCCCCCAACTAGTGAGGTGAAATATTCCCGGTTTACCGAAGTAATGGATCTATCCCCACCAACAGGTCATGATTTAAATTGAAGGGTTATTAGCTGTTATACATTGCCTTGATGCTTCAAAAAAGGTACTAAATGCATCATAAAATCGCGCTTACCTATTGGTACTCCTGCCATACGCAGGATATTGTACGCCGTTGTTATATGAAAATAAAAATTGGGTATGAGAAAATCATCTACATAGGAAAGTCCAGATAATTCTGCGTATAGCCCTTGCCCAAGATCGAGGCGATTGAGTTCTGACAACTTAGAATCAGCAACATTGATACTTGCCAACAACTCCTTAGTCGCTGAAATATGACCACGCGCTTCAACTAGAGATGCAACATTGGGGTTCAAGTTGTTTGTCGGCTGTCCTAAACACCACAATGCAAAGTTACGGGGTTGATTGCAAACAAATGCAATTTGTGTGCTGAAGGGAAACATATCGGGCGCAATGCGACGCTGTAATAAAGATTCTACATCATCGGCGAAATGACTCTCTGCTAAATCTAACAGATGACTTAACGTATCCAGTCTAGAACTGAATATATTTTGTAATTCTATGATCTTCTGATTTTCCATACAATTTTAGTAACACGACATTTTATTCATATTGAAGTATAAGCCAGGATTTGATCAATATAAACACGCAAATGGTAATATCTGCGGTTAAATAATTACATACTTGTTTGAGTATAGAAGTATTTATTTGTTTGGAAATTGTGCGATCGCTTTTCTCAAAGATGTTTAATGGTGAAATTATTGAGATTCCATTAACGCACCCTATAGAATCGGCGATCACGCTTCAAAACTTCTTGTTTTTTCTAACTCTTCCAAAAGAGCAATACGATATTTTTCTTTTCTGACTTGTCTTTCCCTTTCCACTTCTTCTCTACTAACATCACCTGATTCTATACTACTTTCTTCCAATTCAAATAGTCTTTTTTCCAATATTGACCTAGCTTCATCATTTGTATGTTCAGCATACAACCTCTCAACCCATTCATTAAACTCTTGCTTAAGCTCTTTTTCTATTTGCTCTTGTTTTGAGATGACTTGTGTATCAAGACAGTTCAAGCAATAATACATAGTTTCATCATCTGAAACTTCATCTCTTATTCTTGTTTCTGACCCACAGGACGAGCATTTTGTATCGTATGGTTCAAAGGGTAACAATGAAAAGTCTTCATTATCCTTCTCTTGTTTTCTTTGATTTTTCAAATAATCAAGTTTTGAAATTTTTTCATCACAGACAAAACACTTACAATCTTTATGAGCATCCTTAAAGACTACAAAACCAAGTGACCCACAAAACGGACATACAACAAGAATTCCATTCTCACTTTCAGTAATCTTATTAATTACTAGCTCGAATTTTTTTAGCCTTTGTCGTTTATATTCTTCATAACTAGTTGCAATTGATTTTATTTGCCCAAACTTTTTTTGTTGTTCAACCGTACTATTTTCAATTAGGTGTTTATCCCAGAAGCTTATAATTTCATCTAATGCAGAAGCAATAGTTTCTTTACATTCACTGATAGATACTTTTACCTCAAAATGCTCAAATCTATTTCTTACGGCTAGAAGCATTTTGAATGGTTTGTCGTTAATATCAATATTTAGAATACCCTTAAGCCTTTTAACTAACTCATCATGATAGATACTTACAAAATCACCACTTTGAAGCTTCCTGGGATCTGCACTACTAACATCTTGAAATATTAAGCTCCAATGCTCTTGTCTAAGTTTTTCTTTTAGTAATAATTCAATTCCTGAGTAGAGATGTAATATGGAATATTTAAGAAAATGTTCAGATTCAAGACGATTAATAAATAATGGACTTACTGCCTCAAGAATATAATCTATGCCATTATCTAGCAAACTTAATATAATGTTTTCCATCTCTTTGCTTATATGTATAACTTGTACCGCTGTACATCAAGATATCAAGAACTTTTCTGTATATCGTCAATATCCACCTAATTATACAGAAAATTTCCAGATAACTACCTAAATCTGGGTGGATAGCAATAAATTTTCTGGCTATTATCCTTTTCCGGGTAATAGACGGAATGCTTCGGTATATCTACCCGATATTTAAACACACAAAAATCCCCAATTAGTCCTTTCTGCCATCCCCAACCCCAAAATCGTCTAAACTCAAAGTGTTCGCTAACTGCTAAAATCCTATGTCTCGCTGGTTCAATATTGCAGGTCCTTGTAAAGACGATATCCACTATATGCTATCTCCAACAGTCAGATTACCAGATTTGGAGGAGCTAATTCAACAGCGTAGTTATTTTGTCCTTCACGCACCGCGACAAACAGGGAAAACAACAGCAATGTTAGCCCTAGCACAGCAACTTACCGCCACAGGAAATTATGCAGCAATAATGGTATAAGCAGAGGTAGGAAGTGCTTTTAATCATGACCCAGGTGCGGCAGAATTAGCGATTTTGGGAACTTGGAGAAATACAATTGAGGATAACTTACCCCCAGAACTACAACCCCCAACTTGGGTTTATAATGCCCCTGGGCAGAGAATTGGCGAAAATTTAAGAGCTTGGTCAAGAGCTATAAATCGTCCGTTAGTATTATTTATAGATGAAATTGATTCCCTACAAGACCAAACATTAATTTCAGTTTTACGTCAATTAAGAGATGGTTTTCCCAATCGCCCCAACAATTTTCCGACCTCTGTAGGATTAATTGGTTTAAGAGATGTGCGAGATTATAAAGTAGCATCCGGTGGTAGTGACAGATTAAATACATCCAGTCCATTTAATATTAAAGTTAGTTCTATTACTCTGAGAAATTTTAATGCTGAGGAAGTTGTAGAACTATATCAACAACATACAGAAGAAACAGGACAAATTTTCACAAAAGAAGCCACAGAAACAGCTTTTGATTTAACCCAAGGACAACCTTGGTTAGTTAATGCTCTGGCTAAAGAAGTTGTAGAAAAAATGGTTAAGGATAGAAGTATTGCTATTACAAAAGAACATATTTTACAGGCAAAGGAAATATTAATTGCTCGTCAAGATACTCATCTGGATAGTTTAGCTGAACGCTTACGAGAACCAAGAATAAAAGCAATTATTGAGCCGATGTTAGCAGGTTTGGAATTGGGGGATATACCCAATGATGATATTCAATTTGTGATTGATTTGGGATTGTGTAAAATGCACCCCCAAGGTGGGTTAACCATTGCTAATCCAATTTATCGAGAAGTTTTACCCAGGGTATTAACTGTCACACCAATGGCTTCTCTACCAATGATTGCACCAACTTGGTTAACCCCGGAAGGTGAATTAAATATAGATGCGTTACTTGCAGCATTTCTCAAGTTTTGGCGACAGCACGGAGAAACGTTATTAGGTAGCACTGGCTACCATGAAATTGCACCGCATATCGTATTAATGGCTTTCTTGCATCGTGTTATCAATGGTGGTGGAGTCTTGGAACGGGAATATGCAATTGGTAGTGACAGAATGGATTTATGTCTGCGTTACAAAGATGTAACGTTAGGTATTGAGTTAAAGGTCTGGCGGGAGAAAAAGCGTGACCCCCAAACTGAGGGTATTGAGCAGTTAGAATCCTATTTAGGGCGTTTGGGGTTGGATTTTGCTTGGTTGTTTGTGTTTGATAGGCGTAAAAATGCCCTCCCAATGGAAGAACGTTTGTCAACTCAGGTTGTGGTGACAGAAAATCAACGTCGGATTACTGTGATTCGGGCGTGAGTATTATATTTTTGTTTCACGCAGAGTCGCAGAGAAGAGAACGCAAAGAAGGACTTTTGCAAGAGGTCTATTGATTTCTCGGTTTGAAAATTAAGCGATCGCAAAGCATTACCCACAATTCCTATCATTCTGAGTTATGGTTTTTTCAAACGCTCCGGCACTATGTCAATCTCCGTTACCGAATAAGGTTTACCATTCAAGCACTTACGGAATTCATCCCTTACCCTTAGCCCACTATGCCACATGGTCTTAGCAACAGACTTACCATCTATTTTTACATCAAAGTTCTGGACATCTTCTATCCCCGCTAAAGCTGCATCAATTGACGGTACAGCAAAAGCAATCACCCCAAATGGCATATCTGGCATTGTGTAATTGAATGCCTTGACAGTAGCAGGGGGGTCATTGTTTTGAATCAAAGTAACCGTGATTGTTTGTATCGTTTTAGGTCTAGGAATACTTTCGGTTGCAAATGTCAGGAGAGCAAACTTTTCGTTGCCACTTGGCCCCAACAAATTGATCATGACTGGGGCATCTTTAGCTTCTGGATCCATTGATGCCTTTAAAAAGGATGCAACACAATAGCCACCTGATTTCATCCCCTCTAACCTTGAAGTAGGAAAAAGGTTCCAACTGCCCGATATATATTTTAGATACTTAGGATCTTGCAATAATTGAGCTTGTTGTTGCAAATTGATCATGGCAGCAGCGGATTGAAGCTGTAGAGCCGCAAACTGAGGGTCGTAATAACGAGAACTATCACTCCCTCGATCCTCTTGCTCCTCTTGATAATTCGGGTCTCTGTCACAAAGGAGAACAGATGCGACACCATGCCCCCCTTCGGTTCTCCCAACCACTATCTCTCCAGGACCAGCGCCACCGCAAGCATATTCAGCTTTTGCTTTCGGTGCAAGGAAAGTCATGATGACGACAAGAGAAAAACTAACTGACAAACCTTTGCGGAACAAGTCTTTAGATAAATTCATCTTTGAAATTTCAAGCTGAGGTTAATGTGAATTTTTCAAGCCGTTATCGTTACCAAGAATTCAATCTGCATAATGGTTGAATTGAGCGGTTAGGCTAACGCCTAGCTTACCGCAGGTATCGCTCCCAACTCAAAACTAAAATATCATATTTGTCCGCTCCCATGTTTTGTTATGCTGCGATCGCAGTTAATAGTAGTTAAGGAAGCACAAGACAATGGAAATTGAGCGATCGCTTCGCTCGCCGAAGGCATCGCACTTAAACTAGAACTAGCGATAGCTTCGCTCGCCGAAGGCATCGCATTTAATAATAGTTAAGGAAGTACAAGAAAATGAAAATTTAGCGAACTGCTTGCAGCAGCGCTTGCGCTATCGCTTTTCTCAAAGATGTTAAACAGTGAAGTTATTGAGTTTTTAGCAGAAATACATAGTAAGATTAGATAAGTTGCTAAGAATGCACTCACCACATAATGAATTACAGAAACTATATCACAATCGAACCCAATAAACGCGGTGGGAAGCCTTGTGTACGTGGCTTGCGAATTACAGTTTATGAGGTGCTTGAATACCTAGCTTCTGAGATGACCGAAGCAGAAATTCTTGATGATTTTCCCGATCTGACGCGAGAAGATTTAAAAGCTTGTATTGCTTATGCTGCTGACCGTGAACGTCGGCTGATGATTTCGACTTTATCAGCATGAAATTACTGTTTGATGAGAACTTATCCCCTAAATTATCCACCCGTTTGAGCGATCTTTTTCCAGACTCACTTCATGTTCGGGATGTAGGTATGAAAGCAACAATAGACCCGATAGTTTGGAATTATGCAAAAGATAATGATTTGATGATCGTCTCGAAAGATGCTGATATGCACGATCTGAGTTTAGTGTTTGGGAATCCTCCAAAAGTCATCTGGCTTAGACTTGGAAACTGTTCTACCTTACAAGTTGAAAATTTACTGCGTCGGGAGTTCAGCACGATCAAATTATTTTATGAAGATGAAAATTCATCATTGCTTGCTCTATCATAATCGCACTAAAAAATTGGAATGAAAGTTTAAACTATGTCACTTGCTGAGTTAATTCCTCTGGTCAATAATCTAAGTCAATCAGACAAATTATCACTCTTCAAACTCCTAGCCACACAAATCCCAGACGCTGAACTACAAGTTATCTTTTCTGCATCAGAGTATCCGATTTGGTCGCCCTACGACGCAACGGCAGCTGCAAACATCCTGATGCAGATGATTCAGGATCGCCAAGAAACATCAACTCATGCCTAGTACGGTTAAGAGATGGGAATTTAAACCAGAACTCCTGCCATTTGCCTAATTTGATTTGCCCAGGTTTGAGACAAGGTTGAAATTTCCAGACGACTAGAATCACTTGCCCAAGTTGACCACCAATGAATATGCCATCGAGACAATTGACGTTGCATTTGAGCGAGTTCAAAGGCACTGTCCACATCTAAATCAATCGCTGTCAGTTCTAAAAATACTTTACTTTCTCTAACAATCCCAAGTACCGCTTCCCCATTAACCCCATCCAAACTGAGAGATGCCATTTGCAGAAAGTTCTGTGCTAATCGTTCCAGACGTACAGAAAGGCGCTCACATCGAAATGCAATTTGTTCTACAGTCCAGTTATTCATACGCCTCCTAATAACTTGTGGATGATTTGTTTCACCTGTTCACGAATCGTCGGATCTAAAATTTCCATTGCTCTATTTTGACGTGGACGGAGATTTACCATTGATTCATAGAAAATTTCTTGAGAAATAGGATTCCAACTCGCACCCCAAATGTCCTGCTGTTGACTTCCATTTTCAAGTAAAATAGTTTCGCAGTCGGAGTGCATTTCACCTCCACCTGCCAAAATTTGATGGCATATATCTACGGCTGTTTTAATATAGAAACGATTGGCTTGAAGCATCTCGTTGATTTGGGTAGGTGTTGCAAGTTCTTGTAAAATATGAATGATCTCAAGGGTAAAATACAAATAAATTTATTAAATCATTATCTCATATTACCTTAAACGATATTAACGTGACGCTATTTCAATCCTTTGATAATCTAAGGTAAGATTCTCTACTTAATAGCGATCGCAGTTAATCGCAGTTAAGGAAGCACAAGATAATGGATTTTGAGCGATCGCACTAACCCAATATTAGCGATCGCATTAACTCAAAATCGCAGTTAAAGAAACACAAGATAATGGATTTTCAGCGATCGCATTTCCCCAATATTAGCGATCGCAGTTAAGGAAGCGCAAGACAATGGATTTTGAGCGATCGCATTTCCCCAATATTAGCGATCGCACTTGACAATCAAGACAGTCGCTACAAGATCGGCGATCGCACTAGCTTTGCCAGTCCACCCAAAGCGAATTGTTATGCAGCATCTCATATTTCTCTCTATTCTGGCTTTATCCAACCTTTGATGATGGCTTTCCCAACATTTATATAGGGATTATCTAAAAACTCTTCGATAGCTGTTTCTCCACCAGATTGCAATGCACCAGCAACACGACGCTTAAAACTAGGAGTCGTTTCATCGTTAACATACATAATTTTCTCGACTTCGGTAGCAGCAGGATTAGATCCTTCCAACTGTCTAAGAAGTTTCTGAATTTCAGCAGCAGCATCAATCAATGTTTGCTTCTGTTCAACTGCATAAATATTTTGATTTGCTTGCTGTCGTGCATTATCTACAACTTTATTTGCAAGATTAGCAATAGTTGCATTTCTAAAATCGTTGTTAAAAGTGTCTGACATATATACCTCCATTTTTTCTGTGAGATTCTGAAGACTTAGTGTTTTCAGCACTCCTGCTCCTGTCCAAAAACTGATGCTGTAGAGGACAGTAATACTTTCACCATCATCTATCTTAAATTGAACTTTATTAGTTCTTTGCCGGATTCCAAGAGTCCTTGAACTAAGATAGAGCAAATATTTTCCTGGTAAGATACTAAACGATATATGGTCTCTTACAGAAATTTTTCCAATCGACTCTTGGTCTAAGAATATATCCGCTTCCGGAACCCACAATGGAATAGGCTGCTGCGATCCAACAATGATTAACTCACTACTCATTTAAGCAATACCCCTTTTCGTATATTTTTGTTACATGAGGAATTATATAAATTTTGTGGCTATTATCCTTTTCCGGGTAAGTAATTGGACAAAATTAATTACACAAAAATCTGGGCTGAAATCCTTAACTGGCAAAGAATTGGTAAATAACCAATATGTAATTAATTCTGTCGTGGTACTTAATAGACGGAATTATTCAGTATATCTACCCTATTTTGTACATAATTACAAGCTTTTCAGCATATTTATCGCTGATATCCATAAATTTTCCGTGTAACATCCAAATCATGATGTTATCCAGAATTTTCAAGATGTTTTTACCATCAGGAACTACTCGGATACAAGGATATCAAAACAACCATGATTTATACTCACGTCCTTAACCGTGGTGGTCAAGCTGTTCGCAGTCCTCTGGATTGTTAGACATTCTCCGAAAATTTCAACTTTTCAACTTCCAACCTTAACCTTTCATTCTCCATCCTTAGCGTCAAAATCTCATTCTTCTGCAACTCAATTAACGACCTTTGACTAATTACCTCACCAAAGGCTTTTTTCCTATTTTCAATCCCAAACCATCTTTGATAAGTCTTTGTATGTTCATCAACAGTATGACCTAAATTATCTGCTGCGGCTTTAATCGGTATTCCCTGAAGATGCGCTCGAATTGCACAACCATGCCGTAAATCATAAGGTTGAAACTCAATTCCCACTTTTCTAAACCATCTGGATATATCTCTTCGCATCCAATTAATATTTTGTACAGATGCGATTTTTGCAACTTTTTTCTCTAAAATCTTTAATGGTTTGGGATTTTTTAAATCAAATAATTCTATCCATTCAGGTACAAAAGGAATAACTTCTCTATATCCAGTTTTGGTATTTTTATTCACTTTCCAAGTATGGTCTATATTTTGGGCAGACATCCACCAATTAATATCTGGTTGTACAAATAATTCCCTTGGTCTTAACCCATAAGTCGCTAACATTCCATATACCCAACGCCACATTTCCCAGGTGTCTATTTCATCACTAATGTTTGTATTTTTGCGGTTGAGGGCGAATTTTTTAAACAGTTCAAAAGCAGATATGATTTTTTCATCTTCAGGTATTTCTCGATAAGCAGGAGTAACATGATCTCGTTTGACATCGAGTTGAAATCCTAAATTAAAGGTTTTAATCAAAACCGAAGTTACCGCAATTAATTCATTCTTTTTATTACCCTGAACTGAATTAATGATTTCCTCAAAATTTTCTTTTGTGGCTAAATGGGTGAGAGGAAAGTTTCTTTTAATTACAGATATATAATTAGGAAAAGTATTTTGACTAGTTATAGTTTTCTGACGGGTTTGATAATATTTCTCCTCAAATGTATCTAATAATTCCCCAATTGTTTTGATTTCTTGCTTCTCTCTCGATTTAATTCCTAAATATTTCTCATTCCACTGGAAGGTATGACGAGCAATTAATTTACCCAACTCATAACTTTCTTCAATGGCTGTTTTTAATCCCTCTAAATTTGCGGGTATCCCTAGAGATAAATCATACTGTTTTTTCTGTTTACCTACACTTTGATCACCTGGTTTTAACGGTAGGGTAGCTCGTAATTGGAGAGAATTTCCAGTTTGTTTAATACTAACTCTTATTCTCTCCCTTTTTAAATTAGTATTGGCTTCGACTAACTTCTGTTCAAAAACTGCTTGATACTGTAATTCCGTTGCTTTTATTTTCGCCATTGTTCCCCTATAGCTGCCGTCTGTGGTGTTCTGCGGCTCAAAATCTGCAAACATATCTGCAAACCAGTCGCTTGAGTCTGCATTTGCATATTCCTGTGTAGATGTGGAATATGTCTCCTCGCAATTACCCTGATTTTGCTGACTCATTCCCTAAATATTCCCTTATTTATAAACTGAAATAGTGAAAATAAAATGTTATCACTGAGCAAAATTACCTGAAAAATAAGTTACTCAGGAATATTTACAGCATATCACCTGTTGTCATAGCAGTTATATGGTGCCTGGTGGTGTGATGTGCGCCCCCACTTTAACGGATATTACCCGCGCCTGGGCAATTCTGGAATATTTCCGCACTAATTGGTTAGAACCTGTTTGGCTAGGATGTTCTTTAGAAAGATATGAAGAAATTCAATCTTATGAGGATTTTATTAAATGGTTGAATCAAGATATTAAACATCGAGAATCTGACTTGGGTTTATATTGGCGCATGGGTTTGGATATCGGTTTAGATCGATTTGGTGCTGGTGTGGGTAAATATGTGACTTGGGGTTATATTCCCCATGAGGATAAATATAATAAACCCACAATTGAGGGACGTAACGCCGCCGTAATTATGAAAAACGGTGTTTACGATAGTTTCAGTGATACTCATTCCTTGATTAATGAATCTTTTATCCGTGAAAATACAACCCGCTCTTGGTATGATGAGGGGACGGAAGATATTCATCCGAGCGATCGCACTACAAACCCTATTGCTAACAATAATAAAGACTTTGAAGGTGCATATTCCTGGTCTAGTGCAGTCCTTCACCAAGACTTAGGACGTTTAGAAGCCGGCCCCTTAGCCCGTCAATTAGTCGCAGGTGGCACACATGGCGAATCTTGGCAACACTACGACCCCTTCATTCTCGACACCTTCAAGAAAATGGGTGGTGCAAGTGTTCATATCCGCCAACTAGCACGAGTTCATGAACTTGTCAAGTTATATCGTCAAGCTGAACGCTGTTTAAGAGAGTTCAAATTAAACGACCCCTGGTATATCAAACCTGAAGAAAAAGATGGTAAAGGCTGGGGTGCAACGGAAGCAGCTAGAGGTGCATTATGTCACTGGGTAGAAATTGAAAAAGGCAAAATTAAACAATACCAAGTTATTGCCCCCGGTACTTGGAATATCGGCCCCCGTGACGGTGCAGGACAACGCGGCCCCATTGAAGAAGCCTTAGTAGGAACACCTATTCAAGACCCCACAGACCCTGTAGAAGTAGGTCACGTAGCCCGTTCTTTTGATTCCTGTTTGGTGTGTACTGTTCACGCCCATGATGCGAAAACTGGTGAAGAATTGGCACGTTTTCGCACGGCTTAATTTATGCACGCAGAGACGCAGAGAGATTTTCTTTGTGTTCTTTGTGTTCTTTGCGGTTCGTTATTCTCTAATCTGTATTTTCCCCATCTCTGCGTCCTAGTTCATAAATACCTGCACCCATACAGGCAAGTATGCCAGTGCTAATTCCCCAGCTATCGCCTAAACTGATTTCTAGACCCCAGTTACATAAAGCACCAAAGATGAAAAAAGGCATAATGCTAAACAGTGAGGCGTAAAAAGCATTTTGCGATTCTCTGGCTTTGCGTGTCTTTTCAAATTCTGTT
This sequence comes from Anabaena sp. WFMT, assembly GCF_051781005.1. Taxonomy (NCBI): domain Bacteria; kingdom Bacillati; phylum Cyanobacteriota; class Cyanophyceae; order Nostocales; family Nostocaceae; genus Anabaena; species Anabaena sp. WFMT. The sequence continues at coordinate 184,933 of NZ_JBPWOA010000032.1, read as the reverse complement.
TGACTAGTATACAGCGATCGCTCGGCAAAGTTAAACCACCTGTTTAATTGCTCAATCACCCATTCCCTCGTTGATGCCAAAGCCAGATATAGAGCCAAAGACCATAAACAAGCTCCTGCGATCGCAATTTTATCCAACTCAAACCGGAAAGGCAATATATCAAACATGGCGCGGCTTATTTCTGCAATGTCTCATTTTAGCTTTAATTCGCTGCTAAATCGACCTATTGGGAAATTTTCTATCTCTAGGCTATCTTTGTAAAAGAAGTCAATAGTCTATACATTCATAAACTATTGACCTTTAATAATTACCTAACGAGATACAGCTAATTTTTGATCTTTCACCTGAATCTGTGTATTTTCTTCTACAATCTGGCGAAATAAATCCCCATCAATTGTTTCCTGTTCCGCTAATAAATCAACTAAACGCTCTAACACTGGGCGGTTTTCTTGTAACAGTTCTTTCGCCTTAATATAGCCACTATTAACGATTTCCCGGACTTGAGTATCAATCTTAGCGGCAATTTCCTCAGAATATTCTGATTTATTGCCCCAGTCACGTCCCAAAAATACTTCCTGATTTGGACTTTCCAAGGACAATGGACCTAAATCAGACATCCCAAACCGTGTTACCATTTGTCGTGCCATACTTGTGACTTGTTGTAAGTCATTTCCTGCACCTGTTGTCACTTCAGCTTTACCAAAAACAATTTCCTCCGCAGCCCGACCGCCTAAAGCAGCTATAATCCGCGCTAGGATTTGAGAGCGGGAAATTAAACCTTGTTCTTCATTGGGTGTAAACCAAGTTAAACCTAAGGCTTGTCCTCTGGGGATGAGAGTAACTTTTTGTACTGGGTCATGGTCTTTGATTAAAGTACCTACTAAGGCGTGTCCAACTTCATGGTAAGCAATTAAACGCTTGTTTTTGCTATCTACTAAAGCTGCACCTTCCATTCCCGCGACAACTCGATCTACTGCATCATCTATTTCTGAGATAGTAATGGTTTCTTTGCGTCTTCTGGCGGTGAGAATTGCGGCTTCGTTGAGGAGATTGGCTAAATCTGCGCCGGTGAATCCAGGTGTGCGACGAGCGATCGCATCTAAGGATACACTAGGATCTAATTTCTTGTTCTTAGAGTGGACTTGCAATATTTCCAAACGTCCTTTAATGTCGGGCGCATCAACAGTTATTTGTCTATCAAAACGACCGGGACGCAATAACGCAGAATCCAATACATCAGGACGGTTGGTAGCAGCAATAATAATGATGCCAGTATTACCTTCAAAACCATCCATTTCGGTTAATAGCTGGTTGAGAGTTTGTTCTCTCTCATCATTACCACCACCAATACCTGCACCCCGTTGACGGCCTACAGCGTCGATTTCATCAATAAAGATGATACAAGGAGCATTGTCTTTAGCTTTCTTGAACAAATCGCGGACACGGGAAGCACCCACACCCACAAACATCTCTACAAACTCAGAACCAGAGATTGAGAAGAATGGTACACCCGCTTCACCTGCGATCGCTTTTGCTAGTAAAGTTTTACCAGTACCAGGAGGGCCAATTAACAGTACACCCTTGGGAATCCGAGCGCCAACAGCAGTAAATCTTTCTGGCTGTTTAAGGAAAGTCACAACTTCTTGCAGTTCTTCTTTCGCTTCTTCCACACCAGCCACTTCATCAAATTTCACCCCAGTTTTCGCTTCCATTTGGAAACGAGCGCGGGATTTACCAAAATTCATCGCTTGGTTAGAAGCATTAGAAGAACGACGCAGGAATAACAGCATTAAAGCCACCAGTGGTAAAATCCACATCAGATTGATCAACAACCCTACAGCAGCCCTACTATTAGCAGAGGAAACCTCACCAAAATCAACGTTTTTTTCTTTGAGTCTATTAATTAACTCAGAGTTTTGATCTAAAAGTCGCACTGGTATCGGTGGTGCATCTGGTTTTTGATCTGCCAGATAAACTCTAGCTATTTGCTCAGTTTCATCCAGTTCTACTTTCCTAACTTGCCCTTGCTCGGTTTTTTGGAGCAATTCTCCATAAGTTAAGGAATTACGCTCTGCTTTTTGTGCCAAAACGGGATTTATCCCCAAAATTCCTGGCATCATAATCATAGTAGCTGCTAAAGCCCCAGTCCAAATATTGCGCTTTGTCGGTCGCTGTTTCCTCAATGTCTTTTTCCCAAAATTTGTCATAATATTTACCCTTTTATTTTTTGGCATAAGCTGATATCTAGTTTTATGCCTATTCTTCTAGCAGAAATTGCAATAACTGGAAATTACGGTTTTATTATCTAGTTTAACTTCCAGACAAAAACATTCCCAGGTTTTTACCACTGAATGTTATGTCAATACTGCAAACTTTCAACTTGGTTTGGGTAAAGGTCAAAGGTTTTTTCCTTCCCCGCAAAACACGACTATTGGATCTACCCCGTGTCATGACATCAGTTCCAATTATAGGTTTTTATCTAAAATATAGGGATATTAATGATTTCCCCCAGCCTGTCCTAGGGACAGGACTCACGCACTGAAACGGAAAACTGTCATTCTGAGCGCAGCGAAGAATCTCTCCAGAAGTTGAAACACCTATTCTACCGTTCTCAACTTGGCTGAGTGCGTAAGTCCTAAGGGATTAACATAAACAGGACTTACGCAACTGGCTTGCTTTCTAGGGTGTGTCTGATGCCGAAAATCTGTTGATTGTTAACGAATTTTGGAGTCTGACGCACCCTTGTATATTAGAAGAAGTAGTAGACCGTCGCACCCTTGGTCAGAAAAGACCGCTTTGTAGCATGGGTCACTACAACAATCTCCATGACAGAACTCGAACAGTCGCCTGGGGTAAATACTGTGAATCAAAACATAGATAAAATAGCCCGAATCATGCAAGGATGAGTGAAATCAAGGGGATGAAAAAGAGTAAAAGAAATTAGTTAAAAGTTGAGAGTTAAAAATGGAAAACATCTCTCAGTGGATAGGCATTGACGTAAGTAAAGCCACACTTGATGTTTACATACGTCCAATAGGTAAAGCATTTCAAGTTGCTAATACTGAAATAGAAATATCTAATTTAGTTGAGCAACTTAAAATATATGATGTAAACCTCATCGTATTGGAAGCAACAGGAGGACTAGAAACTGAATTAATAATTCAATTGCAGTCTGCACTGTTACCAGTAACATTAATCAATCCGCGTCAAGGAAGAGATTTTGCTAAAGCTACAGGTAAGTTAGCAAAAACTGATGCAATTGACGCACAGACTTTGGCACATTTTGGTGAAGCAATGAAACCACTTATGTTACCAATTGAAAGTGAAACAGCACGTCAATTGGGTGAATTAATTAGTAGGAGAAGACAATTAGTTGAGATGTCTACTGCTGAAAAAAATCGCCGTGACCGCTCTCGTGGTAAAACTTTAGCAGATATTGAGGCACATATTGATTATTTGGATAAACGTCTTCAACAAATTAATCAAGAGATTGAAGAATTGACCCAAAATAATCAAGAATGGATTGATAAAGTCAATTTACTCAAAACTACTCCTGGTATTGGTCAAGTTATTTCTACCACTCTGGTGTCTGACTTACCAGAATTAGGTCAATTAACCGCTAAACAAATTTCTCGTTTAGTTGGTGTGGCACCAATTAATCATGATAGTGGTGAAGCAGTGCGTTCCTGTCGCCTTGCGTCGGAAAGCAACTGCTGAACCCGTAGGGTCAACATAAAGGTAAGCGAATGATTAATGGTGGTCGCGCTCATGTTCGTGCTATTCTTTATATGGGTGCTGTTGTTGCCATGCGTTTTAATCCTGTAATTAAGGCTTTTTATCAGCGTCTTGTTGAACGTGGTAAACCCAAAAAATTAGCACTTACTGCTTGCGTTCATAAAATGTTAGTCATTTTAAATGCGATGCTTCGGGATCATCTTCCTTGGGGTGCTAAAGATAATTTGCAACCAGCTTAAAACTTTTTCATTTCTGAAATTCATTTTTTGTCATTACAAACTATGTCGGCTTTTTTACTCTATGAGTCAGAGTTCCTATTTGTGCTTACAAAAATTAATTTTTCCTCAACCTTGATGTGAATATTCAACTTTTACCCCCACGAGTGATCTAGCAACTGGGGAAGATTGGGCGACGCAGTGAAGTGGTAGGGCGGGCTGCGACTATCTAGACTATCAACCCAAAATCTTTATGTCCGTCCTACCACCTCCCAATCTAGCAGAGCGTTCCCCAGTTGCGTCAACAAGAGCGATGGCTACGCCCGCCGCAGGCATCGCTTGACATTCAAGACAGTCGCTACAAAAGATATTTAGTGTGACACTTACTAATAAATTTTTTCCGGCAATTAAAATTTGACATATTACGCAATCAATCGCTACTATAAGCATAGTCGTAATGACTCCGACTTTTAATAATTCTGGTTTTAGTGGGTGAACTATGGTAAAAATTGTTGGTATTGGTGGTAGTTTAAGACCCGGATCTTATACCCAGTTAGGCTTACAAGTAGCAGCACAACGAGTAGCAGCTTTAGGTGCAGAAGTAGAAATTCTTGATTTAAAGCAAATGCACTTACCTTTTTGCACTGGTGCGAAAGAGTATCCAGATTACCCAGACGTGCAGAAGTTACGCGATACCGTTTTTAATGCTGATGGTTTAATCTTGGCAACACCAGAATATCATGGCAGTGTTAGTGGCGTTATTAAAAATACTTTGGATTTAATGAGTTTTGATCAGCTATCTGGTAAGGTAGCTGGTTTGATTAGTATCTTGGGTGGACAAGTAAATAGCAACGCTTTAAACGACCTCAGAATCATCCTCCGCTGGGTTCACTGTCAATCAATTATTGAGCAGATAGCTATTGGCCAAGCCTGGGGTGTGTTTAGTCCAGAGGGTAAACTACTGGATGAAAAATTATCTCAACGATTTGATCAATTTGCTCAAAGTTTGGTTGATAACACTCGTAAATTGCGGGGAGTTAATTAAAAACGGGAGCGATTAGACATCAACCGAATTTAAATATGCATTTTTTAGAATCCTTGTAGAGATGTTCTATGGAATGTCTCTACAGTATTTATCTGGCGCAACTTTACACAGAATTGGCATAAATCAACCTGGAAAAACAAAATCCACCTACACATAGAAGTGTCAGGTGGACTTGTTCTTTTCTTAAAATGGAGCTTATGGGAGTCGAACCCATGTCCAAATTGGGTATTAACCCACCGCTCATTCACAGGTTTAGCCTTTCTGACCCTCAAGGCGGGAATCGTTCATTATCCCGAACGTAGGATGCTCTGATTTAATCTTAGTCAGCAAGCCAACCAGAGAACGCTTACTGAAGCATCCGTTGGGGTTAGGTCTCTAGTCCTTAACGGAGTCAAACTGGAGACGCTCGAACCTGTAAGAGGTGTTTTAGGCTGCTACTAGAGCTTCCCGACGAGCAAATTTTACGATATTGTTCGCATTTACTTTTTTTTCGAGTCTTTGATTTCCGAGAGGTGACTCGCTCTCGACCTGAATCACAGAGAAGCTTTCGCCAACCTGTCGAAACCGTTAAAGCCCCATGTGCTTCACACTTCTATTATAGTACGCAATTTTGCAAGTTGACGAAATAAATTAAAGGTAGAGATAAATATTTTATAATTTTATAGCTGATTGCGATCGCATGGCTGACTTTGGGTATTGCTCATTGTTCTGTGAAGCTTGTACGGTGCTTCCGACTTTTAAAGTAATACATTTATACTTAAGTAATTGCTAAAATCTGAGATTACAGAAGATTTAGCCTTAAATTTTACGATACAGCAGAATTCAGGAGTCAGTGGTTCGGCTTGTCTTCGACACACTACGTGAACGCTCAGGGCAAGGAGTCAGGAGTAAAACTGGCTTGGTGTCTGGCTTTGAATTTAGATTCTGTACCGTATGGCTACGCCACGCAAGCTATCGGAGTTCGGCGTTCGCGTAGCGTCCCGCAGGGAAGGCTCACTCGAGCCGCTGACGATCACGGCGAAGCCTCATTGATCTGCAATCCGCTGTATTAACCTAAATTGTAGATTCAAGATTTCATCTTTTCTATTGTTGCTATTTTAATTAATCAAATCCTCTATAGTATAGAAACTGGTAAGGGTAGCGTTGATGATTTTTAAATCTCAACCCGGAATAGAGCTAAAAGTGATGGAATTAAGTACTAACTAATCTTTGACAAAAGATGCGTATGAAAATTTCTGCTGTGAGACTTTTACTAACTTCTTTTTGGTTGATATTTGGCTTCTTTGCTACAAATTTACAAAAAATTAATAGCGTTTTAGCAGAAGCGCCCCTAGAAACTTCTCAGTTAATTAATAGTCAAAAAATTACTATCAATAAATCTGAGTTTGGGGTCAGAATAGTTGATGCTAAGGGTAAGGTTAATTTTTTTCCTACCACTAAAGTACCACTAAAACAAGGTGATGCCTATGGTTGGCAGATTAAACTTAAAAATTACCGGGGTAAGGTAAAATGGCGTGAAGTTTTGCGTTTACCCAAAGCCCCAGAAACATGGGCTACACAAGAAGATGATAATTTTTCTATCTCCGCAGATGGAACAACAGCTATCACAAAACGTACACAAACTTCTAGCAATGGTGTAATTGAGAATTTTTGGAAAATAGCTCCTGGAGATCCTCTTGGTAAACATAAAATAGAGGTTTATGTTGATGAGCATCTTATTGCCGCTTTTGAGTTTGAAACAGTAGAGTTTTAGCCAAAAAATTAAAGAAGTCTGAATAGTAGAATTTACAGAATATTGCATGACTCCTGAATTTTCCTGTATTTCAGACTTCTTTTAATTTTCAGGTTTTTATTCTTCTAATTCGATTTCTTCTTCTTCCTCTTCTTCATCTCCATGTAATTTAGAAACAGCAGAATTAGCAGAAACTATAGCCCCTTTATCTAGTTTTTCTAGCACCAGTTCTTTAATTTTCTCAGCAAATTCCTGCTTTTCTTCTAGATACTTGATAGCGTTGTCTCGACCTTGAGAAATGTTGTCGCCATTGTAGCTGTACCAAGCACCTTTGCGTAATAAAATGCCAGTTTCTTCTGCTAAGTCAACTAAGCAACCTAATGTAGAAACTCCCTTGCCAAAAATAATGTCAAATTCGGCGATTCTAAAAGGTGGTGCTACTTTGTTTTTAGCAACTTTAACTTTAACGCGATTACCAAATTCATCTGTACCTTTTTTCAAGGTTTGAATACGGCGAATATCTAAACGTACCGAGGCATAAAATTTCAGGGCGTTACCGCCAGTTGTAGTTTCTGGGCTACCGTAAGTAACACCAATTTTTTGCCGTAACTGGTTGATAAAAATGACTGTGCAACCTGATTTACCAATATTTCCGGTAATTTTTCGTAAAGCTTGGCTCATTAAACGAGCTTGTAACCCAACGTGGATATCGCCCATATCGCCTTCTATTTCGGCACGGGGGACTAATGCGGCTACGGAGTCAATAACGACAATATCAACTGCGGCTGAACGCACAAGTTGATCAACAATTTCTAAACCGGCTTCACCTGTGTCAGGTTGGGAAACGAGTAAATTATTAATATCTACGCCTAATGCGGCGGCGTAGGTGGGGTCTAGGGCGTGTTCGGCATCAACAAAGGCAGCGATACCGCCTTCTTTCTGCACTTCTGCGATCGCATGGAGTGCTACTGTAGTTTTACCAGAACTTTCCGGCCCATAAATCTCAATTACCCGTCCTTTGGGTAAACCACCACCTAAGGCTAAATCCAAAGTCAGCGCCCCGGTGGAAATAGTCTCCACACGCATCCGGGTAGCATCACCCAGGCGCATGATTGCCCCTTTGCCAAAGCTGCGCTCAATTTGGTTGAGTACCATCGTCAGCGCTTTTTGCTTGCCAGAAGTATCGGTGTTGGTATTGGTGTTGGTTGCCATTAGAGCCTCTAAATATAGAATTTAAGAATTCTTGCGGTGGGAGTTTAAGTAGAACAGATATACTATCTTAACCGAAAAATGTGGGAATAGTACTTTTAATGCCAAAAGGCTGAGAACATCCTAACGCGATCGCTATCCGATTAGGTCTTGGCACTCCAAAATTGAGAAAAAACGTTATTCTTTCTGCGTTAAAAAGATACACGCGCCAGCTACTACGAATGCCAATGCACCAGTAATTGCAGCTACTACAGGCGTAATCCCTGGGGCAAATATAAACCCAAATATACTCATCGCCAAAGAGAACCCACCAAAATATATACCAATTCCTAACCCAGCCCAACGCTGTGGCACTAGCTCTAAAATAAAAGGAATTGCGCCATTGACAATTAAACTAAATCCAGATACTATAAGAAATATAATGGGAATCTGTGCGCCCATATATACTAATCCTAGCATTGCTACAACAGTCGCCACGATACCATAGAGCATTGCTTGAATATTGCCAATTTTAGTAGCAAAGAATCCCGCAGGTAAAGCCACAAGTGCGATCGCTAATCCAATCCACAACATGAATAAACTAATATCATTAGTGTTGAATTGGGCTTTGAGAACTTTGCCTAAAGCATCCATAAGTAAGCGAGAACCCCACGCCACACTAAAACCGGTTCCCAGAATTAAGCCTAATTTTTGCAGCGGGATGATTGATATTTCAGCGTTTTGTTGAGTTACTGGAATTTCTGGAGGGTTGAAAAAGCGTAACGCAAACGCCGCAGCTAGGAGAACAAAAGATGCGATCGTAAAAGCAAAAATCGGGCTTAGACTGAGAATAAAGTCATTCGCAATTCCCCTAAAAGCCCCAACTATTCCCCCCGATAGAGTTACAAAACTGACAGCTAAAGGTAACTCAGATGGAACTGCATATCTTCCCAACAAAGAAATAGCAGGAGAACGAAAAACCGTCATTGCTAAAGCCCAAGCTATCAAAGCCAAAGGTAAAATACCGCGTATCACCTCAGATGGTGGCACAAAAGTCACAATACATGGTATGGCAATAAACAAAGCTGAAGCTAAAATCACACCAACAGCAATAAAAGGAAAACGACTTCCTATTTTGAGTTTAGCTTGATCTGAGAGTCCCCCCATCAGTGGTTCCATCACCACAGCCAAGGCATTTTCTACAACTAATATCCCAACTGCGAGAGACGCGGGAAACCCAAACTGAATCAAAAGTTTAGGTAAATAGGCATTATATACCAACCAAGCTAAAGTAATAGCTCCCTGCAAGCCTGCTAAAGCCCAAACTTGTACCCATAAGACACTTGGTGGAGATTTCGAGGTATTCATAATTTTGATATAGGGGAGAAGAGGTGACAGGTGACAGTATTTTATCTTTCCCTGTTCCCTGTTCCCTGTTCCCTGTTCCCTGTTCCCTGTTCCCTTTTATTTAATACTGGGGAACCGAAGAATCTATTTCTTGACTCCAAGCATTAATACCACCTTTAACATTCGTTCCTGCAATACCTGCTTCTTTCAGAATACCCAGGGCTTTTGCCGAACGTCCGCCCATTTTACAGTGAGCAATTAAGCGGTGTCCGTTAAGAATTTCTTTCACCTTAGCCACACCTTCACCGTTTTCAATATCTGGTAAGGGTATCAAAACCGAACCGGGAATTTTGGCAATTTCATACTCATGAGGGTTACGGACATCCAGCAGGACAAAATCTTTCGCACCGCTATCTAGTAACGCCTTCAATTCCTGAACAGTCATTTCTTGCATTTCCATCTGCTGTTTCGCTTCTTCTGCTTGCGCTTGGGGAATACCACAGAATTGTTCGTAGTCTATTAACTTTTCAATTACTGGACGAATGGGGTTAGGACGCAGTTTCAATTCCCGGAATTTCATATCCAAGGCATTGTAAAGCACCAATCTCCCACTAAGAGTGTTACCGTTACCAAGAATAATTTTGACGGTTTCCGTAGCTTGAATAATACCAATCATTCCCGGTAAAATTCCCAACACACCACCTTCTGCACAGGAGGGAACCATTCCTGGTGGTGGTGGTTCTGGATACAAGTCACGATAGTTGGGGCCACCTTCGTAATTAAATACGGTTGCTTGTCCTTCAAAGCGGAAAATCGAACCGTAAACGTTGGGTTTATCCAACAATACGCAAGCATCGTTAACTAAATACCGGGTGGGGAAGTTATCAGTTCCATCCACTACGATATCGTAAGGCTTAATGATATCGAGGGCATTTTCTGAACTCAAGCGAGTCTCATATAAATCAACTTGACAATGGGGGTTGATTTCATGAATACGGTTTTTTGCTGATTCGATTTTGGGTTTACCCACCCACGATGTGCCGTGAATTACTTGGCGTTGTAGGTTAGAAGTATCAACAATATCGAAATCAACAATACCAATGCGGCCAATACCTGCTGCGGCCAGATATAACAGCAGTGGTGAACCTAATCCACCCGTACCGATACATAATACACTAGCCGCTTTGAGGCGTTTTTGCCCCTCTACCCCCACTTCTGGCAAAATTAAGTGGCGAGAGTAGCGTTCATAGTCGTCTTTAGTCAACTGGATTTCATCCAGATTGGGATTGAGCATAGCAGTTAGATGAGTCAGCGCGGAGTATTAATACTAACGAAAAAAGATAGTCGTTGTTAAGTTAGGTTGTTAAATTTATTGGGAATAGGTGATTGTTGTCAAGACTTTAGCAAGATAAATTTACCGATGTTAATATTTTGGATGTAACTATTATATATGAGTATTTTGACCAAGTATATTGAGATATGTAAGCGATCGCTCACAATAGATACTGTATAGTAACAGTTTTAGCAATTTGTTATTATTAAAAATAACTATGAGACAAAATTATAAAAACGGGTTGAATTAATCAACCCAGTTGCTTAAAAACTCTACCTGTCCATGCATATCTTTTGCTGATTTGGTATTAATCAATCGCAAAACCCCGCGCATTAATTCACCAATTCCATATCTTTGTTGTGGTGCTAAAATAATTCCTGCATGAGATAAACCTTGTTCCAGCAAATTAGTATGAATCTGGTAAAAGTCTTTGGCATTAAAACTAAATATAACTCGGTTGTTTTCTTTAGCCCAAGTTAGCTGTTCTGGATCAGATTTGTACAGCATTCCCACATCTGCAACCGTTAATACATCTACATTACGGTAACGCAAAGCTTGAAAAAAGTCTTCATCCATAGAATCCTCATCAATATATAGCCGGATCTTATTCATCTGTATTTTTATCTTTCTGGCTGTGTAAAGTTGCCAAACTCCAGAATTCAGACTCTGCTTCAGCCAATTCAGTCTCAATCTGATCACGATTAGCGTGGTAGTAAGCTAAAGCCGCATACACTTGGGCAAGGTTAAGGTGACTTATCCGACGAGCAATTTCTTCAGCATTTCCTCCTTGTTTGTAAAGAACAACCACCCGACTTACAGAAGTTTTAGTCCCTGTAATCACGGGATGACCATTATTCACATCTGGAGAACAGGTTACTAGCGTACCAATGTTAGTAGCAGTTGTCATAGTTGAGAGAATTACTTGCTTATTTATTTTACTTCAGTCTATCATAAGCGCAGGTATAGCTAACAGTAGATATTTCAGCTAATACCTAAATTTTTGGCAATTTGCTATTATTAAAACTAACTAGCTACAATGTACTTTATATGTATTAGTGTTACGCTGTTTTTTTAGCAAACTCACAATAAATATGCAGGATAGAAAGTTAGGAAAATTCGGAGAAAATCAATTTGAAGGATTGTGTCTTCAGGTTGGATTAACAATTCAGAAATCTCAAATGGATGAAACAGGATGGGATTTCTTTGTAGAGTTTCCGTGGAAGCAGGATAATCTTTCTCCTCAAGATATGCTTCCAGCACCATTAGAGTGCAAAATTCAAGTGAAATCAACGGATAAGCAAAGGAAGGGAGAATCAATCACTCTATCTAATTTACATAGACTTATTAAGGCAAAAATGCCAGCCTTTTATTGCTTTATTGAATTTGATGGAAAATCTGAACCGCAAGCTATCTATTTAGTTCATGTCGGAAAGGAGATAATCGAGAAAACTTTAAAGAGAATTAGAGAGATAGACAATGAAGGGAAGGGAGATAAGCTAAAGCTAAATAAGGACAAACTCTATATAAGTTATAGAGATGCTGATCGTTTGGCAGATGTAACTGGACAGAGTTTGAAAAGTGCAATTGAGAAACATATTCCAGAAGGTATGGAAAAGTATATTGAGAATAAAAATCAGCTATTAAACACTTTAGGATTTGAAGATGGTGGATATGAGTTTACTTGCACTATAACTAGTGATGATCCTATTAGAGATATTTTAGATTTGTCTTTAGGAAGTCGCAAAGAAATTAATATATATAACCTTACCCTTTTCCAAAAAAGATTTGGCATTTTGTGGAAAGATGCCTATGTAGAGAGCGATGAAGCAATTTTATCCCTTCAGACTAAATCAATAGAAGCAAAATTGAAATTTAAAGAGTATAAATTCTCTCCGGGAATATCTTTTTCTGCGAAATTGTATATGACTCCCTTTTGTGAATTTATTCCAAAAGAACGCAGAAAGGTTAGAGTAGAATCTAGGTTTTTTGAAGTTATTATTGAATCAGCTACAGGAATAAAATTTTCAGCTTATCCTAGTGCAGAAGGTACTTCTCTTAAAGAAGTAAAAACCTTTCTTCAATTTCTAACGCTACTTGAAAAGTCATCTAATCCTCTTATAGTCGAAATAGAATCTGAAATTTCAACTTCACCCCAAATTGTGAGTCTCAGTTCAAAAGACTTGCCTCAATCGTTATTTGACATAAGAATTTTTAATGGACAATTATCTAGCTGGAGTATAGTTAATGAGCTTGCAGAAATAGTTATAGAAATATGCAGAAAAATGGATATTCCAGAAGATAAAGTGCTGATCAATATTGAAGAATTGATCAAAAGTTTTTCTAGTGAATATACTCATTTCCAATTACTTTATCAAGCACTGCATGGAAAAGCTAAAGCAGTAACTCTTTCCTTTCCAATTGAACCAGAAGGGTATCAGCAGGGTGCTAAGGCAGCAAGTATTTTTTTTGTAACAGTCTGTATTGGAAATTATATTATTGGTTGTTGTTTAGCCGTGGTTGGCTCTTTATCTATACTGGGGGAGAAACCTAGTTTGATTGGTGAGAGATTTCTTGTCGGACGGCAGTTCATAAGCACTGATGACACAGTGATTAGCAAAGAATCAATTGATCTGAGTTTGAATGAATTAGTAGAAGAGTTACAAAATGAAGAATTAGCATTTATTCAAATAGAAATGTAGAAAAAATCAATGCCCAGAAAAATTCGGGAGTTAAAAGCTGAGATTGCACGAGAAGGGTTTGTGTATCTACCAAAACGAGGGAAAGGGAGTCATGAGAGATGGAGACATCCTTTGATTAGAAAAACACTCACTATTCCTGGTAAAGATGGGGATGATGTTCCACTTTACCTAGAAAAGCAATTAGCAAAGTTATTAGCTGAACTAGAAGAATTAAAGGAGGATTAGAATTTATGAGTCAATACAGTATGATTGTTCAATGGTCAGACGAGGATCAGCTTTTCTTAGTCACAATTCCAGAATTTAGCCATCTTGTCATCATGCCTTGTACTCACGGTAAAACTCGTCAAGAAGCAATTCATAATGGTGAAGAAGTAATTGAAATGTACTTAGAAGCTTGGCAAGCAGAAGGTGAATCTATACCTGAACCAAACACAATGCAAATTGCCTCTTAAATATCAAATTCACAAAAAAAAAGGTCATAACTGACCCCTTAGAAATCTACTAAAATAATTTCTGATTTATAAGAATTAAGATAAACCAGCATTAGTACCTTGCTTACCAGTTGCCAATTCTACCTTAACAATTGTGCCACCCATTTTTTGAATCCGTTGTTGTTCACGGAACCAATTTTCATAAGGAACTAGCTTAGTGAAGTATGTGTTTTGTAATTCGCGTTGGGTGCGAGTACGAGTTAGGCTAGGAACACAAGCGGTAATTTTAAATAAACGAGCCATATTTTTCAAATCTCCTGTATCGTTTGCAGAAACTTTTTATCTCAAAATTTGGAGTGCAAATCTTAATTATTCTTTCCAAGGCTGGAAATCAAACGTCAATACCAGACAGTTAATACTCACAATTAATAAGCAATAGAACTTTCTAGCACTCACAATTGATTTCCAGACCTTAATAAAGCCGCACCTAAATTATTAAGTGCAAACCTAACTCCTAGCTCAAGCCAGAGGAGATATAGTCGAAGTAAACGCCCATTTCTTTACCAGCGTCAGGACCAACCAAACTAGCGGTTACTTCCTTCATTGCTTGGATAGCTTGAACGGTAGCGCCTACGGGTACACCCAAGGAATTGTAGGTTTCTTTCAAACCATTCAATACGCGCTCATCCAAAATGGAAGGATCGCCAGCTAACATAGCGTAGGTAGAGTAACGCAAGTAGTAATCCAAGTCACGGATACAAGCTGCGTAACGACGGGTGGTGTACATATTACCACCGGGACGGGTGATATCAGAGTACAACAAGGACTTAGCTACAGCTTCTTTTACGATCGCAGCAGCATTAGCGCTGATGGTTGTAGCTGCACGAACGCGCAGTTCACCAGTAGCGAAGTAGCCTTTTAGCTTTTCTAGAGCAGCGGTGTCAAGGTATTTACCTTGAACGTCAGAAGAATTAATTACAGAGGTAATTGCGTCTTGCATTGTTGTTATTTCCTTATTTCTAAATTGCAATATTTCAGTTTCAGCAGGTAAACAGCTTCAACCTACTGCATTGCACCAACAACGTAGTCGAAGTAAGAACCAGCTTCACTAGAGTCTTCAGCAGACAACAAAGTAGCAGCAACGTTCTTCATAGCGGCAACGCCACCAGCAACAGCATCAATGGGAGTACCCAAAGATTTGTACATTTCACGTACACCAACGATACCGATTTCTTCGATGGGGGTAACATCACCAGAAACGATTCCGTAGGTAACAAGACGCAAGTAGTAGTCAAGGTCACGCAGGCAAGTAGCTGTCATTTCTTGACCGTAAGCGTTACCACCGGGGGAAACAACATCAGGACGTTTTTGGAACAGTTGGTCGCCAGCTTGCTTAACGATGCGTTCGCGGTTTTCGGTCAATACTTGAGCGATGCGAAGACGGCTTGCACCACCAGCAACAAAGCTCTTGATGCGATCTAATTCACCGGGGCTGAGGTAGCGAGCTTCTGCATCAGCATTCACGATGGACTTCGTGACGATACTCATTAATGGATTCCTCCAAAACTAATGAAACCAAAATTTATTAAACTGTTGGCAGTTCCAGGCTCTAAAGAGACAGATATTCTTGCTTGATGGGGAGTCCGATGACTTGACCTACCTTTTAGGCAGGTTCCACCTCTAGCGAGTATTTACTGTGTGTCTTAAAAGCAGGTATGACTTCAGTTGGTCGATAATAGCTTTGCATCTTAAGCATATTGCTAGTCAGATTGACTGAATGCAATTAAATAAGGTGGAAAACTAAGTTACCTTCCGGAAAACATTGTCCGGCATTATGTTGAGCATTTATTACTGCTCTTAACACTTTGTAATATTAATTTTCAGATTTGCTCATTTTCGGAGGATCTGAAAATAGGTAAAAGGCAATAAGCAAAGGGCAAGAGGTGGAAATTAAATTTTTCCCATTACCTATTACCCATCACCTATTACCAATTACCTACCTGTTACTAGGACGGCCTGTTAAAACAGCAGGAGACATACTAGACCAGGATTGTTTCACCAAGTCAGTTTCTGCCTGTACACTACCCAGGTAGTTACCTGCTGGTAAAGATGGGTAGCGGTTGTAAGGTACAACATCTTCACCAAAGTACCGAGCATACTCAGGGCTATTCACAATTGCTTCTACAGCCGCTCTCAAGCCACTATCAGCCAGCAACTTGTTGTACTGACGGATTTCGCCTTGTGTAGCTGGTGCGCGACCCAATAGGTGACGGAATAGGAATTCAATCACCTTGGTGTTGGGATAAGGTGTGTAGAACCGCTTGCGATAGATTTCTGAACTAGCTAGTTCGAGAACAAATTCACGCACGGTAATTTCACCGTTACGCAGTTTGCTATCTAATTCACTGCGACGGAAATAATCAGGAACTTGACCGCTAAATACATCCATGACCTGGCAGTAGATAGCATTAATGACCTGATTGGTTTCTGGGGAATTTGTACCAGTGGTAGCACGATAAATGCGGGCTGGTTTGCGGCGACTTGTACCCACACCAACTTCTACAGACTGACCACGACCGTCATTGAATGAACGACCCAACTCAATAAACAAGGGCTTACTCTTGTCCATTTGTTTAGCTTGAGCCGCCAAATCTGCGATCGCATTCGCTAACATTGGCGTATTCTCAGTCT
The DNA here is from genome assembly GCF_051781005.1 of Anabaena sp. WFMT. NCBI lineage: Bacteria > Bacillati > Cyanobacteriota > Cyanophyceae > Nostocales > Nostocaceae > Anabaena > Anabaena sp. WFMT. The sequence continues at coordinate 168,517 of NZ_JBPWOA010000032.1, read as the reverse complement.
TAATCCGAGGCTTCACAGTTTCAAAGCTAGGTACAACCAAATCATCATTTTGCTTGGTTAGCTGGTTGTAAAGCTTCTCCGTATTGGGGAAGTTAGCCGCTGGTAAGGTTGGGAAACGACGATAAGGAACAGTATCCTCACCAAACACCTGCCGATACTCCGCACTATCCACCATCTCGCCAATAAAGGCACGAATACCTTGAGTAGCTAAAATCTGGTTATATTTACGGATTTCTGCCTGATCAATAGGGGCGCGACCCAAGAAATGCTTAGTACCCAACTCAATTACTTTCGTGTTGGGGTAAGGTGTGTAGAACTCCTTCAGATACAGGTTAGAATAACCCAAACCTTGAATAAATTCCTTAACGGTAATTTCACCGTTCACCAACTTACTTTCTAAAACCGTAAATTCGTTCTTAGAAATGTAAGGCGCAATATCACGCTCAAAAATCTGACGGTAAGCACCGCTAATCACAGTTTCAGCAGCAACCTTGTCATTCTTAACCGCTGTCAGCTTGAAGACCTTCGTTTGCTCACGTTGCTTACTAACACCTTGGTTAATGCGGAACTCAATATCTGGCTCAGTCCGCATTTCTGTGACTTCACCCAATTCCACAAAGCGTGGTGTTACTTCCTTCTCAACATTCGCTAAATCCTCACGAATTGTACCCACGCGCAATTGACGCAAAGACACACCCGCAGGAGTTAGATAGCGTTCGTAAGGAACTGTATCTTCACCGAAAGCTTCACTATATTCGACGGTATCAATAATGGCATCTACCAAGGCATAGAAACCCTTCTTGGCGCAGATGTCAAAATACTTGTTGTTTTCTTGACGACCGTAGGTAGGACGACCCAGCAAGCGGCGGTGAATGTACTCAACCGCTTTACAAACATAAAGCGAAGTCCAGTACATCTTGCGGAATAAATCCGACTTAGCCAACATCCGCACAAACTCGCGGACAGTAATGTCACCATTCTCCAGCTTAATTTCTGCAAGTTTTAGGCGTTGACCTTCGTAAACATCACGACCGAAAACTTGTAGATAAGTAGCTTTAATTACCGCTTGGGTAGAACTTTCTGAGAACTTAACACTTGCACCCTTAGCAGCTTTTTTGCCAATAGTTCCAGGAAGTTGGTCTAATTTGAACACCTTAGCGCCCAAAGTACTAGGAGCGACACCCCGTGCTTTAGGATTGCTAAGTTGGTTATTAATACCAGGCCCTTGGTGAATCAAAATCCGGCGGGTATCCTTAGCAAAAGGCGCAGGACTGCTGCTGGGGTTGCGAGTTTCTTTCGGGAAAATCGCCCCAAACTGAATTTCCAAGGGGTCATTACCAGAACCGTAGGGATGTTGGTCAGGTAACGGCTGTTCGTAAGCAGCAAAGGTAGTAATGAATTGAGGTACTTTACGGAAAGGCGCACTGTAGTTAAACAGGTCTTGCTGTGGACCCCAGTTACGACATTCTTGGGCTTCTTGACCCAGACCCCGGATGTAGGGAACTGTTTCTTCACCAAAGTAATCGCTGTATTCATCAGAGTCTACCAAAGCATTTACTAAAGCTGGTAGACCGCCTTTGGAAACAATTGAAAAGTATTTTTGTACTTCTTCCCGGCTGCTTGGACCCCGTCCTAAAATGTGACGGAAAGCCAATTCAATCACCCGGCTGTTAATAAAAGGCTGATAAAACTGTTTTTGGTAAAGGGGAGATTTGGCTAAACGACGAACAAACTCCTTCATAGAGATATCGCCATTTTTGACCTTAGATTCCAAATCAGATATCGACAAGCTATAAGCACGGGTAATATCGCGCTCAAAAATTTGTCGGTATGCTGCTTTGATCACTTCTGTCTTTTCACTAGAAGACAAACCAGGCTTCATCGCGTACTTGGGACGACGTTCTGCTGCATTAAAATAAATTTGCGGCAGTTGTAAACCTTGTTGGTCGCTTGAAGGACGTTGACGGACTTTTGTTGAAGGTGTGGGTGCTTGGAATTCTGTCAGCAACACATCCATGTACTGAGTCACAATCTCTGTCGCTACAGGATCTTTGCGGAAGTAAGACAGGGAACCTGCTTTAATTTCCTGCAAAGCGACTATGGTTGCTTCACCAGAACAGGCATTTTCAATAATTTCCCGCAATCCTCTGGTATTGACAGAGATGATATTGGGGTCGCCAGCGACGATCGCATAGGTAGCATAACGCAAGAACCAGGATAAATCCCGTAAGCTCTTGCCCATGTTGCTAGGGCCGTAACGAGCAACGTTGATTGGTCTAAAGCCTGCTGGTACAGGTCCCCCAGCAGATGTGTTAAAAATTGAGCGCAAGTTTTCTAGAAACCCACCACGACTTTCAACGTAGGTGACAGTTCCCAGCATCATGCCCTCTTGGACATTACTACCACCACCAGCCATTGCCATTTCTCGCTCTTGGGGCTTTTCTAAAAAAGCCATTGGCGAGCCACCGACAAAAATCCGGTTAGCAGCACGAGATACAATAATCTCAGAATTTTCTGTGAGAATCTGAGCAATTTCTAAACGCTTTGCACCAGATGCAAAATAACTTCCCAGTTCACTTAGTTCCCCTTTTCCCAAAAAGCGGTCTTGTTGTTCCGCTTGGGAAATGGTAGCTACTGGTAAGGTTTGATATAGTTGCGGACGCGCAACGGAGCTTCCACCACTTGCCTTAACACTCATTGGATTTCTAAAACTCCTATCAATAAGTCTATGTGTTAAGTCTGGGTTGCTTTGAGGCTTGACGCTCTTGCGTGTTTATGCTTTGAGAGTGATGCCTACAAAACTGCCAGTAAATTAACCCAGTCAATTTTTAGATTAGAACGTTTTGCGTTTACGCTGTTGCTTTATTAAGAAGTATGTCGAATCTGTAATCTAAATCTGCCTGTAGGAATAAGTACATACTCTGGACGATCTGTGTAATGTTGAATTTTTGTATCAGGACTCCACATAATTGCGTGCATATTTTGTGACAAAAGTATTAGTATTTAATATTTTTTAATATTTGGATTGTTTTATAAGCGAGTATATATCAGAATTAATTCTGATTGTAAGAGAAAAATCCGTGCAAATACGATTTAATACTCAGCTTTCCAACTTCTTTATAGAAGGAATCTATATTTTATTTAGAATAGAATTAAATACAATTAATTCAATTTAGAAAAAAGACCAAGCTATGCAAAGTATGAGAGTGCGATTGCTTTTATAGTTGTATCCAATTATTGATTGTCTAGTTTGTGATTAATGTTATAATTAATCTGGACTTAAGTAAGAGTAAAAATATCATGATTTTAGCTATTAAAAATGCTCTTTCCACAATTGCACCCAAGTTAACTTATGATGTGTTGATTGAAAATCAAGAAGATGGCACAGTTAAAGCTACATTGTTAAGCTTACCAGAATGTCAAGGTTTAGGTGCGACTAAAGAAGAAGCATTAAATAATCTAATTCAACTTTTTCAAGCCCGAAAACCAGAAATAGTAACTTTAGAAATTGAAGCACCGAAAATAGAACATCCTTTGATTAAATTTGCAGAAATGCACAAGGATAATCCTCTTTTTACTGAAGCACTAGAATATATAGAAGATGAAGGTAATGCTTGGGATGTGCTAGAGGCATTAACAGGAACTATTGAAGCACAAAGTGATTGGTCAAGTCAACATGATCACTATTTATATGGTAATCCTAAACATGACAATGAGATCAGAGAATGAATCAAGAAAGACCATTTTCAAAGATTACGTGATACTGACTGACTGAACTTACTTTTATATTTTCTTCCTGTCGAGATACAGAATTTATTTGTGTAAATTCATCAAATAATTTAAAAAATTCCTCAAAAGCAGTATTTTCATCTTTAGAAAAAAATAAAATTATCTGATCCCAGGTTTGATTATAAGCAACATTATATTTTTGTTGTATCCAAGTTTGAAAATTTGAAAATTCTTGTTCTTGAGAAGTTTGAGGTATTTCCATTTGACGACGTGCAAAACTGTAACCAGCGATAAAGGTGCGAAGGTTAGCGATGGTTGATTTTCCTAAATACATAGCTGGACGTTTTTGGATATTGCGGATTAAATCGTATAAATCTAACATGATATTCCTCTGGTTAAAATTCTGTTTCAGTGATTTGAAATTCTCCACCTAAATCTTGTATAACGCAATATAAGTTATTTATCCAGTTTACCTTAGAAATTCCTTCAGGGTGAATGTTGTCAAAAATTAGTTCTTGTCCATTAATTTCTATTGCAATAGCATAATGTCTACCGTTAATGGAGATATTTTGTTGTAAAACTTCATGGTAGATATTACAGAATGGGTCTTCTGTACTTCCTGTAAACAAGTTAATTTCTCTACCAGGTATTTTCTGATTAATCAGGAATTGACGCAAAGCTATAGCACAAGGAACACATTCAAAAATATGAAATTGTTCGGCTATATCATGTAGTTGACGGACAATATCATTATTAGTCATGAGGTAAGATATTTTTAGCCAGATTATAAAAAATATAGAAGACTATAATCAGGGTAAAAATACCATGAATTGAGGAAGCCAGGGAATAAATTTCATTATTTGTCTGAATCAGGATATCCAGGATTAGAGGATTAACAGGATGTTTTTTATAAAATATAGGTTTTTGTAAATAATATAAAATATATTTTTCTCTAAATCATAATTTATAATCATTAAATATTCACAGAAAATCTACAAATTCTAATCCTGTACATCCTTAAATCCTGGTAATCCTGATTCAGACAACCACAACAAACAATCTACAAATAGTGAAAATGTAACTTTACCTATTTGTTAATAACTAAAAACTTAAGAGGAATATTATTAGCTTCCCAGTATTCTTTGGCTGAATTTAAAATATCCAATGCTATTTGGTACTGTGTCGGTTCAGCTTGAGCAAAGATATCAGCATGATCATATAATATGACATATCTTTGAGCCAGACACCATGTTAAATCGGTGATACATTCATCAAAAGCATCCCAGTTAGCGCCGAAGTATGAAGGAAATTCCATTGCTTCAGCAGCTTGGTTTAAAAATGTTTGTTTGCTATTAACTTTTTTACCATCAAGATAAAAAACTTTTGTTCCTGGCTGTGCGTCTCTTTGTTCCACTGTTTTATGGATATTTTGTTTAATATTTGTTAGTAAAATATTGAGATTTGAAATTTATTTTACATGACTATTTAAAACATCATCTAATGATTTAATCAAAAACAAATTTCGTTTTTATCTAGTTTATTTTGCAATTTCTGTTTGACATTAGGGGTCAGTTTTAGAGCTTCCACCATTTTATCTAAATTGTCTAAATTTATTTTTTGTCGTTTGTTTATTAGTTTATCAATAGTTCCCTGTTTAATACCAGTACCTTTAAAAGCAGACGTTAATTCTAGCTTGTTTGCTGTATTAACATTGATAGGATTATATGTATTAGTAGTATTATTTCCAGAATTGCTAAAAATCCAGTTAGGAGTGTAATTTATATTATTTTCAAATGGGGGGTTTGCTAATACAACATCATATGAATCATTAACTATTTTTTCTGATTGTATAAACTGAATATTTTTAAGTTCCAACTTTCTTTGTAAGAGAGGTGGACAAGAAGGAGCAATCATAAAAGCTAAGTCTGGTGGATTTCCATCAGATTTCGCTGGCTTAAATTTGACATCTTCTAACCATTGGATAAATGTCTTTAAATGACTACTCAAAAGTTCATAGTTCTTAGCCTCTCCAAAAGCTCTAGCAACAGCCTCTCCATTGTGCATCAATTCTACATAGCAGTCAAAAGCATGATTTTCTTGAACAGTTGTAGTGGAAACAACTGATAGAGTATATGCTCTTTGGTTTAGAAATTTAACCCACGGTTGCCTGCATTGCGACTCAATTAAATTTCGAGCATCTCCTTCAAAAGCCTGTTCAGGTGCTTCTGGGAAGTATTTCGCATGAATTTCTAGTATTGCATGACCATAGTTCTGACAAAATTCTCTTAATGTTTTTGTAGAATTTATAGAGATATTCTCAATTTCTTCCCATGCTTCATTAAAATTTTTATAGCCGCTATAAGCACCTTTGATTCGGTTATTAATTTTTTCTTTAATTATCTCAAATTCATTAATATAACCTTTATTTAAATTAATCACCCTGTTGCCAATAAGACTTTGAATTACAGTTTCTTCTAGAAAGTTACCAACATTCTCAGATGTTCCCACTATATACATTAGTAGACGAATTTTTGAACTAAACTTATCAAATGCCCTTCTGATTAATTCTTTTAAAGTTAATCTTGTCTCTTTAGTCTCGTTTGGAAATTGCGCTAAAGCATCTAATTCATCTACAAGATATACAAAAGTAAATTTTGGATCTACATTTGATATTTTGTCAATAACATCAAAGAAAAATTCTTCATCTACATACTTATACATTAACTCTCTGAATTTACTACGAAATGGCTTTGGTGTATTTGCGTTTGTTAATTGAGCAACTTGATCTTTTTCTAAATATTCATCTAATATATTTTTAGCCTCTAATCTAACTGACGGTTCTAAATTTTCATTCTTTAATAATTGCCAAAAGGTTTCAGCGAGAATATGGCAATAGAATTTTATACCAAAGTCATCACCTCGTGGTGTTATATCAGAAAGTTGAAACTCAAAAACTATTGAATGCTTAAAAAAAGTTGCTTTAGTTTTAGTTAAATCGTTTAAATAACTTAAGAGAGAACTTTTTCCACTACCAACTAAAGCAGCAACAAATCTAAATGTAAAAAGACCTTCATCGAATGTATGCTTGAGATCATCTTCAAGCAATTCAGTGACATTAGTTATTTGTCTTCCAGATAGACTTCGAGCAGTTGAGGCTTCTCCATCACTTCCTGGTTCTCGAATAGCACGCTCAATCCTAATATCTTCAATAAATCCTGTTCCATTAGCAACTTTTTGAAGAAATTCTTTTATGTATCTTTTCTTTCCTGCGTCTTCTGGCATGGTTCACTCAGCCCATTGAATTAGTTCTTCATTTTTGTCGATAACAGCAAATACCTTACCAGTTGATTTAAGTCTGTTAAAGTATTTATCTATAAGTGGTTGAGAAATAGAATTTAATTCACTAAATTGTCTACAAATCTCTCTGCTACGAATAGCAACAACTCCACGTAATTCTTGCTGCTTTCTTTCTGCAAAATAGAGTTCCTTGAATTTTTCCAAAAAAGTGTCATAATCCATTTCTTCATCTATGGAAGATGAATCATAAAAATCAGAAGACTTTTGTTGAAGAAAATCTACAATAGTATTAATAACTCTGTGTCCTTTTACAGTATCAAATCTATATTTAGTAGTTCTCAGATTAGCTGTTAATGCTTTTTTCCCTAAATCGGTAACTGAAAGCCTATTCCTTTTAGGTGATTCAATTAATTTTTGTCCAAGTAAGTATTCATAGGTTTGTTCAGCTTCTTGCCGTAACTCTTTAGTTAGATAGGATTTAACAACGCCTTTAGTAACTGTATTCTCATCAGAATAAGCCTGAGCGTACAGTAAATAAAGTAGTTGTATTATGGAAAGTTGGATCATATAGAAGATTACCTTCTCAAATGAATTATGTCGCAAACCTGATTCTAGCTTGAAAGTTATACACAATACCTTCGCCAAAACCCTGAAACCCTATTGATATCGTAACGATTTTATTGGGTTTCAGACTTATATTTAGAAAATTGGCATAGGTATTGTTATACAAACACGGAATTAAAGCAAATTTAAACTGATTCCGATCATACTTTCAACCCTATTGCTTTTATTTACATATTTAGTATTTACCCCACCTCTGACAGTATACTACTAAACGAGTTATCTAATCAATCAAACACGCGCTTACCCATAAAAATATACCTTTGTTTTGGAATAATTTCATTAAAATCACTTAGAATTATTCTGTCATGGGTTGAAACAAAGTGCGTTAAGCTAACTCCCAGTAATTTTTTATTCTGTGATATTTTCCTGACATTAAGCCAGAAGTATCAAGCAAGAGTATTACTGGACAAAGATTTTCAGGGTTTTCCACGAATTCAAGTAAACCTACTGGCATTTAGATACTCCTGTTAATCAAAATTAGATGCAAAATGTATAAATTAGATTTTATTTGTTAATACATAGCTTAACAGTAGTATTATTACGTAATCAATAGCTATATCTATAAACAGGGTCTAGCAATGCTAAACCCCTACGAATGTAGAGAATTTATATAATCAATCTTTGCCCTAACTACCCCAATCCGCTAAACTCAGAAATGCTGCGTTAATCCTGATCATGTCCGACTCCCAAACCGTAAGTGCTGCTGTTGCGAAACTCTACGATACCTATCCATTCCCTCCAGAATCGATACTCGATGAACCACCCCCTGGTTATAATTGGCGTTGGAATTGGTTAGCTGCTTACAACTTCTGCACAGGTAGAAAACCACAAAAACAAGATATCCGCATCTTAGATGCTGGTTGTGGTTCGGGTGTGGGAACAGAGTATTTAGTACATCTCAACCCCCACGCGCAGGTAGTCGGAATTGATTTAAGTGCGGGAACTTTAGAAGTAGCAAAAAAACGCTGTCAAAGTTCTGGTGCTGACCGTGTAGAATTCCATCATCTGAGTTTGTATGATGTGGAACAGTTACCAGGAGAATTTGATTTAATTAATAGTGTGGGTGTATTGCATCACTTGCCAGATCCGATTCGCGGTATCCAGGCTTTAGCGAAAAAACTCGCACCTGGTGGTTTGATGCACATTTTTGTGTATGGGGAATTGGGACGCTGGGAAATTCAACTCATGCAAAAAGCGATCGCACTCCTCCAAGGTAACAAAAAAGGCGACTACCGCGATGGGGTTCAAGTTGGAAGACAAATATTTGCTTCACTACCAGAAAATAATAGAATTGTCAAACGCGAAAAGGAACGTTGGGCAATGGAAAATCAGCGGGATGAATGTTTTGCGGATATGTATGTACATCCCCAGGAAACGGATTACAACATTGATACACTATTTGAATTAATTGATGCTTCCGGGTTAGAATTTGTGGGTTTCTCTAATCCTGAATTTTGGCAATTAGAAAGACTATTGGCTAAAGCACCAGAGTTAATTGAACGAGCAGAAGAATTGAGCCAAAGAGAACGTTATCGGCTGATAGAATTACTAAACCCAGAAGTCACCCATTACGAATTTTTTCTCAGTCGTCCCCCCCTAAGCAAAACCGAATGGTCGGCAGATAACATACTACTAGCCGCTATTCCCGAACTTAACCCTTGCATAGATGGTTTTCCTAGTCAATGTTTATTTAATTACGATTACCAAATTGTTAACTTGTCACCAGCCGAGTTTGAGTTTATGCAAAAATGTGATAGTCATGCCACAGTGGCTGACATTTTAGCCCAAATCGAGCTAGACTTAAACGGAGTCAGACATCTCATCAAACAACAACTACTCTTACTAACCCCCGCTTCATGAAAGAAATCAGTAATAAGTAATTCTGTTGCCAATGACCAATGCCAAGAAGTTAATTGTTTTTTCCTAAAGTATTGTTACCGGATCGTGATATGATTCAGCTGACTGAATATGCAGTCATCATATTCCGCTTTACTGGTTTCAAGTCCTGTGAGCTTGTCAGAAGAATCAATTGCACCGACTCCGACAACCCAACAAGATGCTCAACCTGGTTTTGAAAACACAGAACCAGTAGACTCTTCCATGCAAGACTTCTATCAACTCTATAAAGAGTTGTTAGTAATCACACTTGTTCTGACAGGGGTTATTTTCATCTCTGTATGGATTGCCTATTCAGTAAACATCGCCCTGAATTATTTATTAGGAGCGTGTGCAGGTGTGCTTTACTTGAGGATGTTGGCAAAAGATGTTGAGCGTTTGGGCAGAGAGAAACAATCACTGAGTAAAACTCGGTTAGCTTTATTAGTAGGAATGATTCTACTAGCCTCGCGGTTGGATCAACTGCAAATACTGCCCATATTTTTGGGATTTCTCACCTACAAAGCCACGCTCATCATCTACGTAGTTAGGGTGGCGTTTATCTCTGACTCACCCTCTGGGTTGGCAGCAGATCCTGGGGAAAACCCCCCAAGACCGCGCTAAATCACCCTCTGGGTTCGCAGTAGCTCCTGGGGGAAACCCCAAGACCGCGCTGAATTACCAAAACTGCGGCAACCTTAACAAGGCTCCTCCTCTCCAGGTAATATTGGAGAAATGATTGAATTGGAAAGAAAATGCTGAATTTTCTGAATTTCTACTCTGTTCCACTTGCCGAATTGGAAGTGGGAAAACATCTGTACTGGCAAATAGGTAACTTAAAGCTACATGGCCAGGTGTTTCTCACTTCATGGTTTGTTATTGGTGTGCTAGTACTGGTTTCCGTCTTGGCAAGCAGTAACATCAAAAGAATTCCCAGTGGGCTACAGAACCTGATGGAGTATGCCCTGGAATTCATTCGAGATTTGGCTAAAAACCAGATTGGCGAAAAAGAATATCGCCCTTGGGTGCCATTTGTCGGCACTTTGTTTTTGTTCATTTTTGTGTCAAATTGGTCAGGGGCGCTAGTTCCTTTTAAGCTAATTCATCTGCCAGAAGGTGAACTAACCGCACCAACAAGCGACATCAACACAACGGTTGCCTTAGCTTTGTTGACATCCTTAGCGTATTTTTATGCTGGGTTCAGCAAAAAGGGTTTAGGGTATTTTGGCAACTACGTGCAACCAGTTTCGTTTATGTTGCCATTCAAAATTATTGAAGATTTCACTAAACCCCTGTCCCTAAGCTTCCGTTTATTCGGTAACATTTTAGCTGATGAACTGGTGGTAGGAGTGCTAGTGCTGCTAGTACCCTTGTTCGTACCTTTACCAGTAATGGCCTTGGGACTATTTACCAGCGCCATTCAAGCACTAATTTTTGCCACCTTAGCTGCTGCTTACATCGGTGAAGCGATGGAAGATCATCATGGTGGTGAAGAGCATGAAGGACATCATTAAGTCCTTCAGAAAATAGTCATGTTCAGGTGACAGTTGACAGAAAACTAGTGACAGTTGACAGCAAATAGTCAACAGTGAACAGTAAACGGTCAACAGTCAACCCGAAACTGACAAACGACAACTACAAGACCCATTCGACTCAGTAAAGAAAGGAAAAATATCATGGATCCATTAGTTTCTGCTGCTTCCGTTTTAGCTGCTGCTCTTGCTGTTGGTTTGGCTGCAATCGGCCCTGGTATTGGTCAAGGTAACGCAGCAGGACAAGCTGTTGAAGGTATTGCTCGTCAGCCAGAAGCTGAAGGCAAAATTCGCGGTACATTGCTGTTGAGCTTGGCATTCATGGAAGCGTTAACCATCTATGGTCTAGTAGTTGCTCTAGTACTACTGTTTGCTAACCCCTTCGCATAATCAGTCATGAGTGCTGAGTAATGAGTGCTGAGTAAGAACAAGTTAAGAGTTGGGAGTTTAACAAAGATAACTCAAAACTAGTAACTCAGGACTCAGTACTCAGTACTCAGGACTCAGCACTAAAATAGTAGATAGGAATAAGCAAACATGACACACTGGATCACCTTATTGGCTGTAGAAGAAGTTGCCAAAGAAGGGGGTTTGTTTGATCTAGATGCTACCCTGCCTTTGATGGCAATCCAGTTTCTAATCTTAGCCCTAATATTGAACGCAACTCTTTACAAGCCCTTGGGCAATGCCATTGATGGACGGAATGAATACATCCGTAGCAATCAATTAGAAGCCCAAGAACGTTTGTCGAAAACAGAAAAATTGGCACAGCAATATGAGCAGGATCTAGCAGGAGCTAGACGGCAAGCACAAACAATAGTTGCTGAAGCTCAAGCCGAAGCTCAAAAAATCGCTGGTCAGAAAATGGCCGCAGCGCAACAAGAAGCCCAGGCACAAAGAGAACAAGCCGCTGGAGAAATTGAGCAGCAAAAACAACAAGCTTTAGCTTCCTTGGAAACACAAGTTGATGCTCTCAGTCGCCAAATGCTAGAAAAGCTTTTAGGAGCCGATTTAGTTAACCAGCGCTAACTCACAAAATAGTTATTGGTCATTAGTCATTAGTCATTAGTCGTTAAGTAAGACAACTGACAACTGACAACTGACAAAAATTTTTGGCAGCGCAGTTGTGGATAGAAAATCATGGGGACTTTTTTACTGTTGATGGCCGAATCTAGTGCCGTCGGAGGTGAATTGGCAGAAGGAGGGTTTAGTCTAAACACAAATATTTTAGACACTAACCTGATTAACCTGGCCATTATTATTACTGTGCTGTTTGTCTTCGGGCGGAAAGTTGTAGGTAATATCCTCAAAACTCGTCGAGACAATATTGAAACAGCAATTAAGAGTGCAGAGCAAAGAGCTAAGGATGCAGCCGAAAAACTCAAAGAGGCGCAGCAAAACCTAGATCGAGCTACCGCAGAAGCTGAAAGAATTAAAAAATCAGCCCAAGAAAATGCCCAAGCTGCTAAAGAAGCTATCTTGGCACAAGCTGCTATAGATATTGACCGTATGCAGGAAGCAGGGGCGGCTGACTTGAGTGCAGAACTAGATAGAGCGATCGCTCAATTACGTCAAAAAGTAGTTGCTCAAGCACTGCAAAAAGTCGAAGCCCAACTAAAGAGCGGAATTGCTGACGATGCTCAACAAGTTTTAATTGAACGCAGCATCGCACAATTGGGAGGAAATGTATGAGAAGTAATGCAGCAACAGCCGAAATAGCCCAGCCCTACGCCCAGGCACTGTTGTCGCTAGCGCAATCCAAAAACTTAACAGAAGATTTTGGTACAGATGCGCGTACTTTCCTCGGCTTATTGGCAGGCAGCAAAGAGCTAGAGAGCTATTTGAGCAACCCCTTTACTCAGGCTGAAAACAAGAAGAATCTGCTCAAACAAGTACTTGGGGAAGGCGTTAGTCCTTACCTACGTAATTTTTTGTTGCTGTTAGTTGACAGACGACGTATTTCTTGCTTGGAAGCAATTTTGCAGCAGTATTTGGTACTGTTGCGCCAGCTAAATCAAACTGTATTAGCAGAAGTAACTTCTGCGGTAGCTTTGACAGAAGCTCAACAGCAAGCAATTACAGAAAAAGTAATCGCTATCACCAATGCTCGCCAGGTAGAACTGGAAACCAAGATAGACAACGAGTTGATTGGTGGTGTGATTATCAAAGTGGGTTCTCAGGTAATAGACGCTAGTTTGCGCGGTCAACTACGTCGCCTTTCCCTAAGCTTAAACAATGGGTAATGGGTAAGATTTTTACCAATTACCAATCACCATTAACTTCTTCCGTCTCGAAAGAAAACTAAAAGCACAGAAATAATGAGCATTTCCATTAGACCTGACGAAATCAGTAACATTATCCAACAACAAATCGAGCAATACGACCAAGAGGTTAAAGTTGCTAACGTTGGTACTGTTCTCCAAGTTGGTGACGGTATTGCCCGCATCTATGGCTTGGAAAAAGCTATGGCTGGGGAATTATTAGAATTTGAAGATGGCACAATTGGTATCGCCCAAAACTTAGAAGAAGATAACGTTGGTGCGGTATTAATGGGTGAAGGCCGGGAAATTCAAGAAGGTAGCTCTGTAACTGCTACTGGTAGAATTGCTCAGGTACCTGTAGGTGAAGCCTTAGTTGGTCGCGTTGTCGATGCTTTGGGTCGCCCCATTGATGGTAAAGGTGATTTAAAAACCACCGAAACCCGTTTGATTGAATCCCCAGCACCTGGGATTATTGCCCGTAAGTCTGTACACGAACCAATGCAAACCGGGATCACCGCTATTGACTCGATGATTCCCATCGGTCGTGGTCAACGGGAATTGATCATTGGTGACCGTCAAACTGGTAAAACAGCGATCGCTATTGACACCATCATCAACCAAAAAGGTGAAGATGTAGTTTGCGTTTATGTTGCCATCGGTCAAAAAGCTTCCACCGTTGCTAACGTAGTTCAAACATTACAACAAAAAGGCGCAATGGACTACACCGTAGTTGTAGCCGCTAACGCCAGTGACCCAGCCACCTTACAATACCTTGCTCCCTACACCGGCGCAACAATTGCTGAGTACTTTATGTACAAAGGCAAAGCGACTTTAGTAATTTATGATGACCTTTCTAAGCAAGCCCAGGCTTATCGCCAAATGTCCTTGCTACTACGTCGTCCACCAGGACGGGAAGCATATCCCGGAGACGTATTCTACATCCACTCTCGCTTGTTGGAACGTGCCGCTAAATTGAGCGATGAATTGGGTAAAGGTAGCATGACCGCCTTACCAATTATCGAAACCCAAGCAGGTGACGTATCTGCATACATTCCTACCAACGTGATTTCTATCACCGACGGTCAGATTTTCTTGTCTTCTGACTTGTTCAACTCTGGTATCCGTCCCGCTGTAAACCCCGGTATTTCAGTATCCCGTGTAGGTTCTGCGGCACAAACCAAGGCAATGAAAAAAGTTGCCGGTAAGATTAAGTTGGAATTAGCGCAGTTTGATGACTTGCAAGCTTTCGCACAATTTGCTTCTGACTTAGATAAAGCCACCCAAGATCAATTAGCACGTGGTGTCCGCTTACGGGAACTCCTCAAGCAGCCCCAAAACGACCCACTGTCTGTAGCAGAACAAGTAGCAGTTCTTTACGCTGGTATTAATGGTTATTTGGATGACATTGCTGTTAACAAAGTAACCGTCTTTGCTAAAGGTCTACGCGATTACTTGAAGACAGTGAACACTGCATATTTCCAAGCAGTACAAAGCAAGAAAGTACTAGGTGACGAAGAAGAAACAGCCTTAAAGGCAGCGTTAACCGAGTTCAAGAAGACCTTCCAAGCAGCATAGCAATTTTGGATTTTGGATTTTGGATTTTGGATGAAATAGACTGATCCAAAAATTAGACATTAGCCCTGGCAGTAGATACTGTAATGCTTATTTGCAGATGAGTCTAATCTAAAATCCGAAATTCCAAATCTAAAATCTAAAATCTAAAATCTAAAATCGGATTATGGCTAATCTCAAAGCAATACGCGATCGCATTCAGTCGGTCAAAAACACCAAAAAAATCACAGAAGCTATGCGGCTGGTGGCTGCGGCCAGAGTACGTCGCGCCCAAGAACAGGTAATTGCTACCCGTCCTTTTGCTGACCGCTTGGCGCAAGTCTTATTTGGCTTACAAACCCGTCTACGGTTTGAAGATGTAGACCTACCACTACTGAAAAAACGCGAAGTTAAATCAGTCGGTTTGTTGGTTATTACTGGCGACCGTGGTTTGTGCGGTGGTTACAATAGTAATGTCATCCGCAGAGCAGAAAATCGCGCCAAGGAACTGAAGGCAGAAGGTGTAGACTACAGATTTGTAACTGTTGGACGCAAAGCCACTCAATACTTTCAGCGTCGCAATCAGCCTATTGATGGTACCTACAGCGGTTTAGAACAAATTCCCACCGCAGCAGAAGCTACTAATATTGCAGACGAACTACTTTCTTTGTTTCTATCAGAAAAAGTAGACCGAATTGAGCTAGTTTATACCAAATTCGTTTCCTTGGTTAGCTCTCGTCCCGTCGTGCAAACCTTACTCCCTTTTGATACCCAAGGTTTAGAAGCAGCAGATGACGAAATCTTCCGCTTAACTACCCGTGGTGGTCAATTCCAAGTAGAACGGGAGAAAGTGGTCAGCCAAGCCCGTGCCTTGCCTCGTGATATGATTTTCGAGCAAGACCCTGTACAAATTCTTGATTCTTTGTTGCCATTGTATCTGAGTAATCAGTTATTGCGATCGCTCCAAGAGTCAGCAGCTAGTGAATTAGCTGCGCGAATGACAGCTATGAGTAACGCCAGCGAAAACGCAGGTGAATTGATAAAAAGCTTGTCATTGTCTTACAACAAAGCCCGTCAAGCAGCAATTACCCAGGAACTCCTAGAAGTTGTGGGTGGTGCAGAGGCTTTAACTTAAGTAGGTTATTGGTGATTGGTAATGGGTAATTATTAAATGAACCATAGCCAATCATCAATTATTGGTTTATTAATCTAAAAATCCTACGTCAACAATTACTTGAAATTTTTATATTTAATCTATGACTGCGAAGCCTATTTTTAATATTACATAGGAAAATAGGATACAAAATTATTGCATCCTGTTTTCAACGTGTATTCCTGAAATTTATTCAGCTTTTTAGGGTTTGCTGATAGCGTAGCGTGGCGTAAGCCATATAAACCAAAAACCTAGATATGTCAACAGTTTCAGGCTGAAAAAAGTAGGAGAAGGTGCAAGTAATAAGCGATGAAATCATCAAAAACCATTCATTTACCCAGATTCGAGACTATTCTGATCTCCTTCTAATTCTTCCTCCTGACTCCTGACTCCTGACTCCTAGCCCTAACGAAAAGACTTTTCAGCAAACCCTTTTTAGTCTTCGTCAAGTGCAGGGAAAAGTTCTTCAAACCGCCACAAACTATCTTTATTTTCAATAAACCAAATACGAGATGCTGTGGTTAACTTACTCCAAACAACTTCAGGGGGAAGATGAGGAGAAGCATACTGATATTCTTGACCAAGTTCTTTGAGATTAACAGCAACATCACCAGGAATACCAAAGTCTTCCCAGTCAATTTTTACATTTCTCCCAGTAAGTCCTGCCGCAGGATCAAAAACCAATTGTGCAGTTCTGATTAAGTCTGCGAAGTGTTGCGCTTTGAGTCCGATGATATCCTGGATTTCGAGTGATTTGTTAGGCTCTGAAGGCATTATAACTGAAGTGATGAAGATAGATGATTAATTGAATCTACCGCCAGAGATGATCCCGATAAATTTAGTTTAGCGCAGAAAATTAAGGTAAATCAATAAGCTGGATTAGTCAGTTTCAATTAAAACTGTCACTGCTGCCACTGCTATCAACATTTCGTCATTTTTATCATTGAGGGAAGGAATTGCTAAACCGTCCACTACCATTCCCCCAGCTTCTACGGTGAGGGTTTTGCGACCAAAGGGGAGTACGGCTAATACCTCTGCTTCCCGTACTTGTTCAGGGTAAGGAACTGCGACCTTGACTTCTACAATCATATCATTGGGGTCTTTTAGCCCTGCTACTTCCATAATACCGAGTAAGGCATTATGAGCGATCGCATTTCTGACCGCTCTCGCTGCTGCTACCGTCGGTTCCTGTCCATGCTGGTCTACACCCATACCCATTTCGATAATAAAGCGTTTCAGTGCCATAGAATAAGAAGTATTTACATCCAAATTAGTAAACTCTCGTCGGTTATTTTACCAAACCATCAGTCAGTTTAGAGCCAATCAGGACTTACGCAACTGGCTTGCTTTGTAGGGTGCGTCAGACTTCATGAATCCTGCAAATAAACAGATATTTGATATCTGACGTGGTTGGTGAGCTTGCCAAACCACACCATAAAATAGATGTTTGGTGTGACACTTGCGTAAGTCCTACCAATGACTGAAATGCTTACACAAAACCTGACGAGAGTATAATATATGATTCTATTTGTTATTTGAATAGTAAAGGTATTACCAAGAATCTTAATTAAGAGAGTGGTTTATCCTTAATGCTAGTGACACAAAAATTAATATGGGAGCGGATAGCCTTTTCATAAACTCCAGTCTGCGCTGTGCGTACTCCTATATGTTGATATATCAAGTTAATTTCTGGAAATTCACACCAATACATCAAAAAAACGTCTTTAGATGGAGTAGTAATTTCATAATTATTCTCTTGTCTTTTCTTTTTGAGTTTACAATTATTTAGTTTGAGTTTTTGTCTAAATAATTGTTCAAATTCTGGAATTAAATTTGCAGTAGTTTCCATAGTTTATACACGTTTAAATGCGTGGTTAGATAAACACCATTTTGTGATATTGCTAAGTGTGACACTTTCGCTACCTATCATAAGATTAGTATATCAGCTATAAGCAATTTTAAAATTGGGGCTTCTTTTTTTTCCTGCTCAGAGTGCGCCAAGAGAATACATGACAACAATAGAATACCTGTTCAAATTCTGCTATTTTTTTGCTAAATCTCGGTTTTACACGTTCTTTGATTTACCATTCTGAGGGTCAATTTTTTTTGGCAATTTCTTAAGAAATCTTTAAGATTATATTTTTCAAATTTTCCCTAACCTTGGAAACTTCGTTGTCGTAATTGTTCAGCCTACATACTTCATGAGCATTAACCGTCGTCAATTTCTCACCACCTTGGGATTAACTACCATAGCCACCCACATTGCCCCAGTTATCGCCGAAATTCAGACTGCACCAAACATTATCATCAAACCACCACATCTAAAAATAGGTGATACCGTAGGATTAATAGCCCCGGCGGGTATTATCGAACCCAAAGATATCGAAACCGCACAACAAGCTTTGACCAAGTTAGGGCTGAAAGTAATAACAGGCGCACATATTTTAGATCGTTATGGCTATTTAGCCGGAAAAGATAGCGATCGCACTCAAGATATTCATACCATGTTTGTAGACAATTCTGTAAAAGCAATTATGGCTATGCGTGGCGGTTGGGGTTGTAATCGTATTTTACCTTTACTGAATTATCCTCTCATTCGTAAAAATCCTAAAATAATTATAGGTTACAGTGATATTACTTCTTTATTATTAGCTATTAATGCTCGCAGTCAATTAATTACATTTCATGGCGCAGTTGCTACTTCCACATGGAATCAATTTACAGTTGATTACTTTAAAAACATCCTATTTGATAGAGAAAAATTAATCATGCAAAACACCCCCACTAATGAGGGGAAAATAGAAATAATTACACAGGGAAAAGCTAGAGGTAAGCTTATTGGTGGTAATTTGTCAATTGTAGCTGCAATGGTGGGTTCACCTTATTTACCATCATGGTATAAAAGCATTTTATTTCTGGAAGATATAGGTGAAGATATTTATCGCATAGACAGAATGCTGACACAATTAAAAAATGCCGGTATTCTCAATCAAATTTCTGGTTTTATTTTTGGACAATGCACAAATTGTCAATCAGGAGATGAACCAGCATTTACATTAATCCAAATATTAAACCATCATATTCAACCTTTAGGCATTCCCGCTTGGTATGGTTCTATGATTGGTCATATTAAAGACAAATTTACAGTACCTATAGGTTTAGAGGTAGAAATAGATACTAATAATGGCACAATTAAAATGTTAGAAGCTGCTGTAACTTAATTCATAATGCAACTGAGGAAGTTGAATAATGCTAAAATTTTTTGCAGATAGAGGTGGGACATTTACAGATATTGTTGCTATTACCAATAACCAGACAATCATAGACAGACTCTCAAAAAATACCGAACATTTTTTAATTGTCCCTCTGCCCAAGCATCAATGGGTGATAGTCTATAAATTACTGTCAGAAAATCCTGAACAATATCAAGATGCAGTAATCCAAGGAATTCGGGATATTATCGGACTATCTGCTAATGAACCCATTCCTGATCAAACAATAGAAGTAGTTAAAATGGGGACAACTGTAGCTACCAATGCGCTGTTAGAAAGGCATGGAGACAGAGTTGTCTTAATTATTACTAAAGGCTTTAAAGATGCGCTGAGAATTGGCTACCAAAATCGTCCTAATATCTTTGCTCGAAATATCATTTTACCAACAATGCTTTATGAACAAGTAATTGAAGTAAATGAACGATATGATGCAAAAGGCAATGAATTAACTTCTGTAAATATTGAGCAAGTTAAAATTGATTTACAGGCAGTTTATAGTACAGGAATTAAGAGTTGTGCCATTGTACTCATGCACAGCGATCGCTATCCCCACCATGAACAACAAATAGCACAAGTTGCCCAAGAAATCGGATTTACACAAATTTCTGTATCTCATCAAGTTAGTCCGTTAATGAAACTCGTAAGTCGAGGAGATACAACAGTAGTAGATGCCTATTTAACACCTATTCTCCGTCGCTATGTTAACCAAGTGGCTAGTCACTTACCCAATGTCAGATTAATGTTTATGAAATCTGATGGAGGGTTAACCAATGCAGAAAAATTTCAAGGGAAAGATAGCATTCTAAGTGGTCCTGCTGGTGGTATTGTCGGTGCAGTACAAACTAGCAAAAGAGCAGGTTTTAATTTAGTTATTACCTTTGATATGGGAGGAACAAGTACAGATGTTGCTCATTTTAAAGGGGAATACGAAAGACAATTAGATTCAGAAATTGCAGGTGCGCGGATGCAAGTTCCCGTCTTAGCAATTAACACCATTGCTGCCGGTGGTGGGTCAATTTTATTTTTTGATGGTTCTAGTTATCGTGTTGGTCCAGAATCTGCTGGTTCAAATCCAGGGCCTGCTTGTTATCGACGTGGTGGACAATTAACAGTTACAGATGCTAACGTCATTTTAGGAAAAATTCAGCCTCAATATTTTCCCGCAGTTTTTGGTAATGAAGGTAAATTACCCCTAGATCAAGAAATTGTCATTCAGAAATTTATTCAACTAGCAGAAAATATTACATCTGTCACAGGAAACTATCGAACTCCTGAACAAGTAGCATCTGGCTTTATTGCAATTGCTGTTGAGAATATGGCCAATGCTATTAAAAAAATCAGCCTCCAACGTGGCTATGATGTTAGTCAATATGTGCTTTGTTGTTTTGGTGGAGCAGGAGGACAAGTTGCTTGTTTAATTGCCGATACTTTAGGGATCAAAAAGATATTTCTTCACCCTTTTGCTGGAGTTCTCTCTGCTTATGGAATGGGTTTAGCCGATGTGAGAGCAACCAGAGTTACAGGAGTAGAACAACCTTTACATCAAACATTAATTCCTCAATTACAGCAGTTAATGGCATTTTTAGAAACCCAAGCTAGAAGTGAATTAAATCAGGAAGAAAATAATTTAGAAGAAGTAGTTAAAAAAGTTAATTTAAAATATGAGGCAACTAACTCTATTTTAAACGTTAATTTTACCTCAGATGTGGCAGAAATGCAACGAAAGTTTGAAATTGAACATAAATCTCGTTATGGGTTCATTCAAACAGAAAAAACCTTAATTATAGAATCTATTTCAGTAGAAGTAATACAAAAAATAGATACTCCTGAAGAACCATTAATTATTCGTAAACGCCTTGCAGAGGAACTTCCACAACCCATGAAAATAGTCCAGATGTTTACTGATGAAAAATGGCATGATACGCCAGTTTATCGTCGGGAAGATTTACAACCAGGAGATTGTATAAATGGTACTGCAATCATTGTCGAAAAAATCAGCACAATTGTCATTGAACCTAACTGGCAAGCGACATTAAATGAACGTAATCATTTAATTTTACATAGTCTTGTTTAGTTATATTTGTACTGACTGTAATTAATGCTAAAATAAACAAATAACACTTGGTATCATATTATGATGATTACTCAAGAAATAGTATCTGAACAAAACATCTTCCCAGATGTAATTTTCCCTCCTAGCGATTTATATAGTGATGAACCTCCCGTGGAAACAGAACTACATCTAGAGCAAATTATGCTCTTAATAAAATGTCTTAAATGGTTGTGGAAAGAAAGAAATGATTTCTATGCAGCAGGAAATCTGAGTATTTACTATAGTCCTAACCAGAAAAAAACAGAAAATTTTCGTGGGCCTGATTTTTTTGTAGTCTTAGGAACTGAACGCAAAACTCGTAAAAGTTGGGTAGTGTGGGAAGAAAATGGTAAATATCCTCATGTAATTGTCGAAATTCTCTCACCAACAACAGCCAAGACTGATAGGGAATCTAAAAAAGAACTTTATCAAGAAACTTTCCGCACACCGGAATACTTTTGGTTTGACCCCTATACATTAGAATTTGTAGGTTTTCAGTTAATAAATGGAAAATATCAACCCGTAAAAGCTAACGAAAAAGGACATTTATGGAGTGAACAATTAGGTTTATATTTAGGAATTCATCAGAGTTTATTACGTTATTTCACACCAGAAGGAAATTTAGTACCTACACCTGAAGAAACCGCAGAGAATGAAACTCAAAGAGCAGAACGTGAAACTCAAAGAGCAGAACGTTTAGCAGCAAAATTGCGAGAATTAAATATTGACCCAGATACCATTTAAAAAAATAACTGAAAGTGTAGGTTGGTTTTTACTACTCAACACAACCTACACAGTTCATGTTGAAGTTAATTATTTTAGGTTTAGGTACAAAAAATGTACACAACGTCTCAACCTGATCCTGTACGTTTAGAAATATTCAAAAATCTCTATCAATTTATCGCTGAACAAATGGGAATTGTTCTGCAAAACACAGCGACATCAGTCAATATTAAAGAACGGCTAGATTTTTCCTGTGCTATTTTTGATGCTTCTGGTTTATTAGTTGCGAATGCTCCCCATATTCCCGTACATTTAGGCTCAATGAGTGAAAGTGTTCGCTGTTTAATTAATGATCAAGGGGATACAATCAAACCGGGAAATATCTATTTATCAAATAACCCCTATAACGGTGGAACTCATTTACCTGATGTCACAGCTATTACCCCCGTTTTTTTGGAGAGGAGCAAAAATATTCCCAGTCCCCTATTTTTCGTTGCTTCCCGTGGACACCAAGCTGATATAGGTGGTATTACTCCCGGTTCTATGCCGCCTCACAGTACCACAGTGGCAGAAGAAGGAATTATTTTTGATAATTTTCTCTTGGTTGCACAGGGGGATTTTCAAGAAACAGCAGTAAGAAATTTCCTCTTAAATCATCCTTATCCTAGCCGTAATCCTGACCAAAATATTGCCGATTTTAAAGCACAAATTGCTGCTAATGAAAGGGGAGTACAAGAACTTGGCAAAATGGTCAAACAATATGGACTAGAAACAGTTAAAGCTTATATGCAGTTTGTTCAAGATAATGCTGAAGAATCAGTCAGACGAGCAATTGATGTTCTCCAAAATGGCTCATTTATTTATGAAATGGATAGCGGATCTAAAATTCAAGTTAAAGTGATAATTGACAGAGAAAATCGTAGTGCTAAGATTGATTTTACTGGCACATCTGCACAATTAAATAGTAACTTCAATGCTCCCAAGGCTGTTACTCAGGCAGCAGTTTTATATGTTTTTCGGACTTTAGTTGATGATAATATTCCCCTGAATGCTGGTTGTCTCAAACCATTAGAAATTATTATTCCTGAAGGTTGTATGTTGAACCCGATTTATCCAGCAGCGGTAGTAGCAGGTAATGTAGAAACTTCTCAAACTATTGTTGATGCTTTATATGGTGCTTTGGGTGTGATGGCTGCTTCCCAAGGGACAATGAATAATTTTACTTTTGGTAATCAAAAATATCAATATTATGAAACTATTTGCGGTGGTTCTGGAGCAGGAGCTAATTTTGATGGTACTGATGCAGTTCATACCCACATGACTAACTCTCGCTTGACAGATCCTGAAGTTTTAGAAACTCGCTATCCTGTACAAGTAGAAAGCTTTAGTCTGCGTCCCCATAGTGGAGGGAAAGGAAAATATTCGGGGGGTGATGGGGTGATCCGTCGTATTAAATTTTTAGAACCTATGACGGCTAATATTCTCTCTAGTCATCGCTTGGTTCCTCCCTTTGGATTAAATGGTGGAGAAGCTGGACAAATAGGACGCAACTGGGTACAACGTCAAAATGGAACTGAAGAAGATTTAGGCAGTACAGCAACTGTAGAAATGCAACCTGGGGATATTTTTGTGATTGAAACTCCTGGTGGTGGAGGATTTGGAGCAAATATTCTTACTCCTCCTTCTTAAAACTTACGGTTAATTAGAGAAATCTTGAGTATTTAGGATGGAACCTCTCTCCGCAATGGAGGCTGAGAATTTGGTCTTTGTATTATAAAAAAGTAAAGTTTCTCGCAGTTTTGAGTATATCAACAAATATTTGACATCTGATGCACCCTACAAAGCAAGCCAATTGCCTAAGTTCTGGTATTAACTGAGATTTGATGATGCTGTGGTTCAGTATTTAGTGCTAAAAGGCAATGTGTAGCTTTTTTATGCCTATGATTTGTAGCTATACTAACTCTAGTTTCATCATGATGTTGAGCAAATAGGCACAAGCGCTCCAAAAGGAAAATTTTTAGAGTTTGGGTGGATAAAAGATACATTCAGTCTTGGTAGAGATTGTGATTTCTGGCTGTCTAAAGAAGCTAAATGTGAATATCTAAGGAGATTCTATGCTAATACTTGGCGGACTTAGTAACTTGCAAATTTAAGTAAATCAGGCTACAAATTGGATTTCGTCACTTCATGGTTTGATTGGGTAATATTTGACTGATTTATTAAAAGTTCTAAATTTTTTATACTACATCTCAAAAATGTTTACTGTTTGGCTTTGTCTTGTTAGCTACCATGACGATTGAGTCATTTTTAACTCGTGTCAGTTAATAAAGTGTCACTCTCCACACTAGCTATTTGGTTTTAAAAGAGATATTCTTAATGAATGCAAGGAGTGATACCACTTCACCTTATGTTTGTTACAGGTTATCCTGGCAGTGCTTCCCCTAATAGCAATGTTGCGGATTCCAAATGTTGCATTACACAGTGATATGGTATAAAGTTATACGGGGGAGCGCTTGAGTAAGCAAAAAGGACTCAGGCGCTTTTTCGTGTATAAAGAAGTAGTCATTATTTTTCTGGTATCAATTTGTTGGTTTTCGTTAGCACTGGTAAAGATAGGAAAATACAGGGTTTAGTTAGTCAAATCGGTTTAATTAGTTTTTGAACCTTTTTTGTTGATTGGGTATGGTAGCTTTATTTCTGCTGTGCTGTGCTAGAGATAATAGAGACTGGCTATTTTTATGGCTAAGTCAGAAATAGAAATTACTTTTGTGGCGAAAGCTATTGGAATACATATGGATGCTGAGGATCTTAAACGACGCTATGTCGCAGGAGAGAGATATTTCCCATCTGCTCAGTTAAATAGAGTTAAGTTGATTGATGCCTATTTACCTGGAATCAATTTGTGGGGAGCAGATTTAAGTGAAGCTAACCTTGCTAAAGCTAAATTGTGGGGAGCAGATTTGAGTAGGGCTAATTTGGCTAAGGCTAATCTGACTAGGGCTAATTTGTGTGGTGTGAATCTGTGTGAGGCCAATCTCCGGGGTGCGACACTGCACTATACTAAGTTATACGGTGCAAATTTAACGGGTGCTTGTTATGACGACAGCACACGCTTTGCTAGAGGTTTTGACCCGGTTATTCATAATATGCGGAAGTTTTAAGTTGCTTGGTAGGAAGGGCTAATTATTATTTTTAAACTAAACGGTTTAGTCTAGAAATGTGTGTTTGAGCATAAATAGTAATTTCGTATTACTTTTTATATATTTTTACAAATAAGTTTTGTTTTTATCTTAAACTCACATCCCTACCATATCTTTTATCTCGTTCCCAGTCTCTGACTGAAATTAATCCCAAACCATTATCGCATTGTCATGCCTACCATATCTTTTATCTCGTTCCCAGTCTCTGACTGGGAATGCTATCCAAAGGCTCTGCCTAAAGCTTTGACTAAAGGAAGGCAGAATTCATTCCCATACAGAGTATGGCAACGAGAAATTCAAGCGCTTGAATCAGGTGAGCAACTTGCTTCCAATCCCTATTAGGGATTATGTGAAATTGCAATCAAAAATAAAAAAGCCTGTCAACACTAATTGTGTAGTTTCAATCCCTAATAGGGATTATGTGAAATTGCAATTCCGCCGATCTTCAAATAGTAACTCAATAGCTTGATTGTTTCAATCCCTAATAGGGATTATGTGAAATTGCAATAGATTTAGACCCAGAAATAATATCACCAAAGAATGGTTTCAATCCCTAATAGGGATTATGTGAAATTGCAATTTCTGTAGCCATCCCTAACATCGTCAACAGCTTTTTGTTTCAATCCCTAATAGGGATTATGTGAAATTGCAATCGTCCCCACCCATAAGGTATTTCCGGCATAGACCTGTTTCAATCCCTAATAGGGATTATGTGAAATTGCAATTTCATTAAATAAATATATACATAAAGATAGGTTGTTTCAATCCCTAATAGGGATTATGTGAAATTGCAATTTGTACAGGCAATCAGCTATATTAAGTATATTCAAAGTTTCAATCCCTAATAGGGATTATGTGAAATTGCAATAAATGGTACAGATTTCTATTGTTGGTACAGATAGATATGTTTCAATCCCTAATAGGGATTATGTGAAATTGCAATAAAGGATTGTTGTAGAATGGGTTGCTGTCCTTCGCAGTTTCAATCCCTAATAGGGATTATGTGAAATTGCAATCTCACAAATAATCAAGCCTGGAATCGTTGACCGTTTCAATCCCTAATAGGGATTATGTGAAATTGCAATAATCAATACACAGAAGGGCGTGCTAAAAAGCTTGGTTTCAATCCCTAATAGGGATTATGTGAAATTGCAATCAGTAGCTAATCCGGTGTTACCAGCATCAAGAGCGTTTCAATCCCTAATAGGGATTATGTGAAATTGCAATCAGGGGTGAATATTTCTAATGCAGGGCGTACAATATTGTTTCAATCCCTAATAGGGATTATGTGAAATTGCAATCAGAGGAAGCTGAATTTACAATTACTTCTGGAGGTAGTGGCGTTTCAATCCCTAATAGGGATTATGTGAAATTGCAATCAAATCAAATTATTTATGGTGAAGGGCATCCAGTAATAATGTTTCAATCCCTAATAGGGATTATGTGAAATTGCAATGTTCGATAAGCTTGGGATGCTTTGATATCAGATAAGTTTCAATCCCTAATAGGGATTATGTGAAATTGCAATTTGCATCAGCAAGCCACCTAGCTTGCTCTTTGGATGTTTCAATCCCTAATAGGGATTATGTGAAATTGCAATAGCGGGAGGCTGAAAGCCTATATATATGTAGTTTTCAAGGTTCAATTGCGCGGATGGCCTAATGATAGTCCATTTCAGGAATTGCGTCAAGGGGAAAAATCGCTCAAACCCAGTCTGTGTAAGGTGCGCGGATGGTTGTCCAACAGAAATAGCTTCTAATCCTTGTATAGAGAGAGATTCAGGCATTTTTTTGATTACCTCAAATTTTACACCTACCCATCCGCGCATTTGGGGCAAAAAATTAGTACATAATGGCGTAAATAAGCCATCCATTTGAAAACTCTAAAACCTTTACGGAATTGTATATTAAAAACGGGTTAAAAGTGTCATTCTGAAAGAAGTGTTCGCGTAAGAATCTCCGAGATACTTCGCTGCACTATGTTACGCTCAGTATGACATAAGTCCAGATTTCACCCGTTTGCAGTATAATTACGAATTACAAATTTTCTTCTGGTGTTGGTCTGGGAAAGGTTTCTCCGGCTAAGTAAGCGGGAAAATGCTTTTGAAAATATAACCAAGAGGTCATATCTTCACCTTCTAAGAAGGCTTTAGGTGCTTGCTTGTATAAAGGAACGCGGGTGTTGATTTCTTCTTGCAGTAGTGGTGGTAACTCTGTAAAACCGCCTACTTTGCTGCCAGTAGCACTGTAGATGAGATAACCAGGGCGTGTACCCATTTTCATCCAAGGCAACCATTGACCGATTCTATCCCAACTGAGTTTTAGTTCGGTGACGGAAGTTAATTCTGAGTTAACTAAGTCTGCACTGGGAACTGTGATTTTAAACAATTCTGCGGCTTGATAAATTGGTGATGGACAGTATTCGGTAAACTGAGGATCTTCTGCTAGGGGGTTGGGATAATGGGGAAAGAGGTCAAAGATAAAGGTGGTATTTTCTGCTTCTACTTGGACGGGAAGTTTGCCTTTAAACTTGCCTTGTACGGGACTGTTAGCAACGTGCATCACTGATACTGTTTCTCCTGTCCAAGGGTTTTCCCATTTGTGTAAAATTTCATCTGTCTCTGGGTGGAGATAATAAGTTAGTTCTCTGGAGGTAAAATCCCAGCGTCCTTCAGCAGTGAGAATACAGCGACTTACGCTCATGCCGATGATTTTAAATAATAGTTGCCGCTTTTCGCCAGGGACAAAGCTATATATTTTACCTGTCCAAACAAGGAAAGTAGATTCGTTAGAGTCTAGGGAAGAACGGGTTTTTACCCATTGTTGAGCATCAATTTCTTGGTTGTAGGCTACCATTTGCTGTTTCCTGATTTCACGACTAAATTAATTTTTTTCCACCAAAGTCCAGAAATAGCCATCTGGGGCAATAAAAGAAAAACTCTGTTCTCCAAATTCGTTACTGACTATATTAGTAAATTTTTGTACGTTACTTGCCCTTATCTTGTCAAAATAAGTTTGTATTCCTTGCACTCGGTAGGTATAAAGGCACATTCCTAAGCTTCCTGGTTGGGCTGCTTCAAAGTTTGATTCTAGGTTGATATGTTCTGGAAAGCGAATGATGTAGAGTCTGCCGCTACGTGCTTCCATTAGGTTAGTTGGGGAGGAACGGGGGTCATCAAAGGCTGTAACTATAAATTTTTCTCCCGGATTAAGGTCAAATAATTCTCGACCGGCTAGGGAAGATTCATAGTTGGTTTCTACGTCATCGCGTACACGTAATAGACCCAAAATATCTTCATAAAAGCGTAGGGTTTCTTTGCTGTCATCTTGAACAACTAAGCCTAGATGGGTAATTTGGCTGGTGCTAAAGGCTGCATGATGATTGATTTTGCCGTAATGGGGCATGACATAGCCAAAGCGTTGAAATAGTACTTGTCGAGTTAGGGGTTGCAGTAGGAGCATTTCACGTACTCCAATGGCAGGATCTATAAAAGGATGGCTTTTTTGGTCTTTGTTGTAAATGACTTCCCAGTAAGGGTATGAGTATCTGATTGTTTTATCAGTGATTTTGGCATTTTCGGCATGATTTAAGATACCTAGTAAGTCGGCGGTTAAGGTGGTAGTCCAGCGATTACCTTTAACTTTCATGGAACTGATGCCCAATCCTTGATTTGTGGGATTTTGCCAAGTCATGAGCCGAATTAAACCATGATCTGCGTCTTGATGGTAAAGACGAATTACTTTTAAGGGGGAATTTACCCAATATAGTTGATGGGCTGCTTCTGCGGTTAGTTCTCCTATTTGCCCTATGTGATAGCCGAACTGTTGCCAATATTGAAGTGCTGGAATTTGTTCGGGAACACCAATGCAGACTTCGTAGATACCTTGAATTGCGGTAGTTATTTGTTGATTCATGGAAAGTTTAGAATAATTCGTAATAGTGCTTACAGTTGCGCTAGGGATACGTAATTACCATTCAGTCAGGGGTTCAGATTTTTTAAATAGGTGGCTTATTTACGCTGCTCTGTACTTATGAATATCAAGTACGGTAGTTTCGCCAAAGGTAAATTAGCACTTTTATGCTTCTTGAGAGATATCGTCAAATCTAAAATCCCAATTTGGTATAAATTAGTATTTTGAATGGTATTTTCAGCCAGGATACTTTATTGTACTGTGTGAGCTATGCTAAATCATGAGCGATCGCTGACTACCTATGATTCTGCCTTGTTAAATAGAATAGTCTCTCAGGTCTGCCAAGTCATCATTACTATTCAAAAACAGCAGCCAGAATTATTACTTGAAAAGTATAGAAAAGTTCAGTGGCATAATAATTCTAATCAATCGGCTTTGAGTGCAAAATTCATGGATTTATTAAGCCAAACTCAAAATTGGGAGGAATTACTGCAAAAACTGCAATTATACCTCAGAGCAATTTTTGTTGCTGAAGCTTTAAATTCACCAATATTATCAGAATTAATTTCTAATGTTCGCCAAATTAATCCGATTATTTCTGAATTAAATGGCTCAGTAAATAATACATTTTCTCCTGTTTTGCAACCAGTGGGAATTGCTGTTTTACTTTTAGATGCCGAAAATTTACAAATTAATACTAATACAGAAAAGTTTTTAGCTACTGTTTGTAATAGTCCGATTCAGGTAAAAATTGCCTTTGCTAATTGGGGTAATCGGGGAAAGTTAGATATAGAATTACATGAACGTGGTTATGATTTGATTCATGTTCCTGCTGGTAGAGATAATGCAGATGGCAAAATGATTGCTTTTGGTTCTTCTATTCATGAGCGCTACCCAAATGCTAAGGAAGTTTTGGTTTGCTCATCAGATAAAGTCATGACTAATTTATGCAATAATTTACAGCAACATGGTTTAATAGTATATCAAGTTAGTCAACATGGAGAAAATATCAATTTATTCAATAACTCTACAGGTGAGACTAAAATTTATAGAGTTAAACCTCTGCCAGAAATCCCCTCTATTGAGCAGTTTATTGGGCAACTCAAAAATTTAATTCAAGATGAACAGAAGTTAAATGCAAGTTATTGGATTAAACTTTCTCAACTTTCTAAGTTGTATAAAATTAAATATCAATTGAACATTAGCCATATTGTTTCTCAATATTTACCTGGTAAAAGAGCAAGAGATATATTTATTAATTATCCTGCTGATTTTGTGATTCATCAAATTGATGATGTTTCAGAATTATATGTAACTGTTTTTGATCACAATCAAGTTCAAGCAGAAGATGGTCAAAAATCTGAAATAGATAAAAATAAACAGCTACAATCTTTAAGTGGCATTACTTCTAAGCAAGATTTAGAAAAAGCGTTGAATATTATTCTCGATGAATTAATAGAAAAATCTGTTCATGATTATTTTGATATTAGTATTTTGGCGAGTAAGTTTAAACAAAAATATGGTAAGACGATTACGGGGCAAATTCAAGAGTTACAGATAAGTGGTACTTTTATCAAGTTTTTGCAGTCTTGCAATAATTTTCATCTTCAACAAAAAGATAAAAAATGGGAAATCGGTAAGGTTAATGTTAGTACCTTTTCTTCTAGTTCATTTTCTAATATCAATTCTGCATTTGATTTAGAACAGGCAATTAAGATGATTCTGGCAGATTTAACTCAAGAATTGAAAACCAGCTATGTGGATATTGGTATTTTAGGGATTAAATTTAATCAAAAATATAGTAAACCAATAACTAAGCAAATGAAGGAATTACAAATCAGTGGTAGTTTTATTAAATTTTTACAATCTTGCAGTTCTTTTCAAATACAGCAAAAAGGTAATAAATTTATGGTGTCGCTTTCTGGAATCAGTAAATAGTCTTAAGAAGAACCCCTCCGCGCAAACGATTCTTTAACAGCAATTAGGGAGAATTGATCCAGTCGTAAGAAGAACCCCACCCCCAACCCCCTCCTCCTTCGGATTCACCAGTCGCCTACGGTGGGAAACCCGCCTACAGCGCTGGTTCACCGCAAGCGAGGAGGGGGCTATGTATAATAGATATATTGTGTAAAGAAATGTAAATGCTGTGATGCTGGATAAAGTTATTGTCGTTGTTGGTGCTACTGGTGGGATTGGTTCTGCTTTAAGTCGTCAACTTGCACCTACTGGGGCTAAGTTGGTACTAGCTGCTAGAGATGCGGTGAGTTTAGCAACGTTGGCAAATGAGTTACCAGGGGAAGTGTTGTCAGTTCCTACTGATATTACTCAACCGGAACAAGTAGACGCATTGATAAAAAAGGCTGTAGCTAGATTTGGTCAAATTGATGTTTTGGTGAATGCGGCTGGTGCGGGTGTTCTTAAGCCCTACAACAATATCGAACCGGCTGATTTAGACAAAATGCTGGATTTGAATTTAAAAGGCTGTTTTTATACGAGTCAGGCTGCTGCCCAAGAGATGCAAAAACGTAAATCTGGTCATATCTGTAATGTGGTAGGAATTCTGGGTAAGCATTCGATGGCTATGGCTGCGGCTTATTCTGCTTCTAAGTTTGGTGTTGTGGGTTTCAGTAAGTGTATGGCGGAGGAGTTGAAACGTTTTGGGGTGAAGTTCACTTTATTCTATTTTGGTGGGGTAGATTCTCCTTTTTGGGATCAGGTGAGTTTGAAGGTGGATAGGAAAAAAATGCTGAGTTGTCAAACTGCGGCTAATGCTATTTTTTATGCGCTATCTGCTGAACCGGAAGCTGTACCGATGGAAATTAATATTCAACCTGATAGTCATTTATTTTTCTAGATTAGGACTTACGCACTGTACAAACTGCACATGATATGTATGAGGGATATTACCTAGTTTCAGGCTTTTGGAATCGCATATTTAGTGCGGTGCGTCAGATAGAGACAATCTGTTGTGTACTAAATTATCGGGTCTGACGCACCCTACAAAGCAAGCAAGTTGGGTAAGTCCTGTTAATATTCAGCTTGATAGTCATTGATTTTTCTAGATTCAGAATTATTGCTGAGGACGTAAGCGTAAATTGAGCATATGAGGCAAAATTTACTTATATGTTAGCTGTTGCTCTGGATTTTCAGAAATTATGCTCCAAATTGATCACGTTCACTTCTATGTAGAAGATGCCCAAGGGTGGCGAGATTGGTTTGTCAATTATCTGGGGTTTAAAGCAGTAGCGAGTTCGATGTTTCCTACCCCTGTTAATCAGGGAAAATTGTTTCACACTTGTACGGAAGTTGTGAAAAATGGCAATGTCTACTTTTTGCTGTCTTCACCTTTGTTACCGACTAGTCCTGTGGCTGAGTTTTTTCGTCATCATCCTGCTGGTGTGGCAGATGTGGCTTTTGCTGTGGCAGATGTGGAAGCGGTGACGGCTAGAGCGATCGCTCAGGGTGCTAAACTTTTGCAACCTGTCCAGCATGATGTATCGATCAAATACGCCAAAATTGCGGCTTGGGGTGGGTTAACTCACACTTTGATTGAAAGAAAAGGAGATGGGGATATGGGGGATAATAATACATCACCTGTGACTTGTCACCTATCACCCCATACTTTTACGGCTATAGATCATGTGGTTTTGAATGTGGCGGTTGGTGATTTAGAGGCTGCTGTCAGTTGGTATCAAAATATTTTGGATTTTCGACCCCAACAAAGTTTTAAAATTCAAACTAATCGCTCTGCTTTGCACAGTCAGGTGATGATTTCTCCTAATGGGAGGGTACAGTTACCGATTAATGAGCCGGCTTCGCCTAATTCGCAAATTCAGGAGTTTCTGGAAGTGAATCGGGGGGCAGGAATTCAGCATATTGCTTTACGTACTTCTGATCTTGTCAGTGCGATCGCTCAATTTCGCAAAACCGGTCTATCTTTCCTTTCTGTTCCCACAACTTATTACTCACAACTACAGCAGCGTCTAGATTTTCCTTTATCAGCCCAGGAACTGCAAGCGATCGCTCAACAAGAAATACTGGTTGATTGTCAAAAAAATGCTCCTCTAGGGGCGTTACTACTGCAAATTTTCACTCAGCCAATTTTTGGCAAACCGACTTTTTTCTTTGAGTTTATTGAACGTCGTTCTCAAGCTGTTGGTTTTGGTGAAGGTAATTTTCGCGCTTTATTTGAAGCTATTGAAAGCGAACAAGTTAAACGCGGATTTGGTAGGTGATTGGAGGCTGGAAAGAGGCAGGGGGCAGGGTGCAGGCTTGCCCTGAGCGTTCACGTAGTGTGTCGAAGACAAGTCGAAGGGGAGTAGGGGAGTAGAATTTTTCCCTATTACCTATTACTGAGATAATGTGAAAAAAATTAACATGATTTGCTAATGCTGAGACTAATTACTGATTTTGATGGTCCAATTATGGATGTTTCCGAGAGGTACTATCGTGTTTATCAATTATGTTTGCAGAAAACGCGATATCCTGAGCAAGCAGTGACGGAGCTTTCTAAAGCGGAATTTTGGGAACTCAAGCGATCGCACACAGCCGAAAAATATATTGCCTTAAAATCTGGTTTAGATGAACAACAGTCCCAAAAATTTACCCAAATCCGCAAACAAACAGTACATACAGAGCCTTATTTTCAGTATGATAGCCTCGTCCCTGGTGCAATAGAAGCCCTAACCACAGTTCAACAAGCAGGAATTGATTTGGTTGTGATGACCATGCGCCGAGTGCGGGAACTGGACTATGCTATTAATAAATATGATTTAAGCAAATTTTTCCCAGAAAATCGCCGTTATTGCCTCAGTAACGACTATGTGAAAACCCGCGACATTGAAGATAAACCCCTGTTAATGGCTAGAGCCTTAGCAGAACTTCCCCCCGCTGCCGATACTTGGATGGTGGGGGATACAGAAGCAGATATCACCGCAGCGAAGACACATGGCATTAAGGTAATAGGTGTAGAAAGTGGAATCCGCGATCGTACCCAACTAGAACTTTACCAACCTGACTTAATTGTTAAAGATTTGAGCGCCACTTTAAAGATTATCAGAAAGTAAGGTGATTTGGCGCAAAAGATGATCCTTTGCGCCCAGTAAAAATTTAAAAATCTTAAATTTTCTTTTGTAAAGCTTGAACTTCCTCAAGAGATACTTGGGTGAGGGTAGGAGATTTGATTGAATTCGGATTGCTGAGTATCATTGGATTTTGCGTTTCCCCTGCCTACTTGCTTATGATGAGTTAAAATAAAAAATATTGTCTACTCAAGTGGGAAGATTTATGGAGAACTTACTACCTCAAAACATTTTACAATTAAGTATTGCCGAAAGAATCCAATTAGTCCAAGATATTTGGGATAGTATCACTGTAGATGCTGATGATGTAACTATTAGTGATGCTCAAAAACAGGAATTGGAGAGACGTTTAGAACTTTATTATCAAAATCCTCATCAAGTTTCTAGTTGGGAGGAAGTGAAACAAAAATTTAATCGTTAGTTAATATATGACTTACAAAATTTTCATTACACCAGAAGCAGAACTTGATTTAGAGGATGCTTATAATTGGTATGAACAGCATACTGTTGGATTAGGTTCTGAATTTATTCGTGTTGTTGATGCTAGTTTTTCAACTATTCAACGTAATCCTTTTGCTTGTCCAATTGTTCATGAACAAGTTAGAAAAAAGTTAATTCGTAAGTTTCCCTATGGATTGCTTTACATTATTATAGATGAAACAATTTCTATTATTGGTTGTTTTCATGTTAAACGTGATCCGCAACAGTGGGAAAGGCGTTTATAAGATTTAGTTCGGGTGATAATTCTCAGGTGAGGTGAATATTTCCAGGTGTATCTGTGATGGTTCTATTGTCTTCTCTTATTTAGATGATAGTTGGTGATGGTTGGGTGAGATGATGTAAACAGATACTTTAATTCACCCTAACAAATGATTTAAAATCAAGTAAATGATCTAGTTGTAAATCTCTCGCCGATGTCCAACTCTGTCAATAAAAATAATTCTTTTCTCTGCGTCAAATTCATAAATTACTCGATAATCTCCAACTCTCAGTTTAAAGAAACCTGATAAGTCAGCAGTCAGGGGTTGCGGTGTAATTTGGTCGAAATTTTCAGCTAACCAGTTAATTTTATTAACTATTCTTTGACAAACCGATTTTGTCAATCTTTCTAGGTCTGCTAGTGCTTCTGGTTCATACTCAACTAGGTAATTCATCTGTTTTATAAACCTAGTCTTTGCATTACTTCTGCTGTGGAAATACCTCTAACACCTGTTTCTCTGCGTTTCTGAATGGTTAATAATTCTTGTTTTAAATTCTCTTTGATGGTTTGATTTGTATCTGGGTCTGTTAGCAGTTCTTCTATGGTTTCTCTCACTGTTTCTCGAATCAGGGCTTTTAGTTCGTCAATGGTGAGATTATTAACTTGCATACTGGTGATTTTGTGAAAAGGCTTGTTTACTAATTTTAGCCTATGGGTAGGACGTTTGATTTAGTTCTGTGATAATTCTCAGGTGAGGTGAATGTTTCCAGGTGTACCTGTGATGGTTCTATTGTCTTCTCTTATTTATATGATAGTTGGTGATGGTGAGATGATGTGAATAGATACAGGATTTTTGGTTTGTAATTTAGTGTTATTAATCGTGGGTATTGTTGGGTTTCCTTGCGTCAACCCAACCCACAAAATATTACTTTTTAATACCTTTAATAAATTCTGTTCTCGCATCAATAATAGAAGGCATTAAAACACAATTTACTAACAAATCTATATCTAAATCTGGCAATAATTCACTTTGATTAATTTGCTCATAATTATCATTTCTGAGATGATATAGAAACAATTGATTATTTTCCCAAAACCAAACTTCGGTAATATTAAACCGTTTGTATTTTTCTAGTTTATCAATACTGCCACTGGTAATATTAACCTCAATTGCTAAATCTGGATTTTCCTTTTTTTCTCCGATGTAATAAGATTCATCAGGTTCAAAGGAAGCACTCTTTTCTTTTGCACGACGAGTAGCACTACCTACAGGGATAAAGTTTATCCCTTTTTCAAAGAGATATGCTTCTATCAAAATAGCGATAATTTTTTTGATATTTTCGTGTTGTTCACCAAGTGTCATAAATTCGATGTACCCATCAAGATAAGTTATCCGCAAATTTCCTGCGTCTGCGGTTAAGGTTTCTATTATTTCAAATTCCTTCCAGGTGTAATAACCAGGTAGAAGAAATCGCTGTTCTGAAATTGCGGTAGTTTTGTCTAAGGTTTGGATAGTCATAGTAATTTTATGGTTATGACTTTAATCTTGATTATAACTCATGGTCAGGTGATAATTCTCAGGTGAGGTGAATGTTTCCAGGTGTATCTGTGATGGTTCTATTGTCTTCTCTGTATTTTTTTAAAGCTTGTTTTGCTGTTTCGTAGTAGGTGACTTTTTGATCAATAAGCGCTAACCAGAATCCTGTATCAACTATGATTATATTTATTCGGTAATGTATTAGATAAAACTTCTTTATATGTGGTTGATAAATTTTCTTCCACAGCACAACAACCAATTAATCCAATTTCATCAAATCTTTCATAGATACTTTTTTCTTGATGATGATTTTCTGGTTGTGGATAACGTTTTTTGAGCAACTGAATAAAATCAAGTAGTAAGATTTGCGCTTCTTCTGGTAAGGTGTCAATATCTTTAGATATTTTTGCAATTTTTATTACCATCATTAACTCCTAAGTTGAGTAAATTTTTTCGGTATGATTCTATTATAAACTACTAGGATTTGATTTAGTTCGGGTGATAAATATCAGATGAAGTGAATATTTCCAAGTGTATCTGTCATGGTTCTAAATCCTCATCTAATATTGTTTCAATGTCTCTTGCAGCATGAATAACTCGCAAAATATCAATTTCTGATTCAGTGATACGATAAAAAATGAGATATTTTCTAAATCCTTTGATAGATTGTTGTCGAATATCTGCTAAATTGGGATGGGGAAATTGACAGATTTTTCCCATAGCTGGAGTTTTAGCTAATTGTTTAAATGTTGTTTCTGCTGCTATTAAAAAGCGGTCGGAAACGTCTAAACTATCTTCTGCTATGTAGGTTGCTAAATCTATCAAGTCACGGATAACTTGAGGTCTTTTTTTAATTGCAAACATCATGGCTAAATTGCACTTTGACGTTTGTTAGTTTTTTCACGAACTGCTTGACGAATATCTTCCCAATCTTGTGCAGTCATTTCTGTTGCATTTCCAGAGTTTAATCCTTCCAAGAGCATGGTTTGTAGTCGTTCATTTGCTCTCTGTTTTTGATCTTGTCGCACTAATTCCCGAAAGTATTCACTAACGCTGCTGTAACCTCCTTGCGCTACCTGTTCTTCTATATAATCGCGCATGGTGTCAGGTAAGGAAATATTCATACTTTTCATAATGTGATTTCCTAAATCTACTTTTTTATATCATGGCAGTTTTTGTCATTTTCTGCCATTGCTATGAAAATAAGTATTTACAACAATTAATTTTAGTAGCTAAATATGCTTATAATAATTCTCCGGTGAGGTGAATGTTTCCAGATGTATCTGTGATGGTTCTATTGTCTTCTCTTATTTACATGATAGTTGGTGATGGTTGGGTGAGATGATGTGAACAGATACAGGGTTTTTGGGTTCTAATTTAGTGTTATTAATGGTGGGTATTGTTGGGTTTCTTTGCGTCAACCCAACCTGCTTACTACTAACTACTTACTTCCAATTGTTAAGGGGTTCACACGGCTCAATGGAGAAGATGGCCAACCATTAGAGAACATTTTTGCAAAATTATTTGACACATCATTGAAACGTATTCTAAAAGTGTGAATCTCTTTTACTCCAAGAGAAGGTAATAATTTCTCAGCATATCTAATACTATCTGCCTCCAATAGATATCTTGGAACTTCTGTCATATAAATCTTAGTCCAAGGTATCCAGTTATGCCATTCATCTGCTTTCTTATCTTGAAATTCATACCTTAAAAATAAAAAGCAGTCCGCATCTATGAATTGTTGTATTGGTACAATTCTTGCTAACTCTCCCTGCGTGTGGCGTTCATTCAAAATATCTGCATGAATTGATATTCTGTTAAGCCTTAGACGGTTTTTATGATGTTCTAATAATCTAGCAACCTGAGAAATATAAGTAAATGGGACAAGATTATCGCTATATCCGTATCTATTCGTAGGATTATGGTTAACATAAATGTTATCGTCAAGAATAAGCCCAATTATGTCCCAACGTTCTTCTCTAATAAAAAAGGATAAAAAAGTTACAAATAGTTCATGAGTTATGAAGATATAAAAATCAAAATCATATTCTCGAAAACTACCTGAAAAATAAAGTGGTAAATTGTAACGCTCTAGCATAAGGTCAAAAGATTTGTACAATTTGAGTGCAGCATCAAAGTTATTCATGGCTGCAATTACTTCTACAACACGAGCAAAATCTATAATCAATTCTTTTGTTTGCTCAATTGATTGAATTAGCAACTCATCATGATGTATGTCATTTCTTG
Source organism: Anabaena sp. WFMT (assembly GCF_051781005.1). Lineage (NCBI taxonomy): Bacteria > Bacillati > Cyanobacteriota > Cyanophyceae > Nostocales > Nostocaceae > Anabaena > Anabaena sp. WFMT. The sequence goes on along the minus strand of NZ_JBPWOA010000032.1, from coordinate 129,729 downwards.
AAAAATCTGGATTTAGTGCATCAAGCTGATCTCTTAACGATGTCATAAACTGACGGACTAGAAAAGCTTGATTTGGCTGAGAATTTTCAATTGCATTTATCGTTTGTTCTACTATGCTAGGTTGTTTTATAAATTCTCCAGGAGTTTGCACTTCTAATCCTTCCAATATAGTCCGAATTGCTATATCTAAGGTTTTTTGAAGCTTTTTACGTTCTGTTGCACGATCATCGCTTATTTCAGGCATATTGTAAGTAATAACTCGTCTCATTCTGAGATCGAAAGGTAATACTTCTGGTTTACCAAAAGCTGTATTCATCACCATAATTACATTTTCCCATCCCAGAGTCTTTATTGCATATCCTAGTTCAAGTAAGACATTGGGATTAGGAGTAGGTCTAGAAGGTGTATTTAGGTTAATAATTGAAATGTCGCATACAAAAACTTGAGCATTTTCTATTTTACTAAAAATTGTATTAGCTATATCAGGTGAGCCAGGTACATTTATTGTGTCACGATCTATAACTGGTTCAACTTCTATGGAATCATCATTATGAATAGATTTAGCCGCAGCATCAAGCGCATCTCCAATAAATCCACGATTGGTTTTATTTGGTAAATCTGATTGCCAAGAATAAAAGATTTTACAGTGCATAATTTATCAGTTCTAAATTGACATATTGAACCCCATCCAGATAAAAATCCAGATGGGTATATTACATTGTAATCTAAGGTAGGTTTTAATGCACCAACTCAATAGCCCGCTTAGTCAACGCTTCCGCAGTCAAACCATTAAACGCCATCAACTCACCCGCACTTGCGGTAGTTTCCCCACGCTTCCAGGCGAAAGAATCACGCTTAGAATTACTGCGTAACATGATCGGTTCTAACATCGCCGCAGCCCCACCTGTCACACCAATTAAGGCATCTCCACCAAACAATTGCTCAAAATCGGCATCACTTAAAAAACCGTTATCAGGTTCAGAACAAGTATCCCAAGCAGTATCATGAGGACGATATAAACGGCGGGGATTGATAATAGAAACAATCTTCACACCAATACCTTCAGTTTCTAAAAATGCCGCCGCTTCAAACACAGGAATTAAAGTCAAATCGCCAATGACAGCAAATACAACAGTCTTCCCACCAGCCACTTCATGTAATAACACCGCACCATCAATTAAGCCTTTTTCAGTTTGGGCAAAGGTGCTACGAATTGGCAAAGGAGACTTACTAGCAGTAATGACAATGCCCTTATTTTTTGTTTGCAAAGCCCAGTTATAACAGACTTGAATACTGTTAGCATCTGGGGGAAATAATGGAAAGACATTTCCTGTTCTCATCAAAGAAGCAAAATAAGCTTCAATTTCTGGTCTTTGGTGAGTCCAACCGTTGCGTCCTTGTTCTAAAGCCCCGGCTGTAAATAATGTAATTGTCGAGGGAGTTTGACGGCGTAATTCTGCCATTGCTTGGGTGACAGTTTGCCAAATTGGTAAACCATTGATCGCAAAAGATTCGTAAGAACACCACAAAGTTCTCGCACCCATTAAGGATAAACCAGCCGCTAAACCTGCACAAGCATCTTCGCTCAAAGGTTCGTAAACTTGACCACCTGGGGCTTGATTATATAAATCATCGGTGGTGGGGTGATTGATTTTTAAAGCTTGGTTAATGTTAGCAATTCCTGATGCTTCGTTTCCGTCAGCGTTAGTCACCAGGAAATTTTTATCCTTATTTCCGACTATGCCCACTAACCTACCCATTGCCGTTGTTGCCACTTGGGGAACTGCGCCAACCTTATATTCTTCTAATGGTAATTCACCTAAATCTGCTAAGGGTAATTCAAATTCTGTCACCACAGTTTTCGCAGCCGGACCACCTCCAGCCCGTTCCGCATTTGTCCGCACAATTTGCCATGCTGCGGCTGATAATGCCCGTTTTTGTAAAGCGGTGACAATATGGGGCGCGTCTAATGTATCTTTAGGATAGAGGTTGTGTGATTTTGCCCCCAAGGCGTGAACCCCTGCACCTTTGAGTTGTTTGATAATAAATACGGTCAATTTTCCGCTAAGTGCTGAACGTGCGGCTTTATCCATGCCTACTAATACCGCTTTGGTAAATTCTAGGCGGTTGGCAAAGGAAAATGCGGTACTATCAACATATTCACCGGCTTGGTTTTGGTCGTCAAAATCTTTAGCATTGACTAACACGACTTCGGCAAAACCGTTACCTTGCCAATAGGCAATCATCTCTGCGTTGGTTTTCAAAGATACCATGCTGTGGTGTTCTTGGCTGTAACCGTTCCACACCAACACGGGTAAGAAGTTGGTGACGGTGGGGTAAGCGGTGTTGAAATGTGCCATTGAACTCATGATATAGGGTTCACCCAGTCCCCCGTCTCCCACGGTGAAGGGGAAGAGTTTGTCACGGTGCAAGAGTGCAGCAGACATGGCAAAATGTTGTCCTTGTCCCAGGGGTCCAGCCGGTGCGAGAATACCGGGAATGTAACCGGAAAGGTGTCCTAATAATCCATGCTTTTCTCGAAAGCGATCGCGCAATTGTTGTACTGTAGAAATGCCCATGTCTTCTAAGGAACGGTCTAGAAACATGGCGCTATAAAAACCGGGGGCGTGATGTCCGACTTCGGTGATAATGTTTTTATGTCCCAGCATGACCAAAGCTGCATAAGCTTCCGCTTGGCTGGCAAAACCGCCGGGATGTCCAGAAGCCTTACTACCAGTGACTTGTAGGGTTAGGTAGCGCAGGGCATCAGCCGCGAGTAGAGTTTGATATACTGCATTTGTATCTGTTGGGGATGCGATCGCACCTTTGCCCGATTCTATCACCGGTTTTGCACCATAAGTTTCAAAATCTGGCAGCGCTTCCCCAAAATATTGTATCCCTTCACAAAAATCAGGAACTGCGGAAGATGCCTTTGTCGTAATTGCTGTCATGCTGAGTACCTTAATAAAATCAGAAGAAACTTGTGCTATTTGTTCAAGTTAATACAGATTTTACATCTTTCAGGTTGTAATACCAATTCTCTATAAAGATGCACTAAATTAATTTAGCAGTTTAAGTTTTTACCTCAGCTTTATACCAAAACCGAATTTAGCACAACGTTACAAAGAATCGGTATCACAATAACTCAGCCTGAGTTTATAGCATTAATAAAAAACTCAAGTAATCTATAGTAATCCTCAATGATTACAATTAGAAAAATCATAGTAACAGCTAGTTTTACCGATTTGTGAACGAATCTATTTCTGGTTTATGTATAAATCAGGATATAGCAATGCTAAACTCCTACACAAATTTTATAAGACGATATCTGAAAACTTATCGGCGAATATAATTCGCCTTACTGATGACAAATGATTAAACTACCAAATAAACATTTGTATCAGAAAAATCAATTGTAAAAATCTTGTTGTTGTAGACATCGAATAGATCCTCATCTGTAGTCATTACGTTATTTAACCAATCAGTAAAAGGACTTAAATAGAGATCCGCGTAATCAGTATTCCATAAAGGTATGATAGTATTACCTCCTATCGTTGATTCCATTTCTTCTAAAGTTAATTTATGACAAAGCGTATTTACTTCAACACAATATAATTCATAATTCATGATTGCAGCCATTGTCTTAATTTCCAAATCAAGAAGTGAGCAATTATACAAATTGATTGTGGGTAAAATATCTGACGATGCCCTAAAAAGCCAGTATTTTACCCTCCAATAAGTAAAGTCTTTGTAGCGTCAGCGCATTAATATGAATGATTGACTAACAATAATTCATCCCTAATGAATTGTTCTTATATATATCGATCTAGACATATCCCAAGTGTGAATCTTATTATCATGGTTGCTAAATGTTTCAAAAGTCTTCTCAATATTACTGTGAGCATTTGTTATGTCAGCAGTATTAGTATTAATCTCTAAACCAGCCCATACAGTTGCTATTTCAGCCGGAGATAGTTCATGCAACGCGGTGTTCACATGATTGGTCTTCAAGTCGGTAATTACTATTCTTTTCATTGTCTTCTTCTCTACCTTAAGAGTTAACTGTTCTTTATGTTTTCTACCTATTTACTTGCAATGCACTGTAGAATTAGTGCCAGCACCTTAATACTAATCATTAATTACAAACTCCAAATGTATACTGATCTGGACATATCCACAGTGCCGACCTTATTCTCATGGATGGTAAATGCTTGAGCATTAGTGTCAACGATACTGCCAGCATTTTGCACATCAGCAGTATTAGTATTAATCATCTCCAAACCGGCCCCCATTATTCCCCCCGATACAGTCTCTATTTCATCTGGTGATAGTTCACGAAAAAGGGTGTTCACCTTATGAGTCTTCAAGCCGGCAATTATTCTTTTCATTATCTTCTTCCCTCACTTGAGAGTTAACTGTTTTTTATGTTTTCTACCCAACTAGATTTAAAGTAATATAAACTTTCGATATAAATAAATATATATGCACATTATCTTAGGACATAATTACAAGAATTTTGTCTAGAAAATTAAGATGAAAATAAAATCAAAAAATCTAATCTAAGGTCATAAATTAAAGCATTTTTCTAGCAAATCAATTCTTATCTTATACAGCAGATTGTAGATCAATGACGCTCACGGCGAAGCCTGACTCCTGAATTCTGCTGTATTTGAAGATTACCAAATTAAAATAATACAAAATTTCGATATAGTAAAGCTTTATGCACATGATTCAAGGACATAATTCAATACGTTTTGTCTGGAAATTTGATGCTTTTGTAGTAATTCTTGGGATAGAGTTCCATAACAAAGGGGTGGGTAATTTCCCCTTTCCCCTTTCCCCTGAAAATTCATAAATCTATCCCGGTATTATCATTCCATCACCTGGTTGTCAATGAGTATATTTGTCATATACTACTATATAATCAACATAAAGTTTTGTGAAGCGAGGGCTAGGAATGTACATAGTACAAATTGCCTCAGAATGCGCTCCTGTGATTAAAGCCGGAGGGTTAGGGGATGTTGTTTATGGACTCAGCAGAGAATTAGAGAATCGAGGAAATACAGTCGAGCTGATTTTGCCTATGTACGATTGTATGCGCTATGACCATATTTGGGGGTTACATGATGCCTACCTCAACTTGTGGGTTCCCTGGTATGGAGCAGCAATCCATTGTTCAGTATACTGCGGTTGGGTACATGGAAGAGTATGCTTCTTCATTGAACCTCATAGTGAAGACAACTTCTTTAATCGGGGTTGTTACTATGGTTGCGATGATGATAATATGCGTTTTGCATTTTTCAGCAAAGCAGCTTTAGAATTTTTACTCAGAAGCAATAAAAGACCAGATATCATTCATTGTCACGACTGGCAAACCGGATTAATTCCCGTCATGCTTTATGAAATTTACAAATATCATGGCATGGAATATCAACGAGTTTGTTACACCATTCACAACTTTAAACATCAAGGTATGGGTGGTGTAGAAACTCTCAAAGGAACAGGTTTAAATCAACCATCTTATTACTTCCAATACGATAAGCTCCGTGATAACTTTAACCCCTTTGCTTTAAACTTTATGAAAGGGGGAATTGTTTATTCCAACGCATTCACCACAGTTTCACCCAACCATGCTATAGAAGCCCAAACCAGTGACGTAGGCTGTGGTTTAGGTCATACATTACATTTACAAAAAGAGAAATTCACTGGAGTTCTCAACGGCATTGATTATGATTTTTGGAACCCAGAAATTGACAGTTACATCCTCCATAATTACAGCCGGGATGACTTTGAACAAAAAACATATAACAAAAAAGCGTTACGAGAACGGCTAATGTTAGCCCATGATGATAAAAAACCCATCGTGGCTTACATCGGTCGATTAGATAATCAAAAAGGTGTGCATCTTGTTCATCACGCCATTTATTATGCCCTCAGTAAAGGAGCGCAATTTGTATTACTCGGTTCAGCCACAGAACCAGCAATCAATGCTCATTTCCAACATGAAAAACAATTTTTAAACAGTAACCCAGATGTGCATTTAGAACTAGGTTTTAATGAAGAATTATCCCACCTTATTTATGCTGGTGCAGACATGATTGTTGTTCCTAGCAATTATGAACCTTGTGGGTTAACTCAAATGATTGGTTTAAAATACGGTACTGTTCCCATTGTGCGCGGTGTTGGGGGGTTGGTAAATACAGTCTTTGACCGAGATTACGACCAAAATCTACCTCCAGAAAAACGCAATGGTTATGTATTTTATGAAATGGATAACCAAGCCTTAGAGTCAGCAATGGGAAGAGCAATTGATTTGTGGTATCAGCAGCCTGAACAGTTCCAGCAACTAGCTATTCAGGGTATGGACTATGACTATTCATGGAATGCTCCCGGAGCCGAATATTTAGAGATTTATGACTGGGTAAAACACAAATGGTAACTCAGTAGACATCTGCAAAAAAAGTAGAGATGTTCTATGTAACGTCTCTACAAAAGTAGATTTAATTTTTGGAGATATCCAGTCATTATTAAACCTGCATTGTTAAATGTGCCTTACTTTTTATCTGTGAATGAAAACACTCTGAGTTTTTCAGTTAATTTATAAGAAGATAAGAAGATAGATTTACGCTAATCAAAATTTTATGCCTCTACCAATCAGCCCTAAAACCCCAGCCACTTTGCAAATGCTCCGCTGGGTATTCGCCCCCATGCTCTACATGGAAGAATGTGCCAAAACCTACGGAGACATTTTCACTCTCAAGCTGCAAAAAAATTTACCTCCTCTAGTTTTTATCCATAGCCCGGAAGCAATGCAGCAGGTTTTAAGCAATGATACCAAAGAATTAGAAGCCCCAGGAGAGTTGAATAGCATTTTTGAATATTTACTGGGGAAGCGTTCTGTTATTTCACTCAGTGGCGCAGAACACCAAAGACAACGCCAGTTAATGATGCCGCCTCTACATGGAGAAAGAATGCGGAATTATGCTGACTTAATGGGTGATATAACTGAGAAAACTATCAATAAGCAGCAATTAAATCAACCCTTCAATGCCCGTACAGTTACTCAAGATATTACCCTCAGTGTGATGATGCAAGCTGTCTTTGGACTCTATGAAGGGGAGCGTGCTGAAAAGCTACAACATTTACTGTGCGAAATTTTAGAAGTAGGTAGTGCGGTTTGGAGAGTTGCCGTACTTTATTTTCCCGCTTTAAAAGATGTGATTGGTATCTCCCAACTTTGGGAAAAACAGCAGCGGCAGCAAGATAAAGCCGACCAACTCATTTATGAAGAAATTCAGGAACGGCGAGAAAATCCTGACCCGTCGCGCACAGATATCCTCAGTTTACTCATGGCTGCCAGAGATGAAGCTGGCGAACCTATGAGTGATGTAGAATTACGTGATGAATTAATGACTTTGTTAGTAGCAGGTCATGAAACCACAGCTACTGCGATCGCTTGGGCTTTATACTGGATTCATAAACTACCGGAAGTTCGGCAAAAATTATTGCCAGAAATAGATGCTTTAGGCGAAAATCTAGACTCCAATGCCATCTTTAAATTGCCCTATCTCACCGCTGTTTGTAACGAAACCTTACGGATTTACCCAATCGGAATGTTGACTTTCCCCAGGCGAGTAAAAACGCCTATTTCTTTGTGTGGTCATGAACTCGAACCAGGTACAGTCATCATGGGTTCAATTTATCTAACCCACAACCGAGAAGATATTTATCCCAACCCCAAACAATTTAACCCAGAACGCTTTTTAGAAAAACAATTTTCACCCTATGAATTTCTACCTTTTGGTGCTGGTGCAAGACGTTGTATTGGTCTAGCATTTGCCCAATTTGAAATGAAGTTAGTATTAGCTAAAATTCTGAGTGGTTGGCAATTAGAACTAGCTAATACTCGTGATATAAAACCAAAACGCCGTGGTTTAGTGACGGGGCCAGACCGTCCTATTCAAATGGTCGTCAAGAGTCAGCGTCAGGCGAAATCTCGCACCTTAGAAACCAGTGTTATGTAATTAATTCTGGCAGTTTAAGTTAATAAGCTCTCTTAAGTGACAAGTTTTGTGGCGGAGTTTCTCTGGCAAAATCTCCGTTGCAAAACTTAATTACCAATTACCAATTGCCAGCCTAAGCAAATATGATCAGTAGTCAAATGAACATGATACAATCTACCAATTGAATTATGTCTCACTATAGATACTATTCTTAGGAATCAGCGTATACATTAGCCAGTAGTAGAAACTTATAAAAATATTTTTTTATGTCAGACCAACCAACTTTTGAGGAAAAATTACTATCTCAGGAAGCTAAAAGAAGAATATCTGAAGAATTAGATGAAGTAGAACAAATAGATATAGATATAAAAACTGATATTGGTAAATTATTTCAGGGACAGGTAGATAAAGTTGAACTTGCCGGACAAGGGTTGGTAATTCAAGACAAAATCCGTGTCCAAGATATAAAAATGCAAACAGATAGAATTTCTATTAATCCCTTAAGTGTGATTTTTGGTCAACTTAAACTTAATGAGCCAGTCAATTCTAATTTTCGCATTGTTCTCACGGAAGCAGATATTAACGATGCTTTAACTTCAGAGATGATTAACAGGTGGGTGAGACAATTTAAGTTAAATGTAGATGGGGAAATTGTCAGCTTTGAACCGCAAGAAATGCAGGTATTTTTACCCGGTGATAGCAAACTAGAATTTAAAGGTAAGGTATGGCTCAAAGACAAGGATAATACTCATATCTTAGGTTATCATGCGATCGCTCATCCCCGAACTCAGACAAAACCACCCAGGTTGAAGAGTTTTCATTGTACGGAAGGAGAAGGGATAAGAGTAGAATTAATAGCAGCCGCTATGCAGAAAATTAAAGAAATAATCAATTTACCTGACTGGGAGTGGGAAAATATGGTATTTTCTATCATAGATATGGAAGTAAAAAAGGGTAGTTTAATCCTGATACTCAAAGCCCATATAAAACAAATTCCTTCAATGGAAACTATTCTTTCTCCTGATTAGGATCGACCTTGGTCAATATTAATTTTTATAAATAACAAATGCTGTAAATTTATAAAAATCTGACTCACCTTAAAAAGTTTGTTTATTTGAACATAAAATTCATGCAAGAATATGATGTTGTAATGATCGGTGCAGGACACAATGGTTTAGTGTGTGCTGCTTATTTACTCAAAGCAGGCTATAGCGTCCTGCTCTTAGAAAAGCGTCCTGTTCCCGGTGGTGCTGCCACAACAGAAGAATGTATCCCAGATCAAGCACCAGGATTTAAGTTTAACTTGTGTGCTATTGACCATGAATTTATTCATTTAGGACCAGTTGTTGAAGAATTAGAATTGACAAAATACGGCTTGGAATATCTAGAATGTGACCCAGTAGTTTTTTGTCCACACCCAGATGGTAAGTATTTTTTAGCTCATAAATCATTAGAAAAAACCTGTGCAGAAATTGCTCGTTACAATGAACGTGATGCTAAAAAATATGCGGAATTTACAGATTACTGGCAACGGGCTATTAATGCCATGATTCCTATGTTTAATGCCCCACCAAAATCAATTATAGATATTTTTGGAAACTACAACATTCAGAAGTTTAAAGATTTATTTTCAGTAGTTGGTTCTCCATCCAAAAGCTTTGATTTTGTGCGTACCATGTTGAATAGTGCTGAAGATATTCTCAATGAATGGTTTGATGAAGAATTTCTCAAAGCACCACTTGCTAGATTAGCTTCCGAACTTGGTGCACCCCCTTCACAAAAAAACCTGGCAATTGGTGTCATGATGATGGCAATGCGTCATAATCCCGGTATGGCTAGACCTCGCGGAGGTACAGGTGCATTGGTGCAAGCATTGGTGAATTTAGTCACAAGTAAAGGCGGGGTAATTCTCACAGACCAGCACGTTGAAAAAGTTTTAATTGATGATGCTAAAGCTGTAGGTGTGAGGGTTGCAGGTGGTCAAGAATACCGGGCTAAATATGGAGTAATTTCTAATATTGATGCCCAACGTTTATTTTTACAAATGACTGACAAAAGTGATATTGATGCAGTTGATTCTGAATTATGGGAAAGATTAGAACGCCGCATTATTAACAACAATGAAACTATCCTGAAGATAGATTTAGCCTTAGATCAACCTCTACATTTTCCCTATCACGCCCACAAAGATGAATATCTCATTGGTTCTATCTTAATTGCCGATTCCATGAATCATGTAGAACAGGCTCATAGCAAATGTACATTAGGAGAAATTCCCGACTCTGACCCATCAATGTATGTGGTCATGCCCAGTTTCCTTGACCCTAGTTTAGCACCACCAGGTAAACACACTGTATGGATTGAATTTTTTGCTCCTTATCAAATTGCAGGTGCAGAAGGTACAGGTTTAAAAGGTACGGGTTGGACTGATGAATTGAAAAATAAAGTTGCAGACAGGGTAGTTGATAAACTAGCGACTTATTCGCCAAATTTGAAAACATCAATTATTGCTAGACGTGTGGAAAGTCCCGCAGAATTAGGTGAAAGATTAGGTGCTTACAAGGGTAATTATTATCATATTGATATGACAATGGATCAAATGATATTTTTCCGACCTTTGCCAGAATTAGCCAATTATAAAACCCCCATTGATAATCTATTTTTAACTGGCGCGGGAACACACCCCGGTGGTTCAATTTCGGGTATGCCAGGACGCAATTGTGCAAGGGTATTTTTGCAAACCAAGCATCCAATTAGTCAGACTTTAAAGGATGCAGGAAATTCGCTGAAGTCTACTGTGGGTTCTGTGTTTGGGATTGGATAGGATTATGTTATGGCTGAAATACAGCAGCATTTAACAGTCAAGCAAACCGTTGAAAACCTAATATTATTTTACTGTTAGTAAGGGAATATCAAACAATAAATTAGGGACTTCCAAATAAAAAAACACTCAACCACCTAACGCGAAAAATCTCTCAAACCCTTATTCCTCTGTGTCCTCTGCGCCTCTGCGGTATGGCTAACGCCACGCTCCGCGAACGTTAATCGGGATAATTTATTTCTTGGAAGTCCCTTATCCTGCTGGCAATGCTATCACAAAGGCTCTGCCTATATCTGTTACAAAAGGAAGGCAGAGCCTTAATTTGACACCAACGAAAGCTCCTTAGGCGTTTTTAGGTTAAGCATTCAGCTATCAGCAGTCAGCTTGTTAACGGTTACAGAAAAGATCTCTATTCGATCATCTACCGATTTATCAAACATTCTGACTCCTGACTCCTGAATTCTTACGTTTTTAGTTATTCTTGGAATAAACCAATAGGTTCTTGTATTCCTCAATTTTTTTGATTTTTCCTTGGGCTGTAAATAATTCGATGACTTCTTCAGCTTTACCCCAACCAACTGACTGCGTGTAAAACAAAATTTTTCCGTCAGGATTCAACTTACTCAAAAATAGCTCAACAAGAGATTCATCATTATGATGTACAAAAGGAGCTTCTTCTGGCATATAAAATTCACCAATATGAAAGAGTGAAACCACATCTAACATAGGTAAAAAACGAGCAGTTAGAGTGTATATATCCGTACAAATCACTTTATAAAATTTGGCAAGTTGGCGATTTTTTCGGCAGATACGAATATATTCTTCATGTTCAGGAATGGAAGCTGTAATGCCAAATATTTCATTGGGACTGTCAAGTTTTTGATTTTCTAAACCCAAAATATGATGAGCGCCTGTACCGAAATGAAATATACTTTTATCCTGAATATTGTACTTTTGCAAATACTCGTTCAGTTCAATATCACATGGACAGAGATTAGGTTGTAATTCCCATGATGATTTTGTGCGGTAGTAATCAGCGCCAACCCAATGCGGTAGAACAGGTTGAGTTAAACTCACTGAGTAGTATAATTTTGCGAGTTGGCGATTACTGAACACTAGATCACGAATTGTTTTCCTAAAAGTAACTACCATTAGTGAATAACCCTCAATAGTTTTGAAAAAGTGAAGTGAATTTGATTTTGATATTTTAGCTACGACATCAATTCAGTTATTGAGCTAAAAATGTTGATTATTAGTTTCATGTGTGATGAGCAATAGATATTTTGCTATCCTTGCTCAAAAGTTGATAAAATTCCCCTGTCTGAGTACCAAAAAAGTTGCGTAGATGCTAATTAAGATGTTTATTCGGCAGAGAAAATTATCTTATCTTGAAAGCTATCTGCCGATTTCTCATATTAATTTTATCCCTGGAAGATATTAACTCCAGGAATTTTGGTACTGTATTTTTAGTAATGTCGGTAAGCCTAACATAGAAAAAATAAAGATGATATTAAGTTAAGATGAAAACTTGTTGAAGTTTGGGGAATACTTGTCAGTTTTTACTTTTCATGGGCAAGAATCAAATCTTTAACTTTTATTCCTCACCCAAAGCAAGCAGTATTGAGTCTTGTCTGACTTTTTACCGATGACAAAGGGGACATAAATCTGGTGAAATAAAGATAATGTTGTCCAAACCGTAGTCATGACAGATCGTGTGTTGATTCTAGGTGGAAGGGGACGCATTGGTAGCGCTGTTGCTAATGATATTCTCAGCCACACACAGGCAGATATTACCATCACTGGACGGTCTCCAGAGACGGGAAAGGCTGTAAGCTTGTCTTCAGGAGGAAGAGAACAGTTTTTAGTTTTGGATTTGACTGAAGTTGAAAAATTGCGGGATGCGATCGCACAATCAAATCTTGTCATCCACTGTGCCGGGCCATTTCACTACAGAGATACTCAAGTTCTCGAAATTTGCATTGAGCAAGGTATAAACTATTTAGATGTCAGTGATCATCGTTCCTATACCCAAAAGGCATTAAATTTACACGATAAAGCTGCTACTGCTGGAGTAACGGCAATTATTAATACAGGTATTTTCCCTGGTATTTCTAATAGCTTAGTCCGCCAAGGAATCGAGCAATTTGATGTCGCCGAAAAAATCCATTTAAGTTATTTAGTCTCTGGTTCTGGTGGTGCTGGTGTTACCGTCATGCGAACAACTTTTCTAGGTTTACAACATCCTTTTGAAGCTTGGATAAACCGCGAATGGCGTTTAGTTGAACCTTATTCTGACCAAGAAAATATTAACTTTCCGTCACCCTATGGAGTTAGTGGAGTTTACTGGTTTGATATGCCAGAAACTATCACACTACCCCATTCTTTTCCCACAGTGAAAACTGTAATTACTAAATTTGGATCAATTCCTGATTTTTACAACCACCTGACTTGGATAGCTGCCCATATTTTTCCAAAATGGTTAATGCAGCGCCGTTATATGATTGAATTTTTGTCTCATGTTAGTCATAGCATGACCGATTTTACAAATATTTTCACTGGAATTGGAGTAGCAGTACGAGCCGAAGTAACAGGAGAAAAAGATGGTAAAACAGTTGTTTATGCTTCAATTTTAATGCATGAAAATACTGCTGTTGCTTCTGGTATAGGTACTGGTAGTATTGCTAAATTATTACTAGAAGGTAAACTCAACCACCCTGGAGTTTCACCTGTAGAAGCAGCATTACCTACAAATTTATTTACAGAGATTATGCAAGAACGGGAAATACAAATTAATTCCCATTGGGTAACAATATAATACAAGTAGGCGGGCAAAATAAATTAAATTGCACATTTCGTTAAGGGAACTGGGAACAGAACAAGATGACAGGGATTTCAATTTTTTGAGAAAATGTATAATTAATTTTGCTGAGGTAATTACAACATAATTTTATGTAAATTAAAGTTATTCAAATTCATCAATTGTCGCAGAAATATGAGATTTTGTGCCATTGGCAATATTACGCTCATACCAATTCATTAACGGAGTGGCACTAATTCCATGTACAATCACAGAAACGACAATAGTCGTGTAAGTTATCCAGGCAATTTCTTCAGCAGCCTCACCTTTTAAACCATTGCTTAAGCTATAGGCAAGATAATATAAAGAACCTATACCCCGAATACCAAACCAACCAAATAGCCAGCGAGTTTCAGGATTGAAAGTTCGACGGTGAGAATTGAGAGGACGTTTACCAATGGTGCTAACCCATACTCCCACAGGTCGAATCACTAAAAATAGCAAACTTATCACTAAAAAAGATTGGGTAGCATAATTAAACATGGGTTCCCATAATAAAATTGTTCCTAAAAGCAAAATTAGACCAACTTCTAATAGCTTTTCTAATCGTTCAATAAATTCTAATTGTGCAAGAGGCTTTTGGGGATTTGTATAACTTCTTTGGACAGCTAACCCTGCCACAAATACTGCTAAAAATCCATAGCCATTAACAACTTCTGTTAAAGAATAAGTTAGCAAAATCGTGCTAATAGCCACAAAATCTTCCATTATGTCATCAACAGGACGAGATTTTTGGATTTTTTTATCAATCCATACTATGACTAAGGGGACAATCAGTCCCATAACGATACCAGATGCGATCGCCCAAATTACATCCACTGCGACCCATTTTCCCAACCAATTATACCAATTACTATCTTTGAGGGCATAAATACCAAAATAAACAAACGGAAAAGCTAAAGCATCATTTAATCCTCCTTCAGAAGTTAAACCAAAGCGTAACTCATCTTCGTCATTTGTATCAGTTAATTGCACCTCTGAGGCTAATACAGGGTCAGTTGGAGCCAGAATTGCACCTAATAAAATCGCCTCACCCCAATTCATACTTAACCAGAATTTCCCCACAGCAGCCAGGGAAAAAATAGAAATTGGCATTAATAATCCAATCAGTCTCGCTGTAATATTCCAAAATTTCCACTTTAGCAGTGTAACTATTTTTAAGCCACAACTAAATACCGAAACAATCACCACAAATTCAGTTAGTCTTTCTAGTAATTCGGCGTTGAATAATTCATCACGACGTAATTGAATCAGTCCTAAGCCATAAGGCCCCAAAAAAATCCCTACCATTAGGTAGATCATGGCAAAAGAAAGAGGTAGACGCGAAATCCAACCTGACGCTAAAGTAACAATCAGTAAAAGCAGACCAATTACCAACAAATCAAGAATATAAATATCTACCATAAACTTTCTTTTGTATAAAAAATAATTGCTACCTTGGTAAGTTAATCACATCTAATTTTAGGTATAAATCACCCAAAGGTAGACTTTGTGGAAATATTTGGAATTTATGGATAGATTTGTTAGCCTAGTGAGAAAATAAATAACTTATAGTTAGTAATTTTTGTTATGCAATTACCAGGTGAATCCCAAACTTCAAGATTTATACAACGTCTTCAGTGGGTTTTTAATCCTTTACAATTGATGGAAACATCTGTAAAGGCGCATGGTGAATTTTTTACACTCCGACTGACAGGTGAACAACCAATCGTTTTTATTACTAACCCCCAAGCGATTCAGGAAATTTTTACAACTCCACCAGAGTATTTTGATTCAGGAAGGGGAAATGGACTTCTCAAGCCTTTAGTGGGTGAAAATTCTTTACTACTGATAGATGGTAAAACTCACCAACGTCAGAGACGATTATTAACACCGCCATTTCATGGAGAACGGATGAAAGCCTATGCTCAAATTAGGGAGCATCTCAAGTTTGTTAGAACAGATGAACTAGCAGGTAGGGGTAAAAATCAGCGAAAATAAAGGAAGAAATCAATCCCCCACTCAATCATGGAACCAGCTAATCAGAAAAAACTCCAGGAGCATCTCAAAGCCATAGCAGGAATTCTATATCAAGAAGCAAAAACTGAAGAATTAGAGAGTTTAGCAGGAATTGAAAAAACAATTAGAGCGCAGACTTTAGAATATATTACGCCAGAATTAGGGGTTTTTTTCTCAAAGAAGCAACAGGAACTTCATCGGGAAGAGTAAGAATAATAAAAAGCATTCTTGGAGAATTGCCAGTCAGTGAAAAACAAGCACGAAAGTTAAAACTAGAAAACAATCAAAAAATAAGTCCTTATTTAGAGCAATGTTGCTTGAGAGCAAGTGCAAATGTATCCTATGAAAATGCAGCACAAGATATTTATAAATATACTGGGATGTCGATTTCTGCTAGTACACAACAAAGAATCGTTCAGCGTTATGAGTTTCCCGAAATAGGAGACGAAAAAGAAATAGAAGAAATTAGCGTGGACGGTGGAAAGGTAAGGCTTAGGACTGAACAAAAAGGAGAATCATGCCTCTGGAAAGACTATAAAGCTATTTGCATTAACCAAGGAATAAAAGTAGCTAGATTGGGTGAAAATGAATCTTTAATCGATTGGGTAAATCAACAACATTTGGCAGATCCATTAACCTGTTTAGGTGATGGACATCCGGGAATTTGGAAGATAATTCGACAATTTAATTGTCCAGGGGAAAGACGGGAGATTTTAGATTGGTTTCATCTTGTTGAAAATCTACATAAAGTAGGTGGTTCTCTCAAGCGACTCAAAGCTGCGGAAACTTTTCTTTGGCTAGGAAAAGTTGATGAAACTCTCGCTCTCATATCTCCACTTCAATCTAAAAAAGCTCAAAATTTCTGTCAGTATTTGGAAACTCATCGCCATCGAATTGTCAATTATGATTATTATCAAACCGAGGGTATTTGTTCTATTGGTTCTGGTGCCGTCGAGTCTACTATCAAACAGATAGATCGCCGATTAAAAATCTCTGGCGCACAATGGAATGAATCGAATGTCTCTCAAGTCCTCAAGCATCGCTGTGCTTATCTCAACGCCAAGCTTTAGAGCCTGTTTAGTTCTTTTGTTCTAACAAAGTTGATATGCTCCCCTCAAATTATCACTAATATTACAAAACAAGTGATTAATGATTGGGAAATTGGCAAACCTTTTTCTGTTCGGGACTCAATGCAAGAAATCTCCTTGAAAGTGATTTTGCAAGCTGTTTTTGGTTTATGTGAGGGAGAACGTTTTCGAGAATTAGAAGAACTTGTGAGTTCCCTGCTAAATTTATCTGGTTCTCCTTTGCGTTCTGCTGTAACATTTTTCCCTTCACTGCAAGTAGATTTAGGCGCGTGGAGTCCTTGGGGAATGTTTTTACGTCAGAGAAAGAAAATTGACCAACTTCTCCAGACTGAAATTCAGGAACGCAGAGATAATTTTGATTCATCTCGCAGCGATATTCTTTCATTAATGATATCAGCACGGGATGAGAATGGGGAAGCGATGACGGATTCAGAGTTACGTGATGAATTGATGACTTTGTTATTTGCTGGTCATGAAACTACAGCTTCAGCTTTAACATGGGCATTGTATTGGATTCATCATTTACCAACAGTTCGGGAAAAGCTGATAAATGAGTTAAATAGTATTGGTGAAAATGCAGATTTAAATGAAGTTTCTCGCTTGCCTTATCTTACTGCTGTTTGTCAGGAAACTTTACGCATTTACCCGATTGCCATGATTACTTTACCTCGGATAGTGAAGTCACCAACAACTATTATGGGTCATGAATTTGCACCAGGTATATTACTTGCACCTTGTATATATTTAACTCATCGCCGTCCAGATTTATATCCAGAACCGGAGAAATTTAAGCCAGAACGCTTTTTAGAAAGGCAGTTTTCACAATATGAATATATTCCCTTTGGTGGTGGAAATCGTACCTGTATTGGTATGGCGTTTGCGATGTTTGAAATGAAGTTAGTTTTAGCTACTTTGTTATCACAATTAGATTTAGCTTTGGTTGATAATATTCCTGTTAAACCTATGCGTCGGGGAGTAACTTTAGCACCTTCTGGTGGTAAATGGTTGATTGCAACTGGAAAAAGAGAAAAGGTGAAAAGTGTTGTTGGAGTTTAGTTAAAATCAGTATTTAACTTTTTCATCGCCAGGCTTGTAGGGGCTGGGAAAGCCCGCCCTTTATTTGACATTATTCGGCACAAACTTTAGATAGGTTCCACCTAGTCCTTCCACAATACTACGCGTATTGGCATCCATCATTTTTTGATAGGTTTCTCCATCACTACCAGGTTTACCAAGTCCATCAATATAAAGTTGTCTGGAGAAAAGTTTCACATTTGCTTCTTTGGCAATTGGCTTAAGTAGCATGGGGTTAGTTGTTGTATCAGCAAAAACTGTTGGTACTTTAGCCTGTTGAATATATTGAGCCAAATTTCTTACTGTTGTATTTGTTAAATTATCTTGGTCGCTAATACTTGATAAACCTTCTCTATAGGGAAGATTGTAAGCTTTGACATAATAAATCATTGCTTCATGGGTTGTCAGCAATTTTCGATTTTTAGTGGGAATACTAGTAAGTGTATATTTTATCCAGCTATGTAGTTGGTTTAATTCATTTGTTATTTTTTTGGTATTATTGCTATATTCTTTTTCATTTTTGGGTGACATTTTACCTAAATTACCATGAATTACTTCTACTATTTTGATGGTATTTTTAACGTTGTGCCAAATATGTGGTTCAGTGTAATTTCTCCCATTTTTTTGAATTTTTTGGGGTTCAGATACGGCACGTTGACCGACGGCTATTTTAGGGGAACGGTTTTTAGTTGATGTAATAATTTTAATTAAACCTGGTTCAAAATTATAGCCATGATAGAAAATAAGATTAGCTTGTTCAATGGCTTGGATATCTTCTGGTGTCGGTTGATAAATACGCGGATCTATACCAGGGGGAATCAAGCAAGTAAGGTTGATGGTTGTGCCGGCGACCTGTTTAGTTAGGTCACACAATATACTGTTCGTTGCGACAACTTGAGGAAGATTTTTATTAATTCTATTGGATTGATTAGATTGTGTGTATGTTGTATTTGTAAATTGATTTCCACACCCCAAAAATCCAATTGTTAAAATCAACCCTGCATTATTTAATAAGTTTTTATATTTCACTGGAGAGTTATTTGTGCGATACTGTACTAGTTTTATAAATTAATAAAGGCACAACATTAGGAGTGTGCCTTAAAAATTTTCATAACGCCTAACTTTATTGAAAGCCAGCAGCAGGTAACTTACCTTGCAACATTTGAAAATTAGCTTGTACACAAGTACCACAAGTGCAACCAATATGATCAACAATTGGATTGTTTGCTTGGTTTAAATTTGGTGCTATTAATTCGGGATTCGGTTGTGCAGATGCAACAACAATTATCTGCGAAACAGGTGCAGATTTCATTTTAGTAGATGCGTGGGCTGGACTAACTACCAGCAGTAGAGATGCGAGAAATACATGACAAGCAAGCAAGATCAATTTAGCTATGTTCATAGTTCACCCTCAGAGGCTGCTGCTGATACAGCATAACCAATTATTATTCATTAGTCAGTAGTTGTTGACCAGATTAGTAGTTCTCCTTGTTCCCCACCTGCGGCTAATAAGGGTGAGGAGATCGTACTGGAGGGTGGGGAGACCCCACCCCTACTGGGATGCCACGCTAGGGTAGAAAAACCGCCGCTGACACCTGTGATAATCTGTGATACTTCTGTGGCTTGGTTCCATAAACACAACCAGCCATCAGCACCGGCAGAAGCGAGAAGAAAACTTTGGGGTGCAAATGCGATCGCATTAATGATATCCACATGATTGGTTAATATCCGCGCTTCCCAACCCAAGGATTCATCTTCTGATTTTTCCCAAACTACTACACCCTCAACACTGGAAGAAGCCAAAAGCGGCGCACCTACGGCTGTTGTGACTTCTGACCAAGCTAATTGGCGAATTTTACCGGGAAAGCCGCGCATTACCCAAGGGTCAGGATTTCCCCATTCCAACACGGTGACGCTGCGATCCATATTGCCAGAACCTAAGTATTTGCCATCAGGCGACCAAGCCATTGCGACACTAACGGTAGTCATGGAAAGAAAATAAGGTTCCTCATCCCAATCTTGAGTATTCCAAATTTTGACTCCCTGATAGCCGCTAATTGCTAAATATTGCCCATCTTTACGCCAATCAATAGCCAAAACTGAGGAGTTTTCAAAATTCAGAGTGACAATAATTTCTTCTGTGTCTGCATCCCATACTTGAACGTAACGCCCTAAACTAAAAGCGAGTTGGTTATTAGTATGACTCCAAGCTAGTTTATCAACCCAAGCAGGAGCATTTTCTAAAGTAGCAATTAATTTATTTTCGCGCCAAATTTTAACTTGTCCATTTTGTCCACCAACGGCTAAATATTTCCCATCGCTGGAAAATGCAACACAATCTACTGATTGATTTGTAGCGGTTTGTAAGGTTTTTAATTCGCCATTTTCCCACAAAACAACTTCTCCCGCAGCGGAAGTTGCTGCTAGTATCTCTCCTTGAGATGACCAAATTAGGGATGTGACATAATCTGCAAGTTTCCCTGAATAATGGGCTGCAAATTGTTGAGGTTTGCTAGTTGTTAAGTTCATGTCTAGATATGATTTTACTACCTATAGAAGCACAGAGAAAATGGCGTTACTGAATCAAGAAATGAAAGTCAAAAATTCTATCTCTCAAACTTTTACTCTCTGAGCCTCTGCGTCTCTGCGTGAAATAAAATTATACTTCGATTCAGCAACGCCTTAAATTTTATTTATTTTCTCCTCTCTCAATTCATACTAGACAGGCGAGAAAATCTTGTTTTAGTTTGGATTCATCTAGATTTCGACCGATGAATACAAGTTCATTTTTCCGAGTTTCGCTGGTTTTCCAAGGTCTATCGGGTCTACCATCAAATATCATGTGTACTCCCTGGAAGACGAAGCGATTATCTTCTCCAGCTATGTTTAAAATGCCTTTCATGCGGAAGATATCTGTCCCTTGGGTGCTTAGTAAATTTGTCATCCAAGCGTTTAATTTTTCTCCGTCTATTGCGCCTTTCTCTACCAACGCTACAGAATAGACGCTTTCATCATGTACATGGGCATCTTCACCTAAGAAATTTGGGTCAATTTCTAAAGCGCGGTCTAGGTTAAAGGCTTGTACTCCCAAAAGTGCATCCATTCCTAGTTCTGAGTTGCGAGTGCGGTAGATTTTAGCGATCGCATTCATCGACCGAATCCGCTTTTCTAGTTCTTCTAAATTTTCTGGTGTGACTAAATCTGTTTTATTCAATAAAATCACATCAGCAAATGCAATTTGTTCTTGGGCTTCGTCTGCTTCCCAATGTTGCCAAATATGTTTAGCATCCACAACTGTAACTACTGCATCTAATGACAGTTGACTCTGCATATCTTCATCAACGAAGAATGTCTGAATTACAGGTGCAGGGTCAGCTAATCCAGTAGTTTCAATTACTAAATGGTCAAATTTATCACGCCGCTTCATCAAATTGTTGATAATGCGAATTAAGTCGCCACGCACTGTACAACAAATACAGCCGTTATTCATTTCAAAGATTTCTTCATCTGCATCAATAACTAGTTGATTATCAATGCCTACCTCCCCAAATTCATTGACGATAACAGCAACTTTTTTGCCGTGTTCGTAAGTAAGAATGTGATTAAGTAGAGTAGTTTTACCTGCACCCAAGTAGCCAGTTAAAACAGTTACAGGCACTGAAGTCGATGTTTCTGAAGCAATCATAATCTCAAAGCAATTTTAATGATTTGTTGATAATCATTCTCTATTTAACACACCTTGGTTAAAAATGGTAGTATTGGTCAAAGATTGTTTTAATATTTTCACTAATGAGTGTAGAAGGTGGGAATCACCCACCCCATATTTACTCACCGAACACACTTGCAAAAAAGTCCAGTGTTTCCTTCAAAGCCTTGATGAAAATATCAATTTCTTCACGGGTGTTGTAAAAATATAAACTTGCCCGTGCAGTTCCCGGTAAATCTAAATAACGGTGTAATGGTTGAGTACAATGGTGTCCAGAACGAATTGCAACCCCTTCTTGATCTAATAATGTAGATAAGTCATTTGGGTGAACACCTTCTGCTGTAAAAGCTGCTAATGCGGCTCTACCTTCTCCTTGAGCATTAGGTTTTGGCCCGTAGATTCTGATTTGGGGTATTTGTGCTAATTGCTCGAACAAATAAGCGGTTAGTTCTGCTTCATAAGCATGGATTTTATCCATCCCAATATTAGTCAGATAATCTATCGCTGCACCGAGAGCAATTGCTTCTCCAATTGCAGGTGTACCCGCTTCAAATTTATGGGGTAATTCTGCATAGGTAGAATGGTCTAAATATACCTCTGCAATCATCTCACCACCACCAAAAAATGGCGGCATTGCTTCTAGTAAATCTAACTTACCATACAAAAAACCAATGCCTGTTGGAGCGCACATTTTATGTCCAGAAGCTACCAACCAATCACAGTCAATTTCTTGGACATCAATATGCATATGGGGGACACTTTGGCAAGCATCCATTAAAAATTTTGCCCCGTAGCTATGAGCAATTTCGGCAACTTCCTTGACTGGATTTATACAACCCAAAGTATTGGAAACATGAACTAACGACACCAGCTTTGTTTTTTGAGAAATCAGTTGTTTAAACTGTTCTAAATCAAAAGTTTCTTCTGGTGTTAATTCGACAAACTTCAATACTGCACCAGTTTTTTGAGCAACAAATTGCCAAGGAACTATATTACTATGATGTTCCATTACCGAGAGAATAATTTCATCTCCTGGCTGTAAATTGTTCATTCCCCAACTGTAAGCTACCAGGTTAATGGCTTCGCTGGCGTTGCGGGTGTAAACAATTTCTTGGCGTGATTTTGCATGAATAAATTTAGCAATTTTGTCTCTTGCGGCTTCATAAGCATCAGTAGCTTTACCACTAAGAAAATGTGCGCCACGATGAACATTAGAATTATATTGTTCGTAATAATCACGCCAAGCATTTAATACAGCTAAAGGTTTTTGAGAAGTAGCTGCATTATCAATATAAACCAATGGTTTACCGTGAACTTCCTGATGTAAAATCGGGAAATCTTCACGAACTTGATCTGCTAGAGTTTTGGTAGAAGTGATGATCATTTTTAATAAGGAGTTCAGGAGTTCGTAGGGGCTGAGTTTCCCCGCCCTTTAGAGCAGCGGGTTTCTCAAATTTCATTATTTATTTGTGAGACTTGTGACGGTTCTCAACAGCTTGTCTCGCAAAGAAGGAACAGGTAGGAAATTAATAACTTCCGCAGCGAAAGCATTAACTAACAACTTGCGTGCATTAACTTCATCAATACCGCGACTTTGCAGGTAGAATATTTGATCATCTTCCAATTGGCTGACAGTCGCACCGTGAGCGCATTTGACATTATCAGCAGTGATTTCTAATTGGGGTTTGGTATCAACTCTGGCTTTGGGTGATAACAGCAAATTCCGGTTTAGCTGTGCTGCGTTAGTTAACTGTGCGGGTTTGGGGACAAAAACCTTACCATTAAATACACCATGAGCGCGATCGCCTATAATGCACTTATGTAGCTGCTTACTTATACCATGAGGATGATTGAGAGCGATCGCACTGTGAGTATCACCCAATTGATTATCAGCAACAACTGTTAAACCATTCAGCGTCGTTTCCGTTTGCTCACCAGTTTGCAAAATCTCCAAATTGTGACGTGATATTTTTCCACCAACAGTCACAGCATTACAAAAATAACGACTATATCGAGCCTGAGTTACCGCAGTTTTCCCAACATGAAAAGCCGCGTCACCTTCCCACACAATTCTATTGTGACTAACCTGAGCATTTTCATTTACCCAGATTTCCGTAACACCATTAGTAAAATAAACCTCCTCCGCGTTCTCTGCGTCTGGGCGGTTCGTATACTCTTCAATTAAACTCACCTGAGAACCACATTCCGCAACAACTAAAACACGAGGTTGGGAAATAGTAGCCGACTCACCCGAC
The DNA here is from genome assembly GCF_051781005.1 of Anabaena sp. WFMT. NCBI lineage: Bacteria > Bacillati > Cyanobacteriota > Cyanophyceae > Nostocales > Nostocaceae > Anabaena > Anabaena sp. WFMT. The sequence goes on along the minus strand of NZ_JBPWOA010000032.1, from coordinate 105,927 downwards.
ACAGAAATAAATAGCAGATGAATAGGAGTTTCCACCACCACATTTTTACCAACCCATACCACCGCAGCATCACACAAACCAGCAGTATTTAGAGCAGTAAAAACCTCATTTGCTCCCTCAGCCTGGGCTAAATATTTCCGTAAAACCTCACCAGATAACACATCTAAATTACCAACTATTAAACCAGAAGGCAAATTTTCAGTATTTGATAAATTCGGTGCATAAACACCATTTACAAATACCAACCGCTGAGAAACTTCAGGTAAAATTAAATCTTTAATAGAATTTTCCTGAAACGTCCCTAAATTAAAATTTACCTGTTTCAGTGGTGATAAATCAGTAAAACGCCATTCTTCCTCGCGGGTATTTGGAATAACAGAATGACGTACCCAATTAGCCGCAACATCGCGTAAATCTTGTAACCAACCATCTTGTTTTTTGGTAGTTACACTATTTAACAAATCAGTCACAAAAGCATCTCTATCTAGTAGATTTTTTTGTAGAGATGTTTCATGAAACGTCTCTACATTAACTGGAATAGTCATTACACACCTACTCCCAAAGCTTCTTCCAGAACCCAATCATAACCACGAGATTCCAACTCTAAAGCTAACTCCTTCCCACCACTTCTAATAATGCGTCCTTGTGCCATAACGTGAACAAAATCAGGGATAATATAATCCAGAAGACGCTGATAGTGGGTAATCATAATTGTGGCATTTTCAGGACTTGCTAATTGATTTACCCCATTCGCCACAATTTTCAGAGCATCAATATCCAAACCCGAATCAGTTTCATCTAAAATCGCCAACTTTGGTTCTAGCAAAGCCATTTGCAGAATTTCATTCCGCTTCTTTTCACCACCAGAAAAACCTTCATTCACACTGCGATTAAGAAAAGAGGAATTCATCTTCACCACATCCAACCTTTCCTCAATCAAATCATCGAAATCAAAAGCGTCAACCTCATCCAAACCCTGAGCTTTTCGACGGGAATTATAAGCCACCCGTAAAAAATCCAAATTACTCACACCGGGAATTTCCAAAGGATATTGAAAAGCCAAAAACACACCACTTCTAGCTCTTTCCTCAGCTTCCATTTCCAAAAGATTTTTTCCTTGGAAAATCACCTCACCACCAGTAACAGTATAAGCTGGATGTCCCGCCAAAGCCTTAGAAAAAGTACTCTTACCAGAACCATTTGGTCCCATAATCGCATGAATTTCACCAGCGCGAACTTCCAAATTCACACCCTTCAAAATTGAAGTACCATCAACATCAGCCGTCAAATCCTTAACCGACAAAATCAAATCACTATTCTCAACAATCATATTCTCTCTCTTCTCTGTTCTCTCTATTCTTCGCGCCTCTGCGCCTCTGCGTGAGCTTATCTCTTAACCCACACTACCTTCCAACTTCAGACTCAACAACTTATCAGCCTCAACAGCAAACTCCATAGGTAGCTGATTAAAAACATCCTTACAGAAACCGCTAATCATCATCGAAATAGCATCTTCCGAAGAAATACCGCGTTGAGCAAAAAAGAACAATTGATCTTCCCCAATCTTAGAAGTAGAAGCCTCATGCTCAACCTTCCCCGTATTATTCTGAACTTGAATATAAGGAAAAGTATTAGCGTGAGCATTATCTCCAATTAACATCGAGTCACATTGAGAATAATTTCTTGCACCCTTCGCAGTCGGATTAATCTTCACCAAACCCCGGTAGCTATTACTAGACTTACCAGCAGAAATTCCTTTAGAAATAATTGTGCTACGGGTGTTTTTGCCAACGTGAATCATCTTTGTCCCCGTATCAGCTTGCTGCATATGATTTGTCAGCGCCACCGAATAGAATTCACCCACCGAGTTATCACCAACCAACACACAGCTAGGATACTTCCAAGTAATAGCTGAACCAGTTTCAACTTGAGTCCAAGAAATCTTAGAATTTACACCCTGACACAAACCGCGCTTGGTAACAAAATTGTAAATTCCACCTTTACCATTTTCATCCCCAGCGTACCAGTTCTGCACAGTAGAATATTTAATTTCCGCATTATCTAAAGCTACCAATTCCACTACCGCAGCGTGTAATTGATTACTGTCGTACATTGGTGCTGTACAACCTTCTAAATAGGAAACATAACTACCTTCTTCAGCGACAATTAAAGTTCTTTCAAACTGTCCTGTATCACCGGAATTAATGCGGAAATATGTAGACAATTCCATTGGACATTTCACACCTTTAGGAATGTACACAAAGGAACCATCACTGAACACAGCCGCATTTAAGGCTGCAAAATAATTATCAGCAATAGGAACAACACTACCCAAATATTTTTTAATCAATTCTGGGTGTTCTTGTAATGCTTCCGAGAATGAGCAGAATATCACACCATCTTCGGCGAGTTTTTCTTTAAATGTAGTGGCGACAGAAACACTATCAAAAATTGCATCAACAGCTACATTGCTTAGTCGCTTTTGTTCAGAAAGAGAAATACCTAACTTCTCAAATGTTTCTAAGAGAGTAGGATCAACTTCATCCAAACTGTTGAGCTTTGCTTTCTTTTGTTTCGGTGCGGAATAATAAATAATATCCTGATAATTAATAGGCGGATAGTTGACACTTGGCCAAGTTGGTTCCGTCATTTTCAGCCACTGGCGATAAGCCCGGAGGCGAAACTCCAGCATAAATTCCGGTTCGTTCTTTTTAGCGGAAATCAGGCGGATAACGTCTTCGTTTAGCCCACGCGGAATAGTATCAGCTTCAATATCGGTGACGAAGCCGTACTTGTAGGGTTGGTTGACTAAGGTTTTGACAGTGGCACTCATCGGTATTAGTCTCTCGCGTTCGGAAGTGGTTCTCTTAAAAAAAAGGATGGGAGACGGGCTGCTTGAGCCAATTCCCGTTTCGTGTTACCAAGCGTTCACACGGCTGTTAAGATAAATTGAGAGGATAAAACAACAGGGGTGTTGTTTAATCTATTTTTATCTTACGATAGATTAACAACAACAATGTTGTTAAAGTCAAATTTTTCAGAAAAATTTTTGGGACGAACGCGAACAGCGTCTCGCAGAGAAGATGACGACTACCCACCAGTCCTCAACAAAGCAGGATATTCTAGAGTACCTTTTGCAACACTCGCAGGCAACGGCTGTTGAGTTAGCAAATTTTTTCGATGTTAGCCCGCAAGCGATTCGCCGTCATTTAAAGGATTTAGATACTGAAGAATTAGTTCTATATTCAGTATCAGAACAACCGGGAATGGGCAGGCCACAGCACGTTTATCAATTAAGTCAACGAGGAAAAGAACGCCTTCGACGGACTAGAGGAGAAGGCTTTGGTGATGGTTATGGTGAATTTGCAGTTTCCCTACTGGACACCTTGGCCGCAACTGTTGGATATGAACAGGTAAAGACCATTTTACAAAAACAATGGGAACGCAAAGCCCAGGAATACCGCGAACGGGTGGGGAATGGGTCTTTGCAGGAACGGGTCGCAAATTTGGTACAATTGCGAAAGGCAGAAGGCTTTATGGCTGAGTATCACCCCGTTGATTCATGTTCCCCAGCCAAGGATAGTTTTATTTTTATAGAACACACCTGCGCTATTTCCAACGTTGCTGAATCTTTCCCTAGTGTCTGTGGTCATGAATTAGAAATGTTTGCAGCAATCTTACCAGATTGTACTGTAGAGCGTACTCACTGGCTAAATAACGGTGAACATCGCTGTGGTTATTTAGTACAAGCGCAAAAGCGCAAGATTAAAGACTAAGTTTATTTTTGTAAGTTTGAAAATATTATTTTATGGATGTAGCTCCAAACCAATCATCAACACAATTTTTAACTCTGGAAGAGTCAGCAAAAGTAGATGCTGCTTTATTATCTTCTCCAGAAAAGTTTTTAACCAGGCTGACGATTTCTTCTTTGAGAATTTTACAGCATATTGCTAAAGATTATGAAGTTGCAATTGAAGATTTAACAACGCCACAAGTAATTGCTTGGTTTGAAAAAGATGCGAAAATTAGGAGAGAAGAAGGCATTGAATCCGCATATCTAAAGTGGTAGATATAATCAATAATATTATTATGACTAGAAGGCGAGTTTTTCTGATTTAAAATTTTGCTATATATTTGGATTAGATAGGGTTATCACTTGGTAATCGTAATCAATCCAAACAAGGGGCGAAAACTGTGAAATTAAAGAGTAGCACCTTTACAGATAATGGTTTAATTCCTGCTCAATATACCTGTGATGGTGTAAATATTTCCCCTCCCTTAAGCTGGGATGAAATTCCATTAGAAACACAAAGTTTAGTATTGATTGTAGATGATCCAGATGCACCTGGAGAGAAATTTGTGCATTGGGTTGTTTACGATATTCCTCCTACAGTGCGCGAACTGACAGCCCAAATTCCTGCTACCAAAAACCTTATTAATGGGGGGACACAGGGAAAAAATGATTTTGGTAATTTAGGCTATGGTGGCCCTTGTCCACCTAGTGGAACCCATCGCTATTTTTTCCAACTTTATGCTGTAGATAAAAAGTTAAGTTTAGCTGCTGGTGCGAGTGAGTCTCAAATTATAACTGCAATTGATGGTCATGTTTTAGAAAAATCAGAATTCATTGGACGATATAAACGCCAGCGTTAAAATAATTCGCAATTAAGTTTTCTAATTAGAGATTTTAGTTAAAAATTTAAAATTACTTTAAATTAAAAATTAAGTCCTGAATGAGCTTAGGGTGGACAAATTGCCCACCCTACAAGATTTAATTTTATTCAAGTGTGCAAATTAGATTGTCAATGATTGTAATTATTAGTCCGAGGAGTGCGAGTGCCGGCAACTGCTCCCATTAATGCCGCAGCTAAACCTAACAAAGAACCCAAAACAAACCACCACAAACTTCTTGAAGTTGCAGCTGCAACTTCACGCGTTTGTTCGGCGGTTAACTGAGGTATATTTGGCGGTATGGTAGTACCTTGTTGTTGAAGTTGAGTTATCACTTCTGCTGCATTGTAAGCAGCAACTCCAAAAGCACCCCAGACCCCACTTGCTAATAGAAAAGAGCTAATTGCTAAGGTTGTAGCCCAGAGAATTGCGCCATTGAGTAGGGCTGTATCTCGGTGCATTGGGCCACAAGCACGGGTTGTTACCCAACCACCCAAAAATAGAGAAAGTAACAACCCAACCGTTGACCAAATACCGACATTACTAATAATACCTGAAGCAATTGTTCTTGGTGCTAAAGAGTCGGCTATTCTGCCTGCACCAAGAGCGCCGAAAAAGGAACTCAAAATTAATTGGGTAGCTAAAGCAACTAAAACGCCGGAGACAATGGGACCCCAACGCACGCGATCGCGATATTCACTTACTCTAGCTCCTACCGCAGACTCAGAAGGAATAATTTCATCACCTACCCGATTTACGTATGACATAGTTTATTTTCTCCCTTGCTATTTCAGCAAAGTTTTTCAGGTATATTTATGCTTATATTTAAAATTAAATACTTATCTGTGGTTTTTAATCTCTATCACCAGAAAGAGTTAACTACTATGTCTTAAGTCAGAACCAGAAATGTTGAGTATACGGAGTTATTGAATTTTTGATTATCCCTAATTATCAAATATCATTAGTTTGTCTAAGGCTTAAAAACTGTCTACCTATGAAAAATTCACAAACATACTAACGAATCTTTACAGCTGTTCCTGTGGCAGTAATCAGTAATAAAACACCTGATTGATCCACATTGATTGTACCTGTATCAATTTCAATGCCGATCACAGCATTTGCTCCTAAACGTTGCGCTCTTTGTTCTAGTTCTTCTAGTGCTTTGCGTTGCCCTTGTTCAAATAAACGTTCGTAGCTACCAGTGCGTCCACCGACGATATCACGAATACCAGCTAAAAAATCTCGTAGGAAATTGCTACCATAGACGATTTCTGCTGTCACAATACCCAAATAGGAATCAATTACAGCGCCTTGAATTACATCAGTAGTACTTAAAAGCATAAGTTTTCCTCATAAATAGCAAGTAACTTGATATATACTAATTGTGCATTTTTATGATGCAAATTGCAAGAAATGCCGGAACTTTTTGGATGTTGTTGTCATCCTATCTTGTGATGCTTCTGCAATTCTAAATGAAAAGTAGGTATGTGTGAATATTTATTGTCAGGATCAGGTATGAGACAACTATGCTGGAGGCAGAAGAGAAGAGGGTTTGAAACGTGTTAATTTTTTCACATGGTTATGTTTCATTGTGCAGATTTACTTATCAATGATTGAATATTTTGTAAATGTGAATAAATACAGTTTTCAAATTTAAAGATTTTTGTTTTAATGTACAAACAAAAACTTAACTAAATTTTCAGGAAATTTACTGTGTACAAACAAACATCATTTTTAGTTACTGTTCTATTATTAGGAATTTTCGTTACTAGCACTCCTTTGGTGGCTGAGGGTGCGGAAGTATTAGTAGCACAAGCTAGTAATCCCAGGCTGAAGGAACTGCTAGAGGAAGGCCGGAGACTAGTAGATGCGGGGGATTATAATAGAGCGATCGCAGTTTATCAAGAAGCTGCAACTATAGATAACAGAAATGCCAAAATTCATTCTGGGATTGGCTACTTGTATGCTCAACAAGGGAATTTCCAGTTAGCGTTAGCTGCTTACCGTCGTGCGATCGCAATCGACGGTAATAATAGTGATTTTTATTACGCTGTAGGTTATATCAAAGGCAACTTAGGAGACACCCCTGGAGCTAAAGAGGCTTATCGTCGTGCCATCCAGCTAAACCGAGGTAATCTTAATGCCTATCTAGGTTTAGGTGTCACCCAAACTGTTCTCAAAGACTATGAATCAGCTACATGGGCTTTTGAACAAGCCATTGAACTGAATAAAAACAATGCTCGCACCTATGAGTTAATGGGTTCGATGTTTCAACAACGACGACAAACCCAACAAGCCAATAATGTATTGAGAAAAGCTCTGAGTTTATATCGCAGTAGCAATGACCCAGAAGGCATGAATAGGGTAGAATCCATATTACGAGAAATTGGAGGATAACCCAATTTTGGCTTTGAGATTGGGAATGGAAAACATCAATATCAAAAGCAATGGGTAATGAATTCTACTCATTACCCACTAGTTTAAACTTGCTCTTTATCCAGGAAACTGTTTGAGTAAATCATCCCCTGGAATAATTGTTGTGTAGAAGACATAATTCTTATTCGCTACATAACGGCGGTCTTTTTTAACAATCGCCATAAACTCTTTATGTCCGTCTATTCTTCGTCCTACTAGACAACCTGCACTGGCATTTTTGATATCATTAACAGGTGCATCATAGCCCCAGTGTTGATTGACATAAAAATTATTATTTGTATCCAGTTTATCACCAGTTCGTTTAAAGTCTTTGTTGAAATCTCTGCAAACAGTGAGATTTCCAACTTGTCTTAATGCTTCATGGGGCTGTGCCGTACCGTGCAGTCCTACAGCCCAAGCTTTGTATTGTCCAAACTGAATTCTAGCTGCACCTTTGGGGTTCATCGGATTATAAGTGTAGTACTTTCCTGGTTCAGTAGTTGCTTGCCAGTTGTTGACCATTTTGGGAATACCATCTACTACTTCGATCACAATCCGTTGGTCATTAAATTCATTGGGGGCATCATTATTAAGAGTCCAATCCCCATTCATTCCTTCTATATAAACTATGTTATATTCTTGAGGGTTTGTGAATACTTCATATTTTTTTGCCAGCATATATTTAATAATTCTGCTGGCAATATCGTTTCCAAGTTTTAGGGCTGGTTGGGGTATTTCATCTTTTTTTGTTTCAATCAATTCTTTGGCTGTGACTGCTCCTAAAAACTCAGCCTCTCCGGTCTTCATTAACTCTTGAAATTTTTTGAGTGCTGCTGTAGAAACAGGGCCAAATTGTCCATCAGATGGGGGTTCAAGTAAACCCAAATCAATTAACCGTAGTTGAATCTGACGTGGTAATTCTGCGTCAAGAGCGATCGCTTCAAATCCCCATTTTTCATTTGTACCTAAAAAATCTTGTAGTTTCATTCTACACCTTATCGTTATTTACCTAATTTTGCTGATCATGTCCGAATATATACGCTGAACTAGAAAATAGCTGCAAATTTTTACTTATTTTAAAGATTAAAAAAATCCCCATAAATAATGCTGCTTCCTCATATTGATGGGAAACAGCAAAATCTGAAAATTGGCTTCTTGTATAATCAAAGACTTATTTGTTCGATTTCCACTGTCATTATTGAGTGGAAATACCAGTAGAGACATTGTTGATGTGGTGAGAATTATTCACAGCTATCCAGTTAATTTTACTAGCAATAGGCATTCGCCACCCAGTACCAAAAGCGCGGTCAGTAATTTTCAGTCCAGGGGGTGCTTGTCGCCGCTTAAATTCAGACCGTGCTACCATTTGCAACACTCGGTTGACAATTTCTGCATCATGACCTGCTGCAACTATTTGTACTGCTGATTGGTGGTCGTTAATTAAACGTTGCAAAATATCATCTAAGATATCGTATGCAGGTAAAGAATCTTGGTCAACTTGACCAGGTTTAAGTTCTGCGCTGGGTGCTTTGGTGAGGATATTTTCAGGAATAATTTCTTGCTGGGTATGAAAATTTAACCACTTACACAGCGAATAGACGCGGGTTTTAGGGACATCTGCAATCACCGCTAAACCGCCATTCATATCACCGTAGAGAGTGCAGTAACCAACAGCCATTTCCGACTTATTCCCAGTTGATAGCAGGAGATGACCGAATTTATTAGCGATCGCCATCAACAAATTACCACGAATCCGCGACTGAATATTCTCCTCAGCAATTCCAAACTCAGTCCCAGTAAATAAATCAGCCAAAGTATGGTCAAACCCTTGCATTAATTCCCCAATCGGTAAAATATGAGTTTTAATTCCCAAATTCTCACCTAAAGCCAAAGCATCACTAATAGAATGTTGGGAACTATAAGGAGAAGGCATTAAAACACCAAAAACATTTTCCTTACCGAGTGCAGCAGTAGCAATTGCAGCTACTAACGCCGAATCAATTCCACCACTTAAACCCAAAACCACCTGAGAAAAATGACATTTCTGGATATAGTCTTTCACACCCAAAATCAAAGCGTGCCAAATTTCCTCATCTTCTGATTCATAAACAGATGAAACCACACCTAACTGTAAATCGCGTTGTATTTCATCAAATTCAACAACTAATAAATCAGATTCAAAACCCTTAGCGCGACAGATAACTTCACCTTGACGATTTAAAGCAAAACTGCGGCCATCAAAAATCAAATCATCATTGCCACCAACTTGATTAGTATAAATTACTGGATGTTTAAAATTGACTGCACTATGTTGCAGCATCGCTTCTCGTAACTTTTGCTTACCAACAGTATAGGGTGATGCCGATAAATTTACAATCAAATCTACACCTAAAGATGATAAATCAGCAATAGGATTAACTGCATAACTACGCTTACCCCAAAATTCTGCATCATTCCATAAATCTTCGCAAATAGTTACGCCAATATTTATATCATCTAAATTGAAATAACTAGGTTTTAACCCTGGTTCAAAATAACGATTTTCATCAAAAACATCATATGTCGGTAAAAGTCGTTTGTGAAAATACTGCTTAACTGTACCTGCTTCCAATAAAGCAATACTATTAAATAGATTTTTTCCACCTGTAACGTGTGCTTCAGAATTTTTAACAACAGTTCCTACCAACACAGCTAAATTAGCAGGTAAATCCTGAGCTAATTGTTGTAACGTGAAATCCATTGCTGCCACAAAACTAGGATTTAGTAATAAATCTCGTGGTGGATAACCACATAAAGAAAGTTCTGGTGTTAACAATAAACGCACACCTGAAGACGCTGCATTTTCAGCAACCTCAAGAATTTGTTTAGCATTTCCAGACAAGTCACCAATGATCGGATTAAATTGAGCGATCGCTATTTTCATATTAGTAATTGGTAATTAGATTATTAAAAATGCTTACTCCCTTCCTTTCTTCCTTCTTCTCTTCCTTCTTCCTTCGTGCCCTTCGCGCCTTCGCGGTTCATTTAATCCATATTTCTTAATATTCTAACTTTGAATTAAATAAACACCAAAGGCTTATCCTTAAAAGGTGCAAAAGCGTCAGCATCAAACTTATATAAACTTGCCGGACGACCCGCACCCCTAGAAACCTTAATTCCCGTATCGCATAAAAAACCCAACTTAAGTAAACGCGCTCGAAAATTAGAATAATCTGAGAAATTTTCCCCCAAAACAGTAGTATACAACTGATATAAATCATTCAAAGTAAACGTTTCTGGCAAAACATCAAAAGCAACCGGACTATATTCCAATTTATTTTTTAGTCTTCCGTGTCCATAACTGATGATTTCATTATGATCAAATGCTAACTGGGGTATTTGTTTAACTGGATACCAAGCAATCCCTGCCACCTTATCGGCAATTAATTCTGCTTCTTCAAATCGAACTAAAGCAAAATAACTAACTGATAAATAACGCACACCATAGCTATCAATCTTTTCTCTTGGATCACGATTTGGCCCCCCAAAAGTATAAAGTTGTTCGAGATAGAGATTATTGACTTTAATTTTTTCTGCCATAATGCGATAAGCTGCATCTTCCAAAGATTCCCCTTGACGTACCAAAGTACCGGGAAGACTCCAATGATTTAAAAATGGTTCTTGCTGTCGCATTATTAACAGCACTAATAGACGATTTTGGGCAGTATCTACAGAAAAAATTACATTATCTACACCGACTTTGAAATCAGCCAAAGGTTGTTGATTGATCTGATTTGAATTCTTTTTATGGTTGCGTTCTGGCATCTAAACGTACAAATGCTGTTGATGAATATAAGCAACGACATGGGGTGTGAGGGTGTCAGGATCTTTTTGTTCACGAAAAGCCGTGGAGGAGACATCTAAACCGGTTAAACTGGCGATCGCAATTTTCCCTCCTAACTGCCTAACTCCCTCCAAACTAAAATCATCTATTACATAACCAGGCCGGGGAATTACCAACAGTTGTACTTTTTGTAACAAATCCTCAACATGATACCACCGTGGTAATTGATGCACTAAATCTGAACCAATTACCAAAGTGTATTCAGCATCATCACCCCAACGCAGTTTTGCTTTTTCTACTGTTTCTAGTGTTCTCCAGCTACTCAATTCTTGTTCTAAAGTTATATTCTGCCTGGGTGTATTTATATCTGTTATTAGCAATTGTAACATAGCAGCCCGATGAGATAAAGGCGTTTGCTGTGACTTAAACGGATTATCAGCAGCCCAAACCGCAACCCAATCATAACTCTCAGACAACCACTTGAGAATTTTCTGATGTCCAGCAGTTGGAGGATCTGCACTAGTACCAAATAAAGCGATTTGCATAATTTTACTTTGCAACCTTTGCATTCTTTGTAGTTCTCTTTTTCGTTTCCTCAGTCAACTCCTGTAAGCTTGGAGAAATATCAACTTGGACAGAAACCGGATTTTCCAAACGTCTGGTTTCCTCCGGTAAACTAGCAACTGATGCGGAGGTACGTTGGCGAATTGTTGCTAAACTTTCAGATGGTTGCAATTGTTGACCTTCTTTCATTACCAACTGCAATAAAGGTTGTGCTGAAACCGAATTTTCAGCTAATAATCCCAGTTTATCTACCTGTAACTTACCTCCGGCAAATGAGCGCCAAATCTGCTTACGTCCTGGATAAGTAAATTTACCACTAGACATTTTCATAACGGGAATGCCATCAATATCTACGAGTTTATAAACTCCATTCACGGGTGAACCTGTGACTAATTTAGTTCCTAGTCCATAACCATCAATTTCTGCACCTTCTTTTTGAAGTCGCTGAATCTCCCATTCATCCAAATCACCACTTGCGAAGATGGATATATCTGGTAAGAGCGATCGCACTGCTTTTGATAAGCTAACTAAATCCCCAGAATCTAACCTCACCCCACTTAATGTCATTTCCCCGGAATTTACCTTTTCAGCCAATCTTTGTGCCGCAGCAACTGTATCATAAGTATCAATTAATAATGGCGCACCAGGAAAATATTGATGAAATGCAGTAAACGCCTGTTCTTCACTTCCTTCTAAAGCAGACAAAGCCATAACTAAAGCGTGTGCCATTGTCCCACTTGGTTTTTGCCCTAGCTGTAGTGCTGCTAACACATTAGAAGTGGCATCTAAACCTCCCGCCATTGCTGCCCGTGCTGCCCACAAAGAGGCTTGAGGACTAAAAGCTCTTCTCGTACCAAATTCTAAAAGTGTTGCCTTCTCCCCCGCAATATCACGCAATCTTGCGGCTCTGGTAGCAATTAAAGTTTGGTAATTAAGGGTATTTAAAAGATAAGTTTCTACTAACTGCGCTTGCCATAAAGGTGCTTCTATCCTTAATAATGGCTCATTGGCAAATACTGCTGTGCCTTCTGGTACTGCCCACACATCACCAGTAAAAGCGCCCTCTGTTAATAATGACCAAAAACGCTCAGGTGCATGGGTAAAAATTCCCGTTGCCTGCAAAGCGGTAATTTGCGCGGAATTAAAGCGGAATTTAGTCAAATATTCTAAAGCTTGCGCCAAACCCATAGCTATTAAATAGCCAAAATCTTCGGGTAAGCGTCTCACAAATAATTCAAAACTGGCTCGTTTTTGTTCTATACCTTCACCTGTGTAACAAGCTGCCATTGTTAGCTGGTAAAGATCAGTCAGCAAGCTATAATCCTCAACACTGAGATTCAATTCTGGGTTTTGGTAGCTTTTCTGTCCGTAATCCACATCTGGAAAGGTTGTCATCTGAGAGCTTCCCCAAGTGCTGCTTTTATTATGGTAGAACTTACCATAATTAATGTCAAGGGTAGAACGGATTAAAAGTAAAAGATGCCCAAAATCCCTATTTTTACAGGGAGAGTAATATATAACTAGCTATTAATTCATATTTTTTAATGGTGATTCACAATAATTAGACTTGAGAAAAACTCTATTCCTTCTTTGCAGTTACAATTAGAATCGAAGGGATAATTTTGACTTCTCGATAAGATAAAGTATTGCAAATATATCTAAAAAATCATTGCATAACTTGTCAATATATTGCAAATATGAGCAATCAGATAATAACAGAACTAAAGTATAGATATCGCAGTTTATAGCGAATAAAAAAGGAGTTTCAATATTATGGCTATCTCCAGAATACTTGCTAGTATGGCTCAGTTTATCTCTGAAGCAGCAATGCGGATTTTTTCTCCTAATGATGATGCCTATCCTGTGATTGGTTTCCAACCTTTTACAGGTGATCCTTATAAAAAAGGGAGAGCAGAATCTTGGTAGGTAAAGACTTAGTAATAATTAAGATTTTTAGAAGCAATAAAAATAAAGGCGTGAGAAAAAATCCCACGCCTTTTTATTGTTAAAGATAATTGGTGTTTACCCATTACCCATTACCGATTAACCATTACCTACTAAGATTCTCAAAAATAGCTTTGTTTTGTAACCAGTCTTTACCTATCTGGATACTGATATCTGAGCCGATATTACCAGTGCTTTCTACTCGGACTTCACCAAATCCTAAGGTATTACGAATTGATTCGGCACTGTCACTATCTCCTTGTTGAGCGACAATGTGAGTAATTTCTAGAGGTTCACCCCAAGGTTTAGAGATGAAGACATTACGATAACCCGCTTTTTCCAATCCTTTAATTAAGGGGCTGATTTGAGAGTAATCGCCACCTGTACTATCTTGAATTGCGATGCGTAAACGTGCTGGTTCAGTTATTTGTGATTCGAGGGATGTAGATTCTAAACCGAAGTTTTGAACCATGACTTTGGTAATAGCAGTTTTATTTGGCAACCAATAACTAGCTTCATACTCACTTCTTTCACTAAAACGACCAGGCAACATTAACATTTGCATATTAGAACGATTAGTCCGTGAGCCAAAACCAACTAATGCAACTAATTCTTCAATTGTTAAATTAGTATCGATATTATCTTTAACTACATTAAGAATTTGGGGTAATTGGGTGAGTGTAGTGGGGTTGAGAGTTTGTTCAATTAAGGCACGTAATACCATCTGCTGGCGCTGAATTCGGCCAATATCTCCTAGTTCATCATGACGAAAACGGAGTAATTGTAATGCTTGATTACCGTCAAGATGTTGTTTACCTGCTTTTAAATTAATATATAAATGCTGGGAATCATCCTGATATTTCATATCCTTGGGAACATAAACTGTTACCCCACCCAAGGCATCAATCAGTTTGCCAACGCCTAAAACGTTAATGCGGACATAACGATCAATTCCCACTCCACCCAAGAGATTGCTGACGGTTTTAGCAGTTAAAGCTGGACCACCATCAACGTTAGCAGCGTTAATTTTTTTCACGCCATACCCTTCAACTTCTGTGCGGGTATCTCTGGGAACGGAAAGCATGACTATTTTTTTGCTCTCTGGATCAAATTTGAGCAAAAGCATAACATCAGCAAGACCATCAAAGGAATTTACTTGGGGCAGATACCTGAGTTCTTTGGTTTCACTAGGTGGGTTTTGGACATCTGGGGGTAGTACGCTCATACCCATAACGAGAATATTGACAGGGCGAGTTAATTGAGAAAATTGGAATCCATCACCGGAAATGCGATCGCCATCAAACACCGCAGCTTCCTTGGCACTCAACTGGGCTTGCTGCAATGGTGTACTCTCCCAAGAAACCGCCAACAATGCCCCTGCCATACCTGACACCAATGCAATTCCACCCATACCCACAGCAAACCATAGCCACCGCCCAGATTTGGACTTACGATAGTTTTTGGCTCTGGATTTGGCTTTGGCTGATTTTTTATCTTCTGCTGATGTTCTTTGACTAGTCACAGATTCCCTCACACTGACTGATAAAATACCGTAAATTTGCCGACTCAATATATGTAAATAAATCAGACTATGACAGATAAATCTTAATTAATAGTGCTGACTTTTTTCCTCAGGTAGATACTACAAGACCTATACCCGGATTTCTATTTATTTGTTGCTAATCCGGAGATGTTTCTGGAAGTATGGCAATAATAAACCACATTTGACCATATGCCTTGTTAGATTAACTGTCAAGAGCAGTAATTTTCGTAAAAACCA
The DNA here is from genome assembly GCF_051781005.1 of Anabaena sp. WFMT. NCBI lineage: Bacteria > Bacillati > Cyanobacteriota > Cyanophyceae > Nostocales > Nostocaceae > Anabaena > Anabaena sp. WFMT. Next base: position 90,730 of record NZ_JBPWOA010000032.1, on the reverse strand, counting down.
TGACTAGCTAATCACTTAAAAAAATTCAAAATCTAGTAGAGTATGGCAAAAATAACTATCCAGTGAAAAAAGTTTAAAAGCTGATTCAGTTTCTTTCTGGCCTCGTTGTACTAGTACTTACGCAGTATTCGCTGGGACAAACTGCTCAATCCTGGTAATCGGTAAGACTTACCTTGAATGATACGCAAAATTAACCAAATACTCAGCAAAAAATAACCTGATGTGAAAAAACTGTTAAGAATCAAAAAACGTAGTGTCAAAAAATCAGAAGTTCCTGCCCCAGTTGTGAAAAATAAGTACCCTAACATCCATGTGAAACCCAAAGTAATGGACAGACGACTAACGGCTAGTTGTTCCCGGTTGCCCTGACGGTGATAGAGAGTCCAGAGGGAGGGGAAAAATCCCAGCACTGGAATCAAATATAGAAGCAGTAATCTTTTCGAGGCAACCTTCTCGTCAGGCGTTGGGTAATTGTCAATTGGTGGTAGATTGTCCATTGTGGTTGGTCTAATCATAAACTAGAGGAATAAGCGGGTTGGCGTTAAAAATTGTCGTTGGGATAAGGCAGGGAGCAGGGAGCAGGGAGCAGGGGGAAAAAGGGTTTTAGCCTTGTTTACTTTTCTTTACACAGTTTGGTGTTATTCTGCCCACCTACTTAAATAAGACTCATTTAGTTAGAGATAATAGTCTGTAAAGAAGAATTTACCTTAGTTCTATACCCAATCATCTGAAAATGCAGACACGCAAGCTACTTGACTGGTGGCAAAAATTTACACCAATAGCTCGAATCGGGGCGATCGCACTATTCGCTCCCCTATTAGTTCTCAATGGTTGGGCTATATTGGCAATTTTCAATTACTTCCACTCTTTGATAGCTATTTTAGTTGGAGCCTCTGTTTTGGCATTTCTGCTCAACTACCCGGTGAGTTGGATGGAACGCCACGGCGCGAGACGAGAACAAGTTGCTATCTTAGTATTTTTATTAGCTTTATCCATTTTATTGGCGCTGGGTGTCACCCTCTTTCCTCTAGCACTCGCCCAAGCCCAACAGCTGGTAGCCCGCTTACCAGAGTTGATTGACTCCGGGCGATCGCAGTTAATGATTTTAAACGAAAAAGCCGAGACTATGGGCTTACCAATTAATCTCGATGCGATCGTCGTGCAAATTAACGATCGCGTCAAGGGACAATTGCAAGCGATCGCTGGGCAAGTTTTAAATCTAGCCGTAGTCACCTTTACCAGCCTGCTAGACATCCTGCTGACAATGGTTTTGACCTTTTATCTATTGCAGCATGGCGGTGAACTCTGGCAAAGCTTAGTAGAATGGCTACCTGCTAAATTTCGTGACCCTTTTTCCCGAACAGTACGTCTGAGCTTTCAAAACTTTTTTATCACCCAGTTAATTTTATCCACCTGTATGGCTTCGGCCCTCATTCCCACCTTTTTGTGGTTAAAAGTACCTTATGGGTTGTTATTTGGCTTAACTATTGGCATCATGGCTCTCATTCCCTTTGGTGGTTCTGTGGGCATCGCTATGACAACCTTATTAGTATGCCTCCAAGATTTTTGGATGGGTACAAGAGTCTTATTAGCCGCAGTCATAGTCCAGCAAATTCTCGAAAATATCATTGCACCCCGGATTTTAGGCAGTTTTACAGGTTTAAATCCGGTTTGGATTCTCATCTCTGTATTGACTGGAGCGAGAATTGGCGGGCTTTTGGGCGTAATTGTAGCGGTTCCCTGTGCTGTTGTCATCAAAACAGTGATTAGCGCCGTCCGTCCTCCGATCATTATTCATAATGATACAGAAAACTCCTCTCCTGGGGAAATAGTTGCACCCATAACATCAGAAGAATCTGCAAAAGCTGAACCTACAAATTCTCTCAGTATTTCTGATAGTGTAGCTTGGCATAAACCATAGAAACTCTACCCTAGTGCCAGCAGGTAGAAAACAACAGACAGGAGAATTTTAGATTGTTCAATTCAAAATCTAAAATTTAAAATTGCAACTTCAAAATTGAAAGGCAGGAGGCAGAAACAAAAAACATCAGAAGAAATTTTTGTCTTTGTTAAATTGAGACTCTGTATCAGCTAGACGAGATTTAGTGATGAAATTGTTATTACTATCGACTTGAGAATAGCCTAATACACTCAACAGTACAACACTGGCTGCTGCTAAAACGTAGCGTCTACCCAAATTAACCGCGTAACGTCTTTGTAAAAAATTTTCCTGTACAGCATTAAACTTCTGTCCGTTCATCTGCTACCTCATTTATTTTTTCAGCTGTCAATCAAGTTAGACGCTCCTGATATGTCAGATTTTCACTATCGCATTTACTAGCAGATCACCAGCTGATGGTTACAGTTTTAGTAACGGATATTCAGGAAGTATAAGTACTTGGACACAATTCAATACTGCTCGGTTAAGAACCTAAAATTTATAAATTGGTTGCTGTATGTAAAGAAAAGTAAAAATGTTGAAAACCTGGCGATCGCTTTACTCCACTTCGTTACATATGGCTATAGCTTGCGTGACGACGAGGGATACGCAATGACATAGTTGTAAATTTTCTCAACCACCTACTTATGGGGACACAATTAAATTCTTTAGTGGAGTTAGGGAACAGAGAACAAAAACATCTGGTAAAATTAATGATAATTCTTGCTTAGGAGAGCTTTAGATCACCTTATTTAAATAATCAAAATTAGTAAAAGTACGTAGTTAATCCATAAATATTTTTGGGAAACCTAGTCTATATAGTAAATGAATATATTCCTATATTTTTATGACAATTTCTATCTTTTTTGCAGATGCTAGATGTAGCTTCTTTCTACAAAGGAGTATGGTAAATCAAGCAGTTCACTATGCTGAACAATTCCCGGTTGCCATCAAACAGTCTACAAAAGCATTGACAATCCATATCTGCGACGGGCAAAGCTTACGCCTCGAAATCCTCAACCTAGTTTGCACTCAAGCCGCTATTTTTCTAGAAAATGCACAGCTGCAACTGCGACAAAGTGAAAAAATGTCATTGCGAAACTTAGTAGTAGGCGTGACACATGAAAATCATAGCCCAGTTGGTTTGAATACGGTCAATTTGCAAACTGTTCTCAATGAGGTGTTTCATGTCCACAGTTAGCCTTAAGAAAATTCTTCACAAAAAAGAGTTATTGTCTCTCCTTCAGGACTTAGTAAACCAGTTGAATATTGCCATTGATATTGAACTGGTAGACGGCACTAAACTGATGAGCATCGGGGAGCAAATTGCGAACAACAGATATCCAATCGAGGTGTCAGGAGAAATAATCGGTTGGGTTGTTGGGGGAAAACAGGCAACCCTAGTGGTGGCTTTACTCTCGGTTCTGGCAAAACAAGAAGCAGACAAGAAAGAACTCGCTAAAGAATTGCTGGAAAGATACCAGGAAATTGATTTGTTTGAGGATATCTCAACTCAACTCACCACAAGTTTGGATACACAACAGATTGCCCAACTTGTACTTCAGGAAATGAGTCAATTGATTGAATCATCTGCGGGGATGATCCTGCTGCTCAATTCAGATGCAACTGCATTTGAAATTATTGCCGAATTTGGAGTGTTTTTTGTTCATAGTCGGCCGAAACCGGGTCAGGGAATTATTGGCCATGTTGTGCAATCCGGTCGGGCAGAACTCATCAATGATGTGCAAGCTGATCCGCGATTAGGAGGGCAGAACAACAACATGAATTCTTTGATTTGTGTACCATTGAGAGCCAAGGCGCGGGTACTGGGAGCGATCGCTATTGGCACAATCAAACCCGACGCATACAAAGCAGAACACCTCAAACTAGTGAGTATCTTTGCCTCACAAAGTGCGATCGCCATTGAAAAAGCTTTACTTTACCAGCAAAGTTGTCAAGCGGCTGTTGAAGCAAAAGCCCAAACAGAAAAGCTTCAGCAAACTCTACGTGAGTTGCAAATGGCACAAACCAGGTTGATCCAAAGCGAAAAAATGTCAAGTTTAGGACAACTTGTGGCTGGAGTTGCCCACGAAATCAATAACCCACTAAACTTCATTTGCGGCAATTTAAGATATGTTGCCGAATACGCCAAAAACTTGTTAAGTTTGCTACAAGACTATCAGCAATTTTTACCTGTTGCTCCTTTAGATTTGCAATCAGAGTTAGAAACTATAGATTTAGAATTTATTATCCAGGATCTACCAAAACTGCTGGATTCGATGAAGTTGGGTACTGATCGCATTGTGGAAATTGTCCAATCTCTGAAAAATTTCTCCCGCCATGACGAAGCCCAAATGAAAACCGTCAACATCCATGATGGTATTGATGGCACACTGATGATTCTTCGCCATCGTCTCAAAGCAGCTATTTGCAGTTCGGAAATTGAAATCGTTAAAGACTATGCAAAACTTCCCCTGATTGAATGCTACCCCGGACAGTTAAATCAGGTGTTTATGAACATCCTGTCTAATGCGATTGATGCCCTGGAGGCAGAAATGGAGAATGGAGCAATACGTACTACTCCTCAAATCACGATTCTGACAGAAGTCCTCGACCAGCAGTGGGTGGTAATTCGCATTGCCGATAACGGACTGGGTATGAAAGAAGAGGTATTGCACCGAATGTACGACCCCTTCTTCACTACAAAAGAAGTAGGCAAAGGAACAGGGTTAGGCATGGCCATCAGCCACCAAATTGTTGTGGAGAGACACCGAGGAATTCTCAAGTGTCGTTCTCAACCGGGTGAAGGGACAGAATTCTGGATTCAGATTCCAGTGAATTGTGCAGTGAGAGCCAGTGTTCAAGAGCATGAAGTCTCTATTTCCGCATCAGATCCGAAAATAGAGACTTCACTACCTATTACTAACGAATTATCCCCCACTCCTGATGCAGAAGGATTCTTTTCTTCAACAACTCCAATACTCAAACCAACGGATTTACTTATACGTCATGCTCAATTGATCCGGCGACTTTTACAGCAAAAAACAGATGTTAGCACTTCATCACCTGAGCAAATTTATCAAATGTTCCAACAGTACCCAATTTCATTAAAGCTTTATGCCACCTTGTTGACTTACCTCCCTACTCCTAACCCTACTCATATTGACCAATAAATAAATCTCAATATCGAATCGAGTTCACGTTTTCACAACAACACCTATAGAAATCTCTTATGTTAAGAAACTCTCAATTCCTCAAAATCGCTCATCCAGGAATTCTCAAGCAATTCCTGATCACCTTTTTACCGTTGTCTGTCCTGCTTGGGGGTGTGCTGCGAATTATTCACCAAGCAGAAAGTAAAGCTGAATGGGTTGCAATCTCCATCAACGAAACCCGTAACGTTGACTTGCAAGCGAAAACGGCTGCCAGTGACTTCAATTTGGTCAAGTCTGACTTGATGTTTCTGGCTACTCAGAATGAGCTACAGTCAATGCTCAACCAAGCTGTAAGTCCAACTGAAATACTGGAATTGAAACAAGCGATCGCTAAAGAGTATCTTGCCATTTCTCAGCACAAGCAACTCTACGACCAGATTCGTTTTCTGGACGTAACTGGTAAAGAAGTTGTCAGAGTCAACTTTAACAAAGGTCAGTCCAGTGTTGTCCCTGAAGAAAAACTGCAAGTCCAGGCAAAACGTTACTACTTTAAAGACACTATTCCCCTCAAATCAGGAGAGGTCTTTATTTCACCGCTGGATCTCAATATTGAGCGAGGCCAGATTGAACAACCACTTAAGCCGATGATCCGGTTTGGCACACCTGTATTTGATGCCCAGGGGCAGAAACGAGGAGTTGTTGTGCTTAACTATCTGGGTGAAAAGTTCATCTACAACTTGAAAAAAGAAAACTCGACAACTTTAGGTGAAACGTTGCTACTCAATGCTGATGGTTATTGGCTAAAGGGTTCAAAGCCAGAAAATGAGTGGGGCTTCATGTACGAAGACCGTAAAGACCAGACTTTTGCCAAAGCTTACCCTCATATCTGGCAGCAAATCAGCACCCAGGAGTCAGGACAATTACAAACAACTGATGGGTTATTCACCTTTAAAACCCTGTATCCGCTACTGGCAGTGCAGGGGGCTAAATCTAGTACAGGGGCGACCCGTGCTTTCGATTCCAGTCAAGGCAAGGTGGATGCCAAATCTTACCGCTGGAAAATATTGACTCATGTTCCTTCTGTTGTGTTGAATGCGCGATCGCAGAGATCCTTTAAGCAACTCCTACTTTTATACATTGTTTTAAGTGGGTTAATCGGGGTAGGAGCATGGTTATTAACCATATCCCGATTACGACGGCAACAGACAGACACAGAACTGCAATCAACATTCGCTGACCTGACCGCTATTATTGACAATCTAGCAGATGGGTTACTTGTAACCAACACTATCGGAGAAATCACACGCTTTAACCCAGCTTTGCTAAAAATGTTCCAACTGGGAGACATTGACCTCAAAGGAAAAGACTGTCGAGCAATTTCTCAAGCTGAAATCGCCAATTTAGTACAACAGACCCGCAAGCAGCCACAAAAAATCTTCACCGCTGAGGTGGATCTAGCAGAAGGCAAGATCGGTCAAGCTCTAGCCACTACAATTTTCAAAAAAGCATCTGGGAATGAGGATGCGGTGTGGCTAGGCTCAGTCATCCTCATTCGGGATGTAACAGCGGAAAAAGAAATAGACAAAATGAAAACCGACTTCATCTCCACAGTTTCCCACGAACTCAGGACACCACTAACATCAGTCCTCGGTTTTGCCTCCATCATCAAAGAAAAGCTAGAAACCAATGTCTTTCCCATGCTGTCAACCGAAGACCGCAAACTACAAAAAACCATCAAACGAGTCAGCGACAACCTCAACATCATCGTCTCCGAAGCAGAAAGACTCACATCATTGATAAACGATGTCTTAGACATCGCCAAAATGGAAGCAGGGAAAGTGGAATGGCAAATGCAGCCCCTAGACCCCAGCGAATTACTCGATTGGGCAACCAAGTCCACAGCCGGGTTATTTGAAACCAATGGACTAAAATTAGTCAGCGAAATTGAACCAGGACTACCACAAATCATAGGCGATCGCAATCGACTACTCCAAGTCCTCATCAACCTGATTTCCAATGCCGTGAAATTCACCGCATCAGGTGCTGTCACCTGCCGTGTCAAACAAGAGCCGGAAGGTGTTTGCATCAGTATTATTGACACAGGCGTTGGCATCACCCCAGAAGACCAGCCGAAAGTCTTCGAGAAATTCCGCCAAGTTGGTGACACCCTCACCGATAAACCCAAAGGCACAGGGTTAGGACTACCAATCTGCAAACAAATCATCGACCATCACGGCGGCAGAATTTGGGTAGAAAGTGAACTCAACAAAGGCAGCACATTCTCGTTTATTGTTCCCACCCATACCAGCCAACAACAAGCTAGTTCCAGTCTGAATTTAGATACTCTTGTCAAACAACTTAAAGATCATGTCATTACCAAAAATACTGTCCAAAACGAAAACCGTAAAACCATTCTGGTCGTTGATGATGATCTCAACATTCGAGAATTACTCCGTCAACAACTCGAAAATGAAGGTTACAATGTCCGGGAAGCTAAAGACGGTGTCGATGCAATTCATCAGATTAAAACATCCCGTCCTGATCTGATTCTCCTCGATGTGATGATGCCTCAAATCAATGGTTTTGATGTGGCAGCCGTTCTCAAAAATGACCCTCAGACCGCAGATATTCCGATTATCATGTTGTCTATTATTGAAGACAAGGAACGTGGCTATCACATCGGTATTGATCGCTATCTGACTAAACCTATCAATACAGAGAAACTTCTAGGCGAAATTGGCTCTCTGCTCTCCCAAGGTACTTCTAGTAAAAAGGTATTGGTTGTTGATAAAAATGCTTCGACTTTAAAGACTATATCTGATGTTCTCCAAACTCAGGGATACAGTGTGATTGAAGCTTCTAACCCTCAAGAATGTATTCGTAAAGCTCGGTCTGCTAAACCTGATATGATCATTATTGATTCTATTTTCTCTCAAGAAGCCGATTTGGTCAAAGCTCTACGCTTTGAAAAGGAGCTAGAAAATGTGGTCTTTATTATGCTCTCTGATCGGTAATGTGAGAAGGCCAGATAATGAAATATTAAATTTCATATTACACACTTCACATTTTCCTCTTGTAAATCTAAAATCTAAATTTCCAGCAATTGTATATATTCACCAACTGGATGCTTCCACCACAGTGGAGTTTAGAGCCTATTTATAAAATAAATATTAAGTAGGGCTTGCTGATAGTGTGGCGTAAGCCATTTGAAGAAGAATTCAGAATTCAGAAGTCAGAATAAATCAGTGGCGGGTCTGAATCCCCGACTGATTTGAAGCCACTGAAACTCTTTTCAGTGGGGTTTTTAAACCCTTTCTCCCTTTGGTTGCAGCTGACGTTAGGGGTCAGTTTCCCTCCTGCCTTCGATAAATCAATTTCATAGATGTTTAGAGTAATAAAACAAATGAACAACCATTTATCAAAACTCAAAAAAATAAGCATTTTCCCAGACAAATTTAATTTAAAAGTTGTCAATAAGAAGAGTTTATTGGCTACTTTTCTCCTATTTCTTGGTTTACTTGGAATTACAGCTTTCTGGTTTAAATCCAGATATGATTTTGATGATCAAATGATAGTTAAACTCAAAGAATTTTCTAATGCGGAATATCCAGCGAATCCTGCTCCATTAGGCAAAAATTTTCAAAGATATTCTCAACGAAAATTAACAATTATCAAAAAAGATGAAAATAACTTTGATTTTGTATTAGAGCCAACCAATGAAAAAACAGCAAAGATAGTTATCAAAAATGTTGATTTAAATTTATTAGTTCCTAAAGCACCAGAATGGGTGAAAAAAGATCAAGGTTTAGAAGTAATTGCCTTTACAGACCGGGAGTGGAACAGACAGCAAATTAGCTTTCCTGCAAATTCTAAAAATATAGAAATTACTGGAGGAGATGGTTTTGAAAAGCAAAATATTGTAGAAATTGCTTTGGCTAATAATTGCTTAAATGCAGGATTTTGGGAAATTCTGATTTTTAATAAAGAGGATGATAATAAAACACTTTATTATCAAAGTTGGTTTACCTTCCCAATGGGACATTATAAAAATGTCTTTGAAAAGAATAATAATATGTCTTATTGGAAGCATTGGTGGAAATTAGAACACTGGCAAGATCCTAGCGGTACAGTCATAAATGCTAATTTACTGAGAAATGTGGTCGATGAAAAAGAAATCGTTGCCCAATTCCCAATGGATGAAAAGATCATTGCATCTGGAGAGCAAAGTCGGAAAATAAGGACTACACTAGCAACCAACTTAAGGACTTGGAGCGATATCTATAGCGGAGATAATAAAATTGAGTTTGCAAGTTTTCGACCACCAGGATATTATGATTCAAATAAGCCTTGGAAAAATGAATATTGGAGAATAGGTAAATTTGAAAAAGCTGTTTTAAGAAATATTAAACCTGTTGGTGTTCAAGAAAATTTACAGGAAATAGAGTTGATACTAGGAGATAAAAAAACCGGGGAAAAAAATAAATTACTCATCAGTGGTATCAACCTCCAAAATCTACCTACACTATCTGTTAAAGACTATCCAAAAGGCTTGTATATGCCAATGGGAATTGGTATACCTCCTTTTTATCAAAGCTACGAAGATTTAACAAAGTTTCATCCAGATAAAAGCCCTTATTTCAGTGTTCTACTAGATTCAAAAGATAAATGGATAGATCATCATCGTCTAGCACTGGACGGTGTCGTAATGCATAAAGATCAGGAAAATCCAAATCTTGTACATCTTTATTTCCTCTCCTATGAAAGGAATACTTTAATTGCTCATTTCTTTCTCTATTTGAAATAAACTTAATGACTTATACCAATTTTATGTGAGGTTGCACAGAATAATCATCATCCGTAGATAAATACGGTCAATTATTCTTAAAATGTAAGGAGTCAGGAGTCAGGAGTCAGGAGTCAGGAGGAACAAAGAAGGAAGAAGGAAATTTCTCCCCCTGACTGTTAAGAGTTCCCTGCTATATCAAACATTTTGTATCCTGAATGCTTACCTTAAAATCTTAATGATATGCAACTTCATCTTAATTTGGTATTACCCGATGATGTGATATCAGGCGTGCAGCCAAAATCTAAAATTGCTATGGAAAATCTTTATCATGTCTAGGCAAATTGATGAATAATATAATTAATCACCAGCTATTTGAACAATGTCCGATTGGTCTTATACTCAGTCGAACAGATGGAACGCTAATTAATATCAATTCCGCTTATGCTGAAATTTTGGGGCGGACTATTCCCGAAACTCTGAATCTCAGCTACTGGCAAATCACTCCTGAAAATTATGCCGCTACCGAGCGAGCAATGCTAGAGAACTTAGAGCAAACTGGTCGATATGGACCTTATGAAAAAGAATATATCCATAAAGATGGGCATCTAGTTCCGGTCAGGATTTCTGGAATGATGATTGAGAAGGATGGCGATCGCTTAATCTGGTCTAGTGTAGAAAACTTAAGTAGCCTCCAACGCGCCCAGCAAGAACGCCAATATGCCGAAAAAATTCTCAAACAAAGCGAAGCAAGATACCGATCCTTAGTGACAGCTACCACACAAATTGTTTGGGTATCGACATCTGAAGGAATTTGCTTTGAACTAGCAAGCTGGATAGCCTATACAGGTCAAAGTTTGGCTGAAGCTGAGAATGGGGGATGGATTAATGCCGTTCATCCTGACGATCGCGATCGCACAGGTCAAATCTGGAGTCTAGCTGTAGCAAACCGCAGTCTCTATGAAGTTGAATATCGAATTCTTAGCAAAGACGGCTTTTACCGCCACTTCTTTGTTTGTGGTGCGCCCGTCCTAGCAGAAGACGGCAGCATCCGAGAATGGATTGGCACCTGCACCGATATTCATGATCGCAAGTTGGCAGAACAAACTCTACAACAAAGCGAAGAACGGTTTCGCTCTCTGGTAACTGCCAGCTCACAAATTGTCTGGGTGAGTACTCCTGAAGGACTGGCAGTGAGCCGTGAAATGCTTACTTGGATAGCGTACACGGGTCAGAGTGAAGCCGAAGTTCAAGACTGGGGCTGGATTAATGCCGTTCACCCTGATGATCGCGATCGCACAGGTCAAATCTGGAGTCTAGCTGTAGCAAACCGCAGTCTCTATGAAGTTGAATACCGAATTCGTGACAAAGATGGCTCATATCGCCACTTTTTTGTTTGTGGTGCGCCCGTTTTAGGAGACGATGGCAACATCCGAGAATGGATTGGCACCTGCACCGATATTCATGATCGCAAGTTGGCAGAAGCCGAAAATCAACGTCTCTTAGATATGTTAAATCATTCCAGCGATGCCGTAATAGTCCGCGACTTTGCTGACAACATCACCCACTGGAGTCAAGGTGCAGAACGGCTCTATGGCTGGAGTAGTAAGGAAGTGAAAAACCAAATTACCAGTCACAACCTGCTACAGACAATCTTTCCCAAATCCCTAGACGAAATCCATGCAGAGTGTTGGCAACAAGGTATCTGGGAAGGAGAATTGCAACACACAACCCGCGATGGTGTACCTATTATTGTTCAGAGTCGTTGGACGGTGCAACGAGATTTATCTGGTCAACCATGCGCCACCCTAGAAATCAATACCGATATTACTGCTCGCAAACAAGCAGAAATCGCTATACGGCAACTAAATCAAGAACTGGAAGCCAGAGTTATAGAAAGGACAGCCGCCCTGCAAAATACCCTAGCAGAAGCACAGGGTTTAAATGCTATTTTGGATAACTTAGCGGATGGTTTATTGGTGGTAGATACCACCGGACTTATTACTCACTTTAATCCTGCCTTTTTAGCCATGTATGGATTGCCAGCCACCGCCATCAATGGACATTACCAGGAACTGCCGATATCCGGTTTAGCAGAACTAGTGGAACGAACTCAAGCCTATCCTGGAGAGGTATTTGCAGCCGAAGTTGCACTGGATAGGGAACGCATTGGGCAGGCAGTAGCAACCGCAGTCTTCAAAAGAACAGTAGCCAATGAACCCACTGTTTGCTTTGGTTCTGCATTGCTAATACGGGATGTAACAGCGGAAAAAGAAATAGACAAAATGAAAACCGACTTCATCTCCACAGTGTCCCACGAACTCAGGACACCACTAACATCAGTCCTCGGTTTTGCCTCCATCATCAAAGAAAAGCTAGAAACCAATGTCTTCCCCATGCTGTCAACCGAAGACCGCAAACTACAAAAAACCATCAAACGAGTCAGCGACAACCTCAACATCATCGTCTCCGAAGCAGAAAGACTCACATCATTGATAAACGATGTCTTAGACATCGCCAAAATGGAAGCAGGGAAAGTGGAATGGCAAATGCAGCCCCTAGACCCCAGCGAATTACTCGATTGGGCAACCAAGTCCACAGCCGGGTTATTTGAAACCAATGGACTGAAATTAGTCAGCGAAATTGAACCAGGATTACCACAAATAATAGGCGATCGCAATCGACTACTCCAAGTCCTCATCAACCTGATTTCCAATGCCGTTAAATTCACCGCATCAGGTGCTGTCACCTGCCGTGTCAAACAAGAGCCGGAAGGTGTTTGCATCAGTATTATTGACACAGGCGTTGGCATCACCCCAGAAGACCAGCCGAAAGTCTTCGAGAAATTCCGCCAAGTTGGTGACACCCTCACCGATAAACCCAAAGGCACAGGGTTAGGACTACCAATCTGCAAACAAATCATCGACCATCACGGCGGCAGAATTTGGGTAGAAAGTGAACTCAACAAAGGCAGCACATTCTCGTTTATTGTTCCCACCCATACCAGCCAACAACAAGCTAGTTCCAGTCTGAATTTAGATACTCTTGTCAAACAACTTAAAGATCATGTCATTACCAAAAATACTGTCCAAAACGAAAACCGTAAAACCATTCTGGTCGTTGATGATGATCTCAACATTCGAGAATTACTCCGTCAACAACTCGAAAATGAAGGTTACAATGTCCGGGAAGCTAAAGACGGTGTCGATGCAATTCATCAGATTAAAACATCCCGTCCTGATCTGATTCTCCTTGATGTGATGATGCCTCAAATCAATGGCTTTGATGTGGCAGCCGTTCTCAAAAATGATCCTCAAACCGCAGATATTCCGATTATCATGTTGTCTATTATTGAAGACAAGGAACGTGGCTATCACATCGGTATTGATCGCTATCTGACTAAACCTATCAATACAGAGAAACTTCTAGGCGAAATTGGCTCTCTGCTCTCCCAAGGTACTTCTAGTAAAAAGGTATTGGTTGTTGATAAAAATGCTTCGACTTTAAAAACTATATCTGATGTTCTCCAAACTCAGGGATACAGTGTGATTGAAGCTTCTAATCCTCAAGAATGTATTCGTAAAGCTCGGTCTGCTAAACCTGATATGATCATCATTGATTCTATCTTCTCTCAAGAAGCCGATTTGGTCAAAGCTCTACGCTTTGAAAAGGAGCTAGAAAATGTGGTCTTTATTATGCTCTCTGATCGGTAATATTATGCGGATTAGTAAAGCATAATTACAAGCATTCTGAACCGATAGCGTAGCGTCTCCTCAATTCTTACAAATTATTCTCATCCAAAATCTAAAATCCAAAATCATATGATCCAGAAAATTCTGATTGTTGACGATGAACCTAATATTGTAATTTTGTTGGAACAAGCCCTAGAAGAATTAGAAGACGAAGGGGTTGAACTTCTAACTGCCAGAAATGGCGAAGAGGCTCTCGAAACTATTAAAACCGAAAAACCAAACTTAGTTTTTCTCGATGTGATGATGCCTAAAATGAGTGGACTGGAAGTCTGCCAAATCGTTAAACACGAATTGCAAATGACTGACATCTACATCGTGATGTTGACAGCTAAGGGACAGGAATTTGATAAACAAAAAGGAATTGATGTTGGTGCTGATCTATATCTGACTAAACCATTTCGTCCCAAAGAAGTACTTGAAAAATCAAAGCAGGTGCTGGGATTTTGTTGATGAGAGGGTTGAAAGTCTTTTGGTGTCTCAGTTCTATCAATACCTAAGACTCTCGTAAGGTATACAGTTGATTTTATAAATACTTTGAATGCTGCTATATCATCAATTTTGACTAGCACCAAATTGGGTTTCTATTTTCTTTAAATGAATATCCTGATAGTTTACTACTTGACCGGAACTGTCCACCAAGCTAAACTGTAAGGCTGAATTTTTTCATTCACTTGTTGTTGAAACTGCACACGAATTTTATAATTACCTGTAGCAGGAACTGGACAAAAAATATGCTCAACATTATCAATTGCACTCATGGAAGAACAAGCCGCAATTTCTGATTTTAGGTCGTCTGCTTTGACTAGATAAAGGTCGAGGTTATTTAATCCCCTATCTATAAAACTTTCATCTACATCATATTGTTGATTATTATTTTTATCTGCTAATTCAACTAATCTATCCCAAGTTAAGGTAACAGCTACAAAACTATTTTGTTTTAAAGGTTTTGCTAAAGCATATTCTACAGATGATGCAGCATTAATTGTGTTATAATCCCAACCAATAGAGGGAACAGGTGCTGAGGGTTGCCATTGACCAGGAAGAAATTGTTGATAAGCACGAAATGCATTTAAATGTCCTGTTCCCATTTGAGCATCTAAAGGAATAGAAGGATTTTGATAAGCATCAGAAACTAGCCAATCTTGATTTTGTTTATCAATTAACGTCTTCGTCATTCCTAACCGTAAACCATCACCGCTATCTTGGATTTTATCGGCTGAATTTAATAATACAGCTTTCATCACCTGATGATGTCGAGAATCAATGCTCCAATTTGGTAGATTCGTGCGTATTTGTCGGTCAGCAAATTCTTGTAATAAAGCAACAGTAGCTGTAACGTGGGGTGCTGCAAAACTTGAACCTGTAGACTTGTTCAACTTACCATCTGGATTGAGTAAAGGAATATTACTACCAGGAGCAACTAAACCTATAGATCGCCTGCCACCAATATTAATCTCTTTCCCCACTAAGCGATCGCTCACACCTTGATTATTGCCTGCTAGATTAGAAACATCAACTTTATTAAAAATCCCCTCTCTTCGGGATGAAAAAGCAACGTTAACTCCGTTAAAATTGTCTGTAGGGATGGGAATCCCGCCTTTGCCTTGATTACCTGCGATCGCATACACGACATTATGAACTCTCGTAGACCAGTCAATACACAACGTTAGTAAAGCTTTTCCATCCAAAACAGCTTCTGCTCTGGGATCACGATTCAAAGGTTCACCAAAACTAAAGTTAATAGCGCGAACATCACCACTATTTTGCAGCGCTATATGTTGTGCTGATAAACACTCCTCTGGTTGACCCATATTCTTTGTAGAACCCACAGCAGAAGAATATAGCCTCGCATCTGGAGCAACTCCCCTCCAGGCTTTATCTTTACTCACCATCACCGCAGCAACATTATAAGCATGGGGATCAACACCACTATTTGATTTAGCTGGTGCATTGCGTAAAAACACAGCAACTGGAGATAAAGCACGATTTTTAGACACGGCTTTATCCAAGCCAAACATCCCTGGACGACCAATTTCTACCTGACCAATGGCAATCTTGCGACCAGTTAAATTGTAAGGAGGTTTGTGTAGTTTGAGCGCATCAATTCCACTACTTTCTAGAGAACTACCAAACTTGACAGCAGCCAATACCGGCAAACTCAAACAAGATACACCCAAACCGCAAATTATCCAAAATTTGTTCATTGTTCAATAGTTAATAGTCAGTTGTCCCCGATCCCCAATCCCCAATTTCCAAAAACTCCATATTTTGTTACAATGCCTACAGACGAATATGCTTAAAAACCCACCAGCCATGACCCAAAACCCATCTAAAAAGCCTATAGTTATCTCTCCATCTATCCTATCAGCCGATTTTAGTCGGTTAGGTGATGACATTCGCGCCGTAGACAAAGCAGGAGCAGATTGGATTCACGTTGATGTAATGGATGGACGTTTTGTACCTAATATTACAATAGGTCCTCTGGTTGTGGAGGCGATTCGTCCCATTACAACCAAACCTCTGGATGTCCACTTGATGATTGTGGAACCAGAAAAATATGTGGAAGGTTTTGCTAAAGCTGGTGCTGATATTATTTCTGTACACGCTGAACATAACGCTTCACCTCACTTACACCGCACTTTGGGACAAATCAAGGAACTCGGTAAAAAAGCTGGAGTTGTACTTAACCCCGGTACACCTTTAGAACTAATTGAATATGTGCTGGAACTGTGTGATTTAGTGCTGATTATGAGCGTTAACCCCGGTTTTGGTGGACAAAGCTTTATTCCTGGTGTAGTTCCTAAAATTCGTCAACTGCGTCAAATGTGTGATGAACGCGGTTTAGATCCTTGGATTGAAGTTGATGGGGGACTCAAAGCCAATAACACTTGGCAAGTTTTGGAAGCAGGAGCTAATGCTATTGTAGCTGGTTCTGCTGTGTTTAATGCTCCAGATTATGCTGAGGCTATTAGCAGTATCCGCAACAGCAAGCGTCCCACACCAGAATTAGCAGCAGTTTAATTTAATCCTGGTAATTAAGTAAAACCTAGATCCTCGATTTCTTTGAAAAGTCGGGGATTTATTTTATTAACTATTAAGAACTGGACTTTCAGAGTTTGAGGAAGAGTTAATATATAGATAGCTCTGTAATTATGTAACTTTTATGACTGTAGTTACTGCTAAACGCTTCACTATAGCTGAATATCACCGTCTAGCGGAACTCGGCTTCTTTAGAGAAGATGAGCGAGTTGAGTTAATCAAAGGTGAAATAATTCAAATGGCTGCAAAAGGTAAATCACATTCAACCTTCAATAGACGATTAATCAGAGAGTTAACACAATTACTAGGTAATCGCGCAACTTTACAAAATCAAGATCCTATATCTATACCTCCAAACAGTGAACCAGAACCGGATTTAGCAATTCTCCGTAATCGTGCTGATGACTATTTCATAGATCATCCCACACCATCTGATATTTTAGTTTTAATTGAAATTTCTAATTCTACTTTGAAATATGATCAAGAAATAAAATTACCTTTATATGCAGAAGCAGGTATTTCTGATTATTGGATTTTTAATTTAATAAATAATCGTTTAGAGTGTTACGACGATAATCAAGATTCCCAAGGTAATTTTGATTATCGTCGTAAGTTGATTTTATTACCTAATGAGTTTGTTAAATTGCCTTCTTTCCCTGATATAGTTTTGGATTTATCTAAGGTTTTTCCTGGGTAAGTAATGACGACAAAATATATACTAAACGTCGTTGGGACATGGATTTTTGAAGAATTTACGAAAACCCCAGATGTGTAGGGGTTTAGCAGTGCTAAACCCCCTACCTATAGAATCAAATGATTAAGCCTTTTTGAGTATAAATCGTATCTGCACAAGCAAAGTCCACTTATATGGAATAGCAAAATAAACTTCGTACATAGCGATTTAGCATTTGTTTTGGAGTAAACTGATAAGGGACTTCCAAATAAAAAAGCACTCAACCACCTAACGAGAAAAGTCTCTCAAACTCTTATTCCTCTGTGTCCTCTGCACCTCTGCGGTATGCGCTACGCGAACGTTAATCGGGATCATGTATTTCTTGGAAGTCCCTAAGCATCTGCTGTCTGCCAACAGATAGACCCTAGAACGGGCAGCTTTTGGGGGACAACAATAGAATTAATGGTTGGTGTTGCGGTTGTTATATCTTTTACTCAACCAATGCGATTAATTCTTGCCCTGTATGACTTTTAGGTTTTATACCAAGATAAAATTTGTTTTCTCAAAAGAGTCGGAATCAAATCACAAATAATTTATTTATAGTTGACAAATTACTCTTGATATGATATACTCAGTTCGGGTATACTCTTGACAACATCCAGTTTTAGTGCAAGACTTAAGCATGGATGTGAAAGCTTTTTATTTAACGTCCATAGATTAAATGTCAGCCTAGCTTTTGCGGAGCTTTGCTGACATCTTTATACAAGCAAAAATTTATTTCCTGATTGTCCAGATCAGGTAATCCAACCCCTTGCAGTAAATAGGAGTCGTTTTTATTATGGCACAAATTGGCAATCTTCAACCACTTCTAGAAATCACAGTCAACGTAGACTTGGGACTCATTAACCAAGCACTTCCCCAGAAATCTCTCACTGTTACAGAGATAGCCTACCATCTTAGTCAAAGGACTGGAGAAAAATGGACTCCTCGTCGTGTTAATGAAATACTGGAAGATACGAATTACCAGCACAAGCATTATTGGCAATGGGAACCCACCATTAAAGGTAAGCAGTTTGCAGACTTCAGTAGTCGAGTTCTCAAATGGAGTCCAGAAGTCATTAACTTAATTCAACAACAACTATCTCAACAGTTGAAGTTAGCTGTCTAAAGTATATTTTTGAAGCTTGATTTCGCTTCATATTCTCCCTTATGAGACTTACCATTTGTGTGAGTCTCTGATGGGGATATATTGACACACGCTTAATTATCACCCCTAGTCCGTAAGGTAGATTAAGCGCATTTATGCTAAGATGCCATTACCACACTCTGTAAGGAGTTTTCTGTATGGCTAACGTTACTTACGACGAAATTTTTGGAGCAGTATTAACCCTACCTCCCCTATACAGAGCGATGCTTGCTGAACATCTTCTCAAAAGTCTTGATGAAATTAATCCTGAAGTTGAGGCTGCTTGGGAAACAGAAATTGCAAATCGCATCCAGGCAATAGATGAAGGTCAAGTTACGTTAATACCAGCCGATGAAGTATTACAAAGACTAAGGAATCGCTGATATTTTTGGAATTCCATCCTCATGCAAAAATAGAACTTGAAGGATAAACTCTTATGCTGACAATTGATAACAATAAAACATTATATGAGCAAGATTTTTATTTGTGGATACAAACGACACTTCAACAATTGAAAGAAAGAAACTTAGAACAACTAGATATTGAGAATTTGATTGAAGAAATTGATAGTATGGGAAGGAGGGAAAAGAAAGAACTGAAAACTCGCCTAGTTCTCCTAATTGAACATTTATTAAAACTAAAATATTGGACAGAGGAAAAAGAGTATAATGCTAGAGGTTGGCGTAATACTGTCGTGGAGCAAAGACGACAAATAGCATATACTTTCGCAGATAGTCCTAGTTTAAAAGCTATTTTAAATGATGTATTTTTAGACTGTTATCAAGACGCTAGAAAAGATACAATTAATAAATATCAACTTTCCTCAAATCTATTCCCCGAAGAGTGTCCTTTCTCCTTAACAGAAGTTCTGAATGCAGATTTTATACCCTAAGTCTGAATTGATAATCAAGCACCAATAAGTTAAGATGATATTGATCTGATCCCTCTAGGTAATTGACTATGAAATGGGAATAAGTTTGTGACAATAAACAATTACAAAATTTACCCTTTAAGATTGAATTGAATAAATGGGGACAAATTGTAATGAGTCCTGTGAAAATTTAATATTCATTTTATCAAGTAAGAATCCAACGTTTAGTTAGAATCTTTATTGAAAACTGGTGAAGTAATGCCAGAATGTGCAATAAACACATCACATGGTGTTAAAGTAGCTGATGTGGTTTGGTGTTCAGAAGCAAGATTTGATCAAATACAAGATGAAATATCAGCTTCTATCGCACCAGAAATTTGTATAGAAGTTAAATCAACTGGTAACACCCTTGATGAAATGGAATTTAAGAAACAATTATATTTAGAAGCTCAAGCAATTGAAGTATGGTTATGTAATGAACAAGGTCAAATAAGATTCTATAATGAACAAGGTGAATTAGAAAAATCTTTGTTATTTCCTGACTTTCCTAACCAAATTAAACGATAATATCTATATTTTGATTTATGAGGTAAGGGACTT
This sequence comes from Anabaena sp. WFMT, assembly GCF_051781005.1. Lineage (NCBI taxonomy): Bacteria > Bacillati > Cyanobacteriota > Cyanophyceae > Nostocales > Nostocaceae > Anabaena > Anabaena sp. WFMT. Next base: position 70,732 of record NZ_JBPWOA010000032.1, on the reverse strand, counting down.
CCAAGAAATAAATTATCCAGATTAACGTTCGCGGAGCGTGGCGTTAGCCATACCGCAGAGGCGCAGAGGACACGGAGGAATAAGGATTTGAGAGATTTTTTACGTTAGGTGGTTGAGTGTTTTTTTATTTGGAAGTCCCTAAATGAAGTGTAGAGTGAGCATTACCCACCCTACAAAATTACAGATGATCATTTCCGACTTCCCAACCATTTAGCTGCTGCAATACCGATAATTCCGGCGACAATAGGATTACTAAGAAACTTCATAATTCCTGGCTGTTCCGCTAACACCTCACGAAAAACATCAGGGTGATTATGATAGGTAAAAGATGCAAGTTTGCTGACATCATCAGCGGTCATACGGTTAGGGTGATGAGTAGAAAGATTTAACTGTTGTTCTAAACGTTTATCCTCCAGTCCTCGTTCTTTTAACTGTTTGAAAAAAGCCTTGGCAACATCATCCCGTTCATTGGGTTTAATTTGAGAAATTGCCTTTTGCAATTCTGGCTCCATTTCGCTGGCAGGGATACGTTCAGGAGATAAAGACTGATTAAATAATTGCCGACGTTGGTCTGTTGTTGTCCTCTGGGCGAAATCATCAAAGCTTTGATATTCATTTGTAGTATCGGCTGGAATATTATCTAAAGATTCGACATTTCCTTGTGCTAAATCTTTCAGAACTTCACTTCTATATTGTTCACTATTTGCCATTTGATATATCTCCTTATTTTTACTAGATTTTAGTTATTAATTTTCCTAGCTATACTTAACTTGGTTAGACTGAGCATCATAATCAGCAGTTAGGATCAGTTTTTTATCAGGAGCATACATCAAGACTTTTACATCTTGGTTAGGAAAATTTTTGTGAAACCCTTGAGCTAAAGATTTTGCTAATGCTTTTACTTCATTCGGTTTAACTTGAGGAGAAATAACCACACCTAGTTTATTATTATCTCTGACATAAGCATCTTGAACTAATCCTTTAGAAGTCTGCACTACCCACTTGCCAAAAGCCTGTCCCCCTGGAGTATTACCACGCTCTAATTCTGCATAGGTAACATCTCTCCCAATTGCTGATGGTGTGGTTGTACGGTCAGCTTCTGTAACTGTTCCCCCACCGCAAGCAGCGGTCAAAGTTAACACTAGAATTAAGATTAAAGGCATCAAAATTTGCCGTATCTGCTGAAGCAGAATCATATTTATCTCCTCATAAAATAATTTTTATTCGTAGTTGCATTGTTATGCAACTACGAAATTTTGAATTTATCTAATCAAGCTTTTCCTTGATATTATCTTTTACATCTTCGGCAGCGTGACGGACTTGACTTTCTGCTTGTTTAGCTTTACCTTCAGCTTTATCTTTTGGATCACCAGTAATATTTGCTGCGGCTTCTTGCGCTTTACCTTCAATATTTTTAGCTGTGGCTTTAGCCCGTTCTTCTAAGCTCATTTAATTTGCCTTTTTTAATGATTACCTACTCAATTTATCTAATAAAGTAGGTAAAAACCTCCATCATAAGAGATACAATTTATATTAGATATCTATATAGAAAGAAATATATTTTTGAATAAAAAAATTACCAAACGCTTAAAAAAGTAAATGAGGTATAGGTTGCTTCTTGCTCGTCTGACTCAGTTATTTATTCTACTTCTGCGGCCAACGCCAATTATAGCGATTCCATTCAAAGATGCCTTGAATTTCATACTCAGTGCCATTCAAGAAGCGAATGAGGCAACTGGTAAAGGCATCATCACCATCACAAATTTCATCAACCTTAATGACTATACAGGGAAACCATTCCCGCTGAGAGGAGTCATCCTCTGGTATCCATTCCCACAGTGCATTAGAAACTTCTATGCGATCGCCTATTTTGAACTGTAGTGCTTCTTCAAAATAAGAATACTTGTCAAAATGGTATGATTCAACCCGATTCAACCACTGTAAGCCATAGCGTTGGCGGATAAATTGCACTTTTCCCGAATCTTGTGCCAACAACCAATCATTGAGCAATTGCACCTTCCAAGTGCGGTTTTGTTCTTCTTCTGCTTTTACGAACTGTAAAAATGCTTCCAACTCCTCTGGAGTCAGTTCATCTAAGGGATTGGCAATATCTGATACCGGGGAGCTTGGGTTTTTCTGAATTTGCTCGACTATTTGCAGTAATATTTGTTTCTGCATATCAGTGAGAGGACAGCTGGCTGCATCACAACGTTTAAAGGCTGTTCGCAAGGCTGCTTCAATCTCATCGGTCGTCATAGGATACTAGCAATTGAAGGTCTATCTTTATAATTATGACAATCTTAAATTTAAGTTTCCAATTCCTTAACTGTAAAATTCAGGTAAGCTGAGGTTAAAAGTTCAGTATAATCTTTTAATAAAGTGATGGTGTGTTTTATGCGGTTGCGATCGCTCACCCTTATCTTCGTTTCTGGCCTCATTGTTGTTCTTTCCTGGGTGTTTACTCCCCCTGCTGTAGCGCTGACACAAATTAGACTATTTGATATCTCCTATCAAGATTGTCCAGCAGAACTAGCAAAAGGTGCTGTTATTAGTAGCGGTTCAGCGGCCGCAAGTTGCTATATTGTCACAGGTAAGGCAGAAAATAGCACTTACAAAACAGTTTATGACGCAGATATTTTTGGACGCATCTATGATGCCAACAATGATTCAGTCATGCAAAATCGCACCCGTATTGGTTCAATTGCTGAAGTTCCGCCAGGTATTAGTGATTTTGAGTTCAGAATTTCTGTACCTGCAAATCAGCCGACTCCATTACAGCTGAAGCAGTTTAAAGCTACTGGTTTTAGCGGACAAGTTAGACGTTGATAAATCTGGGCTAGTTAGCCCAGACTTAACATTTTTTAGTTGAATGTGGAGCGGTTGTCAATCATCGGTTACATAAAACCTTGCAATCCACTACCTAAAACTTGCAGCAATATAATCGCTACCATTGGAGAAAAATCCATCCCACCTAATGGAGGAATAATTGAACGGAACAGATTCAAATAAGGATCAGTTATCTGGCTCAAAGCGGCAAATGGTTGGTTATACCAGTTGATTTGGGGGAACCAGGTCAATAAAATCCGGCTAATTAGCAAATAGCCATAGATGGTAATAAAGGTAGCTAATGTGTTAAACAGTAAATACATGGATGGGTTAGTTTCCTGCTAAGTGACAAAAACGGTCTTATGATTGATTTTAATTGAGTCAATGGCATTGAGTCTGCAAATAGCTCCCACATTGATGAGAATTCCTGATTGCGCTATGTTACAGAAGCTTTTCAAGAGTCCTGAGAGACGGAACCTTCAACTGGCCGCGATGAAGTACCGTTGACATTCCCCAACTGGTTTCGCACATCATCAATTGTGGCATTCAGTTGAGCAATTTTATCTTCTAGCGATCGCCTTGCGGTTTCCATTTCTAAACCCTCATTAGCTGCTGCTCTCATCTGCCGTCTTTTGGCTGCTATTTTATTTCCAGGGATGGAACTATCAGAGAGTCCTATTTCCTCATCTGCTGCCAATTGTGCATCCCGTCGAGATGCCAGCACCGTACCCAATACCCCACCAACTACTCCACCAACAAGAGTCCCCAATAAGAACCCGCTGGCAAAACCATCTTTTTGACTCATATTTTTACCGCCTTCAATCTGCAAGTTTCAAAGTATTTAAGCTATTTTCATGCTTTAGGTGCATCCTACTAGCCTAAGTCCCAAAAATGCGATCGCCTGCATCCCCCAATCCCGGTACAATATATCCCTTATCGTTCACCACCCCATCAATAGTCGCGCTGTAAACTGTTAAACCAGGATAATCAGCACTCAACTTTTGCAAAGCTGGTGGTGCTGCCACAACGCAAACAATCCTTGTCAACGCCGGTTCAACACCTCTTTTAGTCAATTCTGCCATTGCTGCCATTATAGACCCTCCCGTTGCCAACATCGGATCGGTAATTAACACCCGTGTTTCCGGGTCAAATTTTTCTGGTAATTTATTTAGATAACAAGAGGGTTCTAAAGTTTCCTCATTTCGCACCAAACCCAAATGGTAAATTTTTGCCAAAGGCAACAATGTCTGCGCTCCCTCTAGTAAGCCTAAACCAGCCCGGAGAATCGGCACAACTGCCACAGGTACTTGTGGATCAATGAAAGTTGCCGGACAGGGAGCCAATGGACTCTCCACAGTTGTTTCTAGAGTCGGCAACCAATCTCTGGCCGCTTCATAAGTTAACCATCGTCCCAACTCAGTGATAGCAGCACGAAATAAGACTGGAGGCGTAGCCACATCACGAGCTACTGCCAACCAGTGCTTGATTAGCGGATGAGGTGGGACATAAACAAGCAATTGTTGTGTCATAGCAAGAAATGGACAGCCTTTAATTATATGGGAACTGATACAACATCATACTCTTTCCAGTAAGTGGCTGATCCCAACTTTGGTTGGGTGATAGTCAGGTTCATTCAGATAATTGAGATATTTTTGCATTAATAGTTGACATATATTCTCAATCAAGGCTATATTATTATCTAGTGTTCTCCTCTCTTTAAAGGATCGGCAGACGGGATAGCCAGCAGCAGCAGGTTTGTCCCTCTTTTTTTTGATTATTTTGAGGAATGTAATTTTTATTTGCGTATTATCCAATAAAATGTCAGTAATTTGAAGAAGGAGTCAGGAGTCAGTAGCCAGGATTCAGACCTGCGACTGATTAAAGACCACCAAATCTACGATTTAGTGGGGGTCTTAAACCCGGTTATTTATCCGCCACTCGCACAGAATTCATTCTGACTCCTGACTCCTGAATTCTGTTCGGTAAAATACATTTAAATTAAGTCCATATATCCTGCCGTAGGCTTTATTAAATTGCTTACTTTTGCGTAGCAGTATTATAAATTACATTCATTCTGCCATAGGCTCTATTACGAATTACAAATTATGAATTACGAATTATTTGATGTCATTGTTATTGGTTCTGGTATTGGTGGTTTAGTAACAGCCACCCAGTTAGCGGCCAAAGGAGCTAAAGTCCTGGTACTGGAAAGTTATCTCATTCCTGGAGGCAGCGCGGGTTATTTTCAACACCAAGGATATACGTTTGATGTTGGTGCATCAATGATTTTTGGTTTAGGGAAAAAAGGGACAACCAACTTACTCACCCGCGCTTTAGAAGCCGTGAATGTCAGCCTAGAATCAATAGCAGATCCTGTACAGATTCATTATCACCTACCTAACAATTTAGATATTAAAATTGACCAAAATTATGAAAAATTTCTACAAAATCTGATAGCTTATTTTCCCCATGAAGAACAAGGTATTCGGCGCTTTTATGACGAGTGCCAAAAAGTTTTTAATTATCTGAATAGCTTTGAATTACTGTCATTAGAAGAACCAGGATATTTACTGCGAGTATTCTTACAACATCCCTTAGCCTGTCTGGGTTTAGCTAAGTATTTACCCTTGAATGTAGGAGATTTAGCAAAGCGTTATATTCAAGATCCGCTATTATTAAAATTTATTGATATAGAGTGTTATTGCTGGTCAGTAGTTCCAGCCGCAATGACACCAATGATTAATGCTGGCATGGTTTTTTCTGATCGACACTATGGAGGAGTTAACTATCCCAAAGGTGGAGTAGGAAAAATTGCCCAAAAATTAGTTGAGGGTTTAGAAAAAGCTGGAGGTAAAATTCAGTACCAAGCCAGGGCGACAAAAATTCTCACTGAACAAGGACAAGCTGTAGGTGTTCAATTAGCTAATGGTAAAGTTTATCATGGCAAACGCATCGTCTCTAATGCTACCCGTTGGGATACTTTTGAAAAATTACTACCGTCAGAGAGAATACCAGTTAATGAGAAGAATTGGCAACAAAGATATCAAAAATCGCCTAGTTTTTTAAGCTTGCATTTGGGGGTAAAAGCGTCAGTTTTACAGGCTGCTACAGAATGTCATCACATTTTGTTAGAAGATTGGCAAAAAATGGAGTTAGCTGAAGGAACAATTTTCGTTTCTATTCCCACACTACTTGACCCAGATTTAGCCCCCAAAGGATACCACATTATCCATGCTTTTACACCACACTGGATAGCTGATTGGCAAGGACTTACACCAAGTGAATATGAAAACAAGAAAGAACAAGCAGCAGGAAGAATTATTGAACGACTAGAAAAGATTTTTCCTGGTTTAGATGCTGGGTTAGATTATCTAGAGGTAGGGACACCGCTGACCCACCGTCGTTTTTTAGGTCGTATAGATGGCACTTATGGCCCTATACCCAGGCGTAAGTTATGGGGGTTGTTGGGAATGCCTTTTAATCGTACAGCTATTCCTGGGCTGTATTGTGTGGGGGATAGTACCTTTCCAGGTCAGGGTTTGAATGCGGTGGCGTTTTCTGGGTTTGCTTGCGCTCATCGCATTGCTGTCGATTTGGGACTTTGAGCAATGATTTCTGGATGTTACAACCCACCAGATTTATCCTTGAGGTCAATCCAAAATCGTTCGACTGAGCGCTCACGACGAAGTCTAAAATCTAAAATTGTTTGACTTTTTGGCGTGTGAGTCATGCAAATTTTCCATATTGTGTTTTAATAGCGAGCAATTGCTTTTCGTTTTCTTCTCGATAACTCCTCACTCATGCAACTCACACACAAAACCAATCTTTTCCAAGCAAGCTGGCTTTTATCCAGCTTTTTAAGTGTTTTCCTATTTGGTTCAACTGTCAAAGCAGCGACTATTGCTAGTTGGTATTTTGACAGTAACCGTAATCATCTCAAGTTCTCCACAGATGAACAGGTACAACCGCAAGTACAGCTTGCTAACCCTAATCGTTTAGTTATTGACTTACCAGGAGTTACTCTGGGATCTTCTCCAGTTAGTCAAAGGGTGGGGGTAATAATTAGAGAAGTGAAAATAGCACAAATTAACCCAGGGAATACTCGCATAGTAGTTACCTTAGCACCGGGTTACACCTTCGACCCCACACAGGTGAAACTGCAACAAGAATCAGTTAATCATTGGTCTGTGCAGTTACCCAAGCCAGTTAAAGAAAATTCCAGCAGGCTAAATAGTACTAAAATTCAGGTTTCCCCTACTGTTAAAAAATCAGCTAATCTGTCTGTACGTTTACCTAAACCTGTCACGAGGCTGAATACCCCACAAATTAAGGCTTCGCCAAATCTTTCTGAGAGTAAGCTGTTTGCTGGTGTGGTTCCCTTACATTCGCCCATGAAGGGTTTAGAACCGCAGATTAAAGCGTTAATGAATCGTTACAGTTTTCTGCAAACGGGGATGTTCTTTTTGGATTTGGATAATGGTGATTATTTAGATATAGGGGGCGATCGCGTTTTTCCAGCTGCCAGCACCATTAAACTGCCTATTCTTCTGGCCTTTTTTCAAGAATTAGACGCAGGTAGAGTCAGCCTAAATGACCAACTAACCATGCGGCGTGATTTAGTCACAAATGGTTCAGGAGTGATGCAATATGAGCGAGTTGGTAAAAAATACACCGCTTTAGAAACCATCACCAAAATGATTGTCATTAGTGACAACACCGCCACCAACATGATTATTGATCGCTTAGGTGGAGCAGCGAAACTCAATGGGCGTTTTCGTAGTTGGGGGCTAAAAAATACAGTCATTCGTCGTCTTTTAGGCGACTTCAAAGGAACTAATACCACCAGTTCCCAAGACATGGCGCGTGCATTAGCTTTGTTAGTAAATGACAAGTTAGTTTCTAGCCAAAGCAAAGAACAAGCTTTAGATATTTTACGCCATACCAAAACTCGTACATTGCTTCCTGCTGGTTTGGGTAAAGGTGCTATTATCGCTCACAAAACTGGCGACATTGGCTTTCTGATTGGTAATGCTGGATTCGTGACAATGCCTAATGGTAAGCATTATCTAGCAGCAATTTTTGTCAAACGTCCTTATAAAGATGTGAGAGGTAGAGAATTTATTCGTGAAGTTTCTCGATTAGTTTATGACTACCTAAATCAACAAGTCCCTGTTGCTTCAGTTGATTCTAATGACAGTTTTACTCGATAGAATTTACCAATTCGTAGTTATTGCTAATCGACACTTCCCAACTATGCTAATACTAAGTATTCTCTGACTGTTTACATTTGTTGGAGGAAAAAAATAGTAGCCCCCTCTCCGTTCACGGAGAGGGGGTTGGGGGTGAGGTTCCAGGATGTCAAACTAATTTAACTTTATTAGCTGCCTTTGTTGCCTTTTCCCTCGCTTCTTTCTCATCAGCACCTTTCGCCAAAGCTACCCCCATGCGTCGATAGGGATGAGCCGTAGGTTTACCAAATAGCTTAATATCTACATCTTTTTCTGCTAACGCATCAGCCACACCAGTAAAAGCAATAGAATCAGATTTTTCAGAAGCTAAAATGACTGCACTAGCAGAAAAACCTAACTGTTCTATGTGGGGAATAGGTAAGCCTAAAATTGCCCGCAAATGTAATTCAAATTCATTCAAATTTTGGGAAATTAATGTTACCATCCCTGTATCATGAGGTCTGGGAGAAAGTTCAGAAAAAATTACTTCATCTTTAGTAATAAAAAATTCAACTCCAAAAATTCCCGCACCACCCAAAGCATCAGTAACTTTTTTCGCTATTTCTTGAGATGCTAATATTTTATCTTCAGAAATAGCTGCTGGTTGCCAAGATTCTTGATAATCTCCTCTTTCTTGGCGATGTCCAATAGGAGAACAGAAAATTGTCGGTGCGTTCCACTGTTTAATTGTGAGTAAAGTAATTTCGATCTCAAAATTAATAAACTCCTCTACAATTACTTTTTGACTATCACCACGAGAATTAGAAATAGCATAATTCCAAGCTTTCTCAACTTCTGTTCTATCTTGTACTACAGATTGACCTTTTCCAGAAGATGACATCACAGGTTTAACAACATTGGGAAAGCCAATTTGATCAGAAATGGCAATTAATTCTTCTAAAGTTACTGAATAACCATATTTAGCTGTTCTAATTCCTAATTCTTGATGCGCTAATTCTCTAATTCTATCACGATTCATCGTGTAATTAGTCGCCGCCGCAGTAGGAATGACAGTAATTCCCCGGTTCTCAAATTCCTGTAATTTTTCAGTTCTAATCGCTTCAATTTCGGGAATAATAAAATCAGGCTGATGTTTGTTAACAACAGTTTCTAAATCCTCGGCACTAAGCATAGAAATAACTTCTGCACAATCAGCAACCTGCATAGCAGGAGCATTTGCATAGCGGTCAACTGAAATGACATAATTACCTAAACGTTGTGCAGCAATTACAAATTCTTTCCCTAGTTCTCCTGAACCTAGCAGCATTAACTTTTGGGGTAGTTTTAGCGAATTTTTCATGAATTTATTGGAATCATATCAATCAATAATTTTTATTATCATTATCTGATAGTATATTAACTTTTTTATTACAAATTTTAACCGCCGATAAATACTTATACCGACGGTTATAAATTGGTAATTGTTTACTTTTAATCTGGTCTTATCCCAAATTGGTATGAAGTTGCATAGAATAAGATATCAAGAATAATTGACCGCAGATAAACGCAGATAAACGCAGATAAACACAGATAAAGGCGGATAATTCAATTGATGTCATCATTCTGTACAGCCTCATATATAATTGGTATTATGATCTTCCTGCTAATAATGCTTTAGTTGCAGATTCACCTAAAACTTTGACTTGTCTTGTTAATTGGAAGTTTAACAAAGCTAAAACAGTAAATTCAGCCAGTAATGCCATGAAAATTGTTGTAGCTTCAGAGTATTCTATGGCTGCCCAAGGAAAGGTAGAAAATAGCCAAATAGTGGGATTTTTGGAAGCGTAGATACCAAGAGATTGGAAAATAATGGGTGGTAAAAACATTACTACAGCCACAGTACCAATTGAAAAGATATGGCGTTTAGGGTTTTTCATCAGTAACATTAACTGAGCAATGGTAGCACAAATCATCATTAAACTGATAGATAAAGCGATAGCTAAAAGTGCTTTAAGCTTCCCAAAATCGCTAGTGGATAAATCTTCTGGTAATAGTGAAATCCAAACTATCAAAGGTATAGTAGCAATTACTAAGTTAATGGCTATTGCCATGAGGGCAGGGCTTTTTTCACCTGAAAATAAATCTTGCCATAAAGATTTATTTCTCTGATTTTGGTGTCGATACCTTGCCCAATCTTGGACAGTTTGGCGATGAGGTGAGAGAATAGCAATTAAGCAGAGAACTAAAGCTAGGTTGAGAAATGCTACTACAGCAATCATATCAACATCTTGTTTGCTTCTTTCAATGTTTTGCATTGCTAATCCGACAAACATGAACTGAGAAAAAGCTATAAATAAATAACTTTGTCCCTTGCTCAAAATAGTGGCATTGGGATTACGAAAGCAGCGTTTCATTGCTTGCCAAATACCGTAAGTGCAAATCCCATAATTGATTAAATGAATGCTAACTAAGCTAACTAAATTTTTTCCAATTGGTACATAGAAAATTTGCAAATTTTCCATTGCAGAACCATTATATACACGAAACAAGTTAGGAAACAGATAAGCTGTGATCTCCCAAGGGCTGAATAACCGAAACCAAGCTAAAGGATTATTGATATTAGTGTAAGACGATACTACTGTCATTGTCAGAAACAAAAACAAGAGGACAGCACCACTACCTAACCAAGGTTGAAAGCTGCTAAACCAGCGACTAACTAAACCAAATAGAAGTGCAGCACTGTAAAAAAAAATGCTACTAGCAACAAGAATTATGTAGTAACTGACAATATAACTAGAGGCGATTTTAGCAGAATGTCCAGCCCAGAAATGTAGAGGAATTGCTGTCAGGACAAAGAGATAAATTAAACTGGGTACTCCGAGGATTTTTCCAGTCAAAATAGTGGTTTCTGACTGTGGACTGAGGCGAATAAAATTCAGTGTACCACGTTGTTCTTCTTTAGCTAAGTCGCTGATGAGTGAATAAGTTCCAGCTACTAATAGTGTAAAAACAAAAATTACACTAAATGTTAAAAAGAAGTATTCCCAATGATCTCTCCACCACAATTGCCAGTTAATTTGATCAGGAGGACAAATATTCTGGGACAAATACTTCTCCAACTTAGTTATTTCTGTTCCAATTTGCTTAACTTCCGCTTCTAAATTGGGGATTATGGTATTGTCTGATAATTTAATTTGTCGATAATTAGCTATTTTTTGGTAAAGTAGCTCTTGCTGATGGAAAAGTTGTTGTTCTTGGTTTTGATATCCTTGTTTCAAAGTACAATAATTTGCCCTGAGAGAGTATTTATCATCGGGAAATTCTCGTAATTGAAATAGAAAAACAATGATTTGCAGTAGTAAGGATGATGCAACAGCAATTAGGACGTTAAAAGGTTTAAATCGTCCTTTCAGTTCTCGGAATAGTTGGGGATTCCATTCACCTACTCTGTCTATAAAATTGACTATCATAGAAAAAATCTCCAAAATTTAAAACTGAGAATTATTAACTAATTAGGATGCTTGTTTATGACCTAATTTTAGGAAAATAGTTTCTAGGTCTTCTTGGGTGCAGTGAAAGTCAGTTAAGGGTATACCTGTACTGATAAGCGATCGCAATAATTCAGCGCAATCTTCCTGTGTTCCCGAAAAATTAACTCGCACACTATTTTTACTAGGTATTACTTCCCACTCTTCCACCAAGGGATAATTTTTGAGTTCACTTACCAATGCATCTATGTTGCCCAAAGTTGATACTAAAATCTGCTGTCGGGCTAAACGTTGATAAAGTTGTTGTAGTGAGGCACTTTCTACCAGAAATCCTAGTTCCATGATGCCTACGGAGGTACACAACTCGGCTAAGTCGCTAAGAACATGGGAAGAAATTAATATCGTCATTCCCGCTTCTCGCAAAGCTTTGATAATTTCCCGAAACTGCATTCTCGCAATAGGATCAAGACCAGAAACCGGCTCGTCTAGAAGCAGTAGAATCGGTTCGTGAATAATGGTGCGGGCTAAACTTAAACGCTGTTTCATCCCCCGTGAGAGGGTAGAAATTATGCTGTTACGCTTATTACCAAGTTGGATGAGTTCTAAAACTTCGTGTAGACGTTGTGTGCGTCGTGGTTCCCGCAAGCGATATAAACGAGCAAAATAATCTAGATAATCCCAGACTGTTAAATCTTCATAGAGTGGGTAGTCATCGGGTAAGTAACCCAGGTGACGCTTGAGGTTGGAGTTGCTTTGATCACGAAGTAAGCGATCGCCATTAATATAAATCTCTCCTGTAGTTGGTTCTTCTGCTGCGGCTAACATTCTAATTAAAGTTGTTTTACCCGCACCATTAGGGCCAATTAATCCGTAAACTTCGCCCATCTGAATTTCTAAGTCAACATCGTTCACTGCAACGTGTCGTTCAAATTGCTTAGTTAATCCACGGGTGCTAATTGCTATTTCTTTAACCATCACGGCTGAGATGCGGCTTGTGTTTAACAGTTAAGCTAACCTGTGTCTACAGCTGCATCTACTTTGGTTTCGGAAATGGAAACAGGCTTTATTATTTATGTAAAATGATAAAAAAATCAAGGTCGAATACAGAAAAACTCCTACACCCTTAAACCCAGTCCATGACTTACGTTACTCTGCGCTATCACAGATAAATACTGTGCATAAATCCGGATTAATGGAAAAATACCACCCCTTCATGTTATTGAAGAGATGGATTCTCACAGGATTAATTTATACGTTCTCTGCTAGAGTCCTGTCAACTCTAGACAACAGAATTTGATATCACAATTAGACTAAAACAATGAAATTGGCTGCACTGAGGGATAGTGCTGTAGATAACTGTGCAAATTGCGTCTGAACAAATGCGGTACCATTTCCATCTTGGTCAAAGAAAAGTGCGCCTGTACTATTGTTATAGATAAATCGCTGCTCACCGGTCGTCGCACTGGAACCAATGGTAAATTGATTAGGGTCAAGTGGGGATACAGTTAACCCTCCACCAAAACCAGGCGGATATATTTGAATAAAATCTTCAGCTACATTGAAGTCCTTAATATTATCAAGGCTTTCACTGAAACTATTGAAGCCAAAGATATCAGCGCCAGCACCACCAAAGAGTGTGTCGTTACCTGCACCACCAAAAAGTGTGTCGTTGCCAACTTCACCCTTTAGTACGTCGTTGCCATCACCACCCTGAAGCACATCATCGCCATCGTTACCCTCAATAGTGTCATTGCCACCCTCACCATAGAGAATATTATTGGCACTATTGCCTTTAATGATATTGTTCAGCGTGTTACCTGTACCATTAATGCTATCTGTGGCTGTGAGGACAAGGTTTTCAACATAATCACTCAAAGTCCAAGTTACAGAAGACCTGACTATATCAGTACCGCCTGCGTCCCCACCAGAGCCGTTATCCTCACTGACAACATCTCCTGTACTATTAACTATGTAAGTGTCGTTACCTGCACCGCCATAGAGTGTATCGTTGCCAACTCCACCATCTAGTACATCGTTGCCATCACCACCGTAGAGTATATCGTTGCCTTCGTTACCTTCCAGGTTATCATTACCAGCTTCACCATAAAGCGAATTATTGGCACTGTTGCCTTTGATGATATTGTTGAGGGCGTTACCTGTACCATTAATGCTATCTGTGCCAGTGAAGACAAGATTTTCAACATAATTACTTAAAGTCCAAGTTACAGAAGACCTGACTATATCAGTACCGCCTGCGTCCCCACCAGAGCCGTTATCCTCACTGACAACATCTCCTGTACTATTAACTATGTAAGTGTCGTTACCTGCACCGCCATAGAGCGTATCGTTGCCAACTCCACCATCTAGTACGTCGTTGCCATCACCACCGTAGAGTATATCGTTGCCTTCGTTACCTTCCAGGTTATCATTACCAGCTTCACCATAAAGCGAATTATTGGCACTGTTGCCTTTGATGATATTGTTGAGGGCGTTACCTGTACCATTAATGCTATCTGTGCCAGTGAAGACAAGATTTTCAACATAATTACTTAAAGTCCAAGTTACAGAAGACTTGACTATATCAGTACCACCTGCGTCTTGACCGTATCCATTGTCCTCACTGACAACATCTCCTGTACTATCAACTATGTAAGTATCGTCACCTGCTCCACCCATCAGGAAATCGTTGCCTGCTCCACCATTTAAGACATCGCGTCCATTATGCCCGTATAATGAATCGTCGCCATTGTTACCTTCTAGTCTATCATCACCCTCTCTACCCTCAAGGGTATCATTGCTATCTTTACCTTTGAGAATGTCATTTCCCCCCAGACCATCAATAATGTCATGATCAGCTGTTCCAACCAAATTATTTGGATGGTCATCACCAAAGATAATTGTCATAATTTCTCCGAATTTTAATCAGGTTGTTCGGAAACTAGGTCTTGCTAATTTAAAACGCGAAAAATACCCAAAAGTCATTTCTGATAGATGAAGGCTACATCCACTTTGTCAATTACTAATTTGAATGACAAATGTTATGGCTACCTGGTATAGAAAATACAAATTGCCGTGTATTTACTTGTAGATTAATAGTAAGGATTCAGAATAGATGATCCATAATTAACATTGCTTGTCAGATATTGGAGTGATGGGATATGAAATTGTCTAAGATGGATATCCTGGTTCTGACAAACATTCTGGATTATAAATCTTGACTCCTTACTTCTAATATTGTGCGAACTGCTCTCTTCCCTGAAATTATATTGAAAGTTCGCCTTATGATTGATCTTTCTGAAAGCTTCAAGCAAAACTTTAATTAACTAACGCAATAATAGTTTAATTTATTGCTCCTGAAGTTAATTTTGTGACTTTGGTGTATTTTAGCTTGATATCCAGCAAGACCAGGTTTATTTATTAAATACATAATAATCTATCTTTTTCCATTATCTAGATTGAATATTCATTTTTTACATACTCTTCATATTGGATATGATATGCTTTATTTATTATTTATTTTCCACTAAAATTTAAGGCAACGAATAATATATATATGCCAAATTTTAATATACCTGGGTCTGTCTCATAGCAATTTTTTTAACATTAAATACTCTCCGGGATGTCAGGTATTGTTTTTGACTTTCTCAATTACACGAGATTTTCATAGAAGTATTGGTAAATAAAATAGTTCTTCAGTACCTAATATGCAAAATCTAGGCAAAAAATCCCAGAAACCTTAATTTGTATAAGAAATGATGCAGAATTTTTAACATTATTGCATAATATTGTCTCTTTTCCCCTGTTAAGAGTTCCCTCTTATCGACTTGGTAATTTAGCATAACAAGTACCGTAGAGCCAATAAAACAGGTAAGGTGTAAACCCTACCTGTTCTTAAATATTGAAACTTTTTAAATTCCATTTTCTCTAATACCAAATTGATATGAAGTTGCATAGAATAATGTATCAATAATAATTAACCGCAGAGAAATACAGATAAAGACGGATAATTAAATTGAGTTCATGATTCTGAATAGCCTCACATAAAATTGGTACAAACCCTTTAAACTCAGCTGAGAAAAAAGTTTTATCTGAATATTTACCCTATTTCTGATGGCATGGAGATCAAAACGTTTCCTCCATTTGGAGATGAACCATTGACTGTATAACGCTGTTCGGGAACTGGATAGCCAGCTTCCCCAAAGCTTTCACGGATGATTTTATTGGTGTCGAAATACACTTGCCAGTAGTGATCATTATGGCAATATGGACGTACTGCTAGAACCGGGCCAGCCAAGTTAAAGGTGAGAATTTCTATATCTGGTGCTGGATCTGTAAGCACGTTAGGGATTTGGCTGATTCTAGTTTTCAAAAGTGCGATCGCTTGATTATGATCAACATCATGAGCTAGTTGAGCTAATAGATCAACACGACGGTAAGGATTAGCGGAATAATTCTGGATATTATCAGCAAATATTTTGTTATTTGCCACAATTGTCATCACATTATCTGGTGTGTTTAAAGTAGTTGTAAAAAGTCCAATTTCTACCACAGTTCCTGTCACACCTCCGGCTGTGATGAAATCACCAACTTTGAATGGTTGGAAAATAATTAAAAATGCACCTGCTGCAAAGTTAGCCAACAATCCACCCCATGCGGCACCAATGGCAATACCAACCGCAGCCAGTAATGCCGCAAAGGAGGTTGTTTCTACACCAAAGAAGCCAAGAATTGCCACAACCAAAACAATTCTTAATGTTATGGCAATGATATTTAACAGATAGCTAATGAGTGTTGGTTCAACGCTTTGACTTCTAAATACACGTCTTAATCCTTTTATCCCAAACTCAATTAATTTCTGGCCAATTAGCCAGAGAAGAATTGCACCGACAACTTTGAGTCCAACTGTAGTTAACAGTTCGGCAGCAACTTTGCTAATTTGTTGGAAATCCATAAATTAGTTTTGGTTTTGAATTTTTAACACGATCAAGAAACAACTATATTTTAAGCAAAAATACATATGGATAATTTTTTTATTTTTAGTTGCATTACATAAGTTGCTAAGACACAACTAATGTATTTTGTTTAGTTTTGTAAAAACTGTGAAATCAGCTATTTATAAAATTTGTTTGAGTTACATTTCGTTACATAAATTGATTTCCACGCCGACCTAACTTACTCTTAACGTGAATTTGATGAACCTCTCCCCAACCCGGCTCACCTTACCTTTAAATTGTACTTAAGCCGTTTTGAACAAAAATTAAAAACTCCATAGGCACAATTGCTAGGTATGATATTTAGTCTACAAACATTTACCTAGAAAAACCTGACTATGACTCAGAACTACCGCATTACACTACTTCCCGGAGATGGTATTGGCCCCGAAATCATGGCCGTAGCAGTGGACGTGCTGAAAGTCGTCGGACAACGCTTTGATATTCAATTCGACTTTCAAACAGCTTTAATTGGTGGTGCTGCAATTGACGCAACAGGTGAACCCCTACCAGCTGCTACCTTAGATATGTGCCGCAATAGCGATGCCGTCTTACTTGCTGCTATCGGTGGTTACAAATGGGACTCTCTACCCTCTCATTTACGCCCAGAAGCGGGTTTATTGGGACTACGTGCAGGTTTAGAACTTTTTGCAAATTTGCGTCCTGCCAAAATTTTACCCCAGTTAATTGATGCTTCCACTTTAAAACGGGAAGTGGTGGAAGGCGTAGATATTATGGTGGTGAGGGAACTCACTGGTGGGATTTATTTTGGTAAACCCAAGGGGATTTTTGCTACAGAAACAGGTGAAAAACGTGGTGTAAATACGATGGTTTACACCGAATCAGAAATTGACAGAATTGGCAAAGTAGCTTTTGAAACGGCGCGGAAACGGGGAGGAAAACTCTGTTCGGTAGATAAAGCTAATGTGTTAGAAGTATCTCAACTGTGGCGAGAATGTATCACTAAACTGTCTGCTGAATATCCAGATATTGAATTATCTCATTTATATGTTGATAATGCAGCAATGCAGTTAGTACGCGCTCCTAAACAATTTGACACAATTGTGACAGGGAATTTATTTGGTGATATTCTTTCTGATGCAGCGGCTATGCTCACTGGTAGCATTGGGATGTTGCCGTCTGCAAGTTTGGGTGCTTCTGGCCCTGGTGTCTATGAACCCGTTCACGGTTCAGCCCCAGATATTGCCGGACTTGATAAAGCTAACCCTTTGGCACAGATTTTGAGTGCAGCGATGATGTTACGTTATGCCTTAAATCAACCAGAAGCGGCGGATTTGATTGAAAATGGAGTGTTACAAGTTTTACAACAAGGCGATCGCACAGGAGATATTATGTCTGAAGGGATGAATCTTTTGGGTTGTCGCGCTATGGGCAATGCATTGATTCAAATCCTAGAAGGAAAATAATTTCCTCATTTAACGTTGAGGATTTTAACATTCTTTGCTAAAAGTTTCGGATAAACTAGAAGCAAATCTATAAATCACATAAACACCAATAGTGTACGTTGCACAACAAGGACAGGCGAATTTTCCCGCCCCAAAAAACCAGATGCCTTTGGTTGATCCCACCGTAATTAAAGCCGCTGGATACATCTACTACACCTACTGTGAAGTACATCCCGAAATCGTTGGGCAACCTTCAGGAGTAGCAATTAGTCTAGTAACTCATCGGGGTAAGGTGATTTTTACTCAACATCCAGTACTATTACCACAAGAATGTTTTATACCATTGAATCAGATAGAATCGTATATGTACTAGGGAACAGGGAAGAAATTAACCACTAACCGATGACTCATGACTAATAACTAATGGACAAAATACTATATGGACATTTTGATCTTCGTCCCTGCGAGTATCATTGTCTTTGCTTTAGGTGCATCAATTGGTAGCTTTATCAATGTTGTAGTTTATCGTCTACCCGCTGGATTATCAGTACTTTGGCCGCCTTCTCGTTGCCCTCATTGCTTAAACAAGCTCAAATCTTACGATAATGTACCGGTCTTGGGTTGGCTGTGGTTAAAAGGGCGATGCCGATATTGTAAAAGCAAGATTTCTCGCCGTTATCCCTTAGTCGAGGGGATAACAGGCATCATATTTTTAATCGTATTTTGGGTCTTTCAATTTTCAATTTTAACAATCGGTTATTGGGCTTTTTGTAGTTGGTTATTGGCCTTATCCCTTGTAGATTGGGATACTATGACCTTACCTAACCCACTGACTCAATCCGGGTTAATATTGGGCTTAGTCTTTCAAATGGGTGTTGGTTTTCTGTCAACAAGTAGCTGGGTAGGAGTCGGAAACTACTTAATGCTCGGTATATTCGGTGCAGTTATGGGTTTATGGTTGTTTGATAGTATCTCAATTCTTGGTTCCCTCGCCTATGGTAAAGCTGTTATGGGTGCAGGTGATGCGAAATTAGCAGCCATGATGGGAGCTTGGTTAGGTTGGAAGTATTTATTAATAGCTGGTTTTATGGCTTGCACCTTGGGAGTTTTAGTGGGTGGAGGCGCAATTATGCTATCACGTCATAAAATAGGACAAAAGATGCCTTTTGGGCCTTTCTTAGCGATGGGAGCGGTAATTGCTGTTTTTAGCGGTGAAACTATTTTGTCGCATTACCTGCGGTTATTTCTTCCTGCATCTTGAAAACAAGATGAATGTAACCTTCATTACCCCATCTGCCCTTTATATTTTGGTAATATTAACTTATGACTGGTATTACCGCCCAAATATGCAGTTGGCACATACAACTAATGCCATAAATTCTGACTGCTTATAAACTAGCAAAATCCTGATTAATTAGGATAAAAATGCATTCTAATTGGGTTTTTAATTCTTAAGACTTTGCCAATACCTTGATATAATAAAGTCCACTAAGACGGTAGTAATAGACTTAAATTATTGGCAAAATCATTGTCATTAAGCTGACAAGCAAAATATGCTCCCATCAGGTTTGACTTGCTAATTAGGGTAGTTTTGATGATGTAGTCAAACAATTTTGTACACCCTAGAAGCGGGTAAGGTCAATCTCAAATCTAAAATTGATTGACCTATTTGTGACCTCGTACCTACTTAAATAAGATAAAAATGGCAAACAACGAAGAATCACGCGGTTTAAAGTCTTTATTTGATTGGTTTGCAAATCGGCGTAAATCAGGATCTAGCAGCTTAGAACGCCAAGAAAGGGAAATTGCTGATGGTTTGTGGCATAAATGCCCTAAATGTGGTGTTTTAAGTTATGCAAAAGACCTGAAAGCCAATCAAATGGTCTGTGTGGACTGTGGTCATCATAATCGGGTAGATAGCGATGAGCGTATCCGTCAATTGATTGATGCAAATACCTGGAAACCTTTAGATGAGCATTTGCGACCAACTGATCCCTTACAATTTCGCGATCGCAAACTTTATAGCGATCGCTTGCGGGAAACACAGGAAAAAATTGGTTTAATAGATGCAGTCAGAACCGGTATAGGTCAAATTAACAATTTACCTATCGCTTTGGGAGTCATGGACTTCCGCTTTATGGGTGGTAGCATGGGTTCTGTTGTTGGTGAAAAACTCACCCGCATGATTGAACAAGCCACACAACGCCGCTATCCTGTAGTTATCATCTGCACATCCGGCGGTGCGAGAATGCAAGAAGGAATGCTCTCCTTAATGCAAATGGCCAAAATATCCGCAGCTTTACAACGCCATCAAGATGCTCGTTTATTATACATTCCTGTTTTAACTAATCCCACCACAGGCGGAGTTACAGCCAGTTTTGCGATGTTGGGTGATATCATCATTGCTGAACCAAAAGCCACCATTGGTTTTGCTGGAAGACGAGTAATTGAACAAACCTTGAGAGAAAAACTACCCGAAGATTTCCAAACCGCTGAAGATTTGCTCAAGCATGGGTTTGTGGATGATATTGTTCCCCGTACCCAATTAAAGAATACTTTGACACAGCTAATTGCTTTACACCAGCCTATACCAACCGCACCCAATATGGTTTTGTGGGAAACCATGAGTTTGACTTCTACTGTTGCGGAGTAGGGGACTGGGGAAGAGGACAAGGGGCAGGGAGCAGGGAGTAGGGGGAAAATAACAACTGTCACCTATTCCCTATTTCCTATTCTTTGTTCTTTGACGAAAATCAGCGGTATTAATGCTGCTAGTCTGAATATACTAGAAAGGGCAAATAAACCTAATAAACCGCCAAAATGCGGAGATTGGGCGATAAAACCGCCAATCGTTGTCCCTAATGCACCAGTTACTCCAGCAATAGCAGCTGCGATCGCAAAATAGATTGATTGATTCCTAACTGGTGTAATCCCAATTTGCATATTGTTATTACATAAATCCACAGCCGCCCCAGTACCACCGACAAAAATATGTAATAGTGGTAGCCACAACCAGATATCTAACTTACTATTACTAATTCCAAACCACAACAAAGGCGTGACAGCCACAATAATCCCCACAAATATCAAAATTGGGCGATTTCCCACCTTATCTGCTAACTTACCCCACAGCACAAACATCAGCAGATTTGCTCCCGCTTGCAAACTACTATAAACCGTCACCCAACCCACATCTACATTTAAAGTTTCTAGCAAATAAAGATTAACAAAAGGGGTGCAGAGATTAAAAGCCAGCATCCATAAACTAAAATACAGTAAAAATATCCAAAAATTCGAGTTTTTACCGATATTGTAGGGATTGAGCATCGCTAAACCCTTATCCTCTTGGTTTTGAGGAATTAATCCCGTATCAGTTATTTCGCCTAATTCATTTTTAATGTTAGAAGAATCAACTATATAAGTATTTTGTAATTGGGGATTAACATCAATTTTGAAATACTGACATCCTAAACTAATCAACCCAAACAAAATCCCTACAAACAAAACTACTCCATAACCTTGGAGAGTTCCCCCATACCAATGGGAAACAGCTAAACCAGCCAAAGGTACACACAACAAATTAGTCAAACTGGTAGCACTATTGCGAATTCCAAAATACCTCCCACGCAACCGTCGAGGTACAATTATCGCTAACCAACTCATCCAAGATGCACTTCCTAGTCCACCTGAAAGATGACTAAAAAAAACGATTAACAGAGTTAATATCACCAACTGTTGAGAATTTATAACTCCCCAACTTGTACCGATAATACCTATTACTAAAATCAGCCACAATAGCCGAGAAATCCCATAAACAA
Organism: Anabaena sp. WFMT; assembly: GCF_051781005.1. NCBI lineage: Bacteria > Bacillati > Cyanobacteriota > Cyanophyceae > Nostocales > Nostocaceae > Anabaena > Anabaena sp. WFMT. The sequence goes on along the minus strand of NZ_JBPWOA010000032.1, from coordinate 49,035 downwards.
GCGCGGAATACTGAAATCTGCTAGTAGTTCGTTCTGAGATATAAGCACCCAATGGCTGAATCAGATTTACCAGCATGGGAATCGAAGAAAGCATCCCAAAAACAACTGGACTAGCATCCAATTCTACCAAAAATTTACTGAGTAAAATCCCCCCAGTAGTAATAGAAAAAATCGCCGCGAAAATAGCATCTAGAGTAGATGCTTGTAAACTGGTACGAATAGCATTTTTAGAAAAACGAGAGCTAGATTTAGATTGAGAAGATAGAACTGTTGTTAATGAATCAATCTGAGGAATTTCCAGATTTAAAGATGCAACTGTTTCAACTTGAACAGAGTCCATAAGTTATCATCTACAGATGACGCAACATAGCACAAATTAAGTGAATGACAATTATTTGTTATTTTATCTATTATTTCTCAACAAAAATTTAGATTAGTTAAATATCAGTCCTGAGTTACAGCAGCTATAAGAGAATAAAGAAAAACTTTTATCTGTCTGTGAACAAACGCAAATGGTTATATTTTTGGGGATTAGTAATAGCAACTATCTTTATTAGTTGTCACCGCTTACCACCACCCAGTACATCATCAGTTACCATTAAACTCAGTGGTTGGGGCGGTTCCCCTGTAGAACAAAAACTCCTCAAACAGGTATTACAAGACTTTGAAGCAAAACACCCAACTATCAAAGTTAAATATGAAGTAATCTCTGATCAATACATGGATGTCATTAAAACCCGCTTAATTGGAGAAGCAGCACCAGATGTATTTTATCTAGATGCATTAGAAGCTCCTTTTTTGATGAGTCAAAATGTTTTAGAACCTCTAGATAGTTACATTAAACCTGAATTTTATTTAGCAGACTTTGAAGAAAATTTACTTAACAGCTTTAAATACAAAAATCATATATACGGTTTTCCTAAAGACTATTCCACACTAGCCTTATTTTATAACAAAAAAGCATTCACTAAAGCAGGTATACGTAATCCCCCAACTAATTGGGATGAACTACTATTCTATTCTGAAAAACTAACAGATAAAGTTAATAAATTCGGCTTTGGCGAAAGTCCAGAATTGGCACGTCAGACTTATAAAATTAAAGCTTATGGTGGAAAATTAATTGATAAAAATGGTTATGCTGCTTTTGCTAATGAAGCAGCTTTAACAGGTTTAAATTTGGTGATAGAGCAATATCAAAAAGACAGAACCTCAGCCCTTAAATCCGATGTTGGTGCTAGTTCTGGTAGTGATATGTTTGGTCAAGGTAAAGTATCAATGGTAATTGAAGGGAACTGGGCAATTCCTTATCTTCAAGAAACCTTCCCGCAGATAGATTTTGCAACAGCAGAAGTCCCCAAAATTAATAATAAAAAAGGCACAATGGTTTATACTGTTGCCTATGTAATGAATAAACAAACAAAACATAAAAAAGCAGCTTGGGAATTAATTTCTTATCTCACCGGTAAACAAGGAATGGAAAAGTGGACAGCCACAGGTTTCGCTTTACCAACTCGTAAATCTGTAGCGGAGAAATTAGGTTACGATCAAGATGCTTTACGGTCTGCTTTAGTAGCGGGAGTTAATTACGCTACTCCTTGGCAAGTAGGGGAATATCCAGCAGCAATTGTGAATAATTTTGATAATCAATTTTTAAGTGCCTTGTTGGGGGAACAGCCATTAAATCAGGCAATGTTGAGGGCGCAGAATAACGCTAATCAGCAGATTAAAATGATGGAATAGTAGGTTGGGTTGTTCGCGTTAGCGTTGCGAAGAAATGGAACGAAACCCAATATTTTCAAGAACTCAATCTTTCAAATTATCACGCTTAATAAGCTTAGGCTTAGAAATCGGTTTAGAGATTTCAACATTTTGAGCGGGAATTGTCAAATCTTCAACCGCTTCAGCAATTACCTGTACTTGCATTGGTGTTAAGCAATCATCAGAACTTACTATCATCTGTAGCAGTGCAGGAATACCTTGCAAAACCGGAACTGAGCAATCAGTCACTCCTAACCATTTAGCTACAGGAAAAATTACAGGAGCCTTAACTACTCCATTCGGTAAATTAGGAATCAAAGAATTAATCCACTGACTAAACATTCTTTGATGGTAAATACTTTGAGAAGTTGGACTATCTGATATTGATTCCCAGTTGTTTCCCTCTCGTCGTTTCCATTTATCTTTATAAGCAGTAAATGAACCTTTCCAAGTTTTTACCTCTACTAAAAAGATACCACCTGTACCAATAATTAAGAGGTCTATTTCCGTTAAAGTATTTACGTTAGAGGTAGGTATTAAAGCGTTATTAAACATTACCCAACTATCAGGTAATGATTTCAGCAGCAGTGAAACACTCCATTCTCCTACATTACCTTTAAATTGGTTTTGAAATTGTTTAATTTCAAATACTGCTGCACCCAATGAACCCAAAAAGCCATTACCTAATGATTCTTGAACTTCTTGACGTTTGACAGATTTTTTTCCGTCTACTTGTTGTTGGAATTTTTCCCTCAGTTCAGGAGATTGTTTAAGGGTTCGCATAAAATTTTAATTCTCTGTATTTTGGTTTAATTCTTGTGTAGATGTAGCTTGGGTTGAGGAAGGAAACCCAAGATTTTCAAAAAGTGTATTTTTTCTCTATTTCTAATGGAATTTTTTCTTCATTATATGAAGCATCAAGTTCTGAACGTAAACCATAGCCTTTAAATAATTTTTCGGTAAATTGGTATTCATATTTGATTTAAAAGCAAATTATGTAATCATCATAATAAAACAGTATTAATAATTATGCAACTCAGATAAAACTCGATATAATACAGATTATCATCGTTCTCTCGTTCCCAGGTTCTACCTGGGAATGCAGTTTAGAAGGCTCTGCCTTCTGTTATTGTGTAAATTACTGAAGTGACTTTTGGACAGGAGGTAGAACCTCGCAAAAAGCATTCCCAGTCAGAGACTGGGAACGAGATAATTCTATACAAGCATCGCTCAGGAAGTTGAAGTTTTAATGTAGATACTAAAGTGAGGAAATATGATGACTCAAGTTGTACTAGAAAATATTAATCCTGCTGTATTAGATAAACTACAGGTTTTAGCTCAAAGCCATAACCGCAGCTTAGAAGATGAAGTCAAAGCAATTTTAGAAAATTTTGTAGATGCTGAATTAGTCAATCAAGAATCTACTCAAGTACAAGCATGGGCGAAAATAGATGCTGCACGTCATCGTCATTTAGGTAAAAGTTTTAGTGACAGTGTGGAACTTTTGCATGAGGATCGAAACTATTGAATAAATTTAGAGATTTACCATAATTTTTATTAAAAAAATATCAGGAATAAATCTGATGTTTTAAATTATAGCGAAAGCTTTAACATTATAAAAGATTGTCGAGGTTTAGTTGTGTTTCCAATTAACAGACAACACAGAAACCCACGCTGGAAAATTACAGAAAACCTAACAGGGTATCTTTTCATGATGCCTACAATTCTCGTTTTAGGCACTTTTGTAATTTTACCAATTCTCTACGCTGTCTTTCTTTCTCTCCACAAAGTTCAACTTTTAGGCGGTATTGAATATAAATTCATTGGTTTTCGCAATTTCACCCGTTTGCTAGAAGATGAACAGGTTTGGATTGCTTTAAAAAACACAGCAGAATATGTTGCTATTGTTGTACCTAGTCAAACCATTTTGGCTTTAATTTTAGCTGTAACTTTAAATTCTGGTATTCGTGGTAAAAGCTGGTGGCGTATTCTTTATTTTTTACCCACAGTCACATCTTCTGCGGTGCTAACACTCATCTTTATGTGGATTTATAATACCGATGGTTTACTAAATGATTTTCTCGCCTTGATCGGATTACCTAAGTATAACTGGTTAGGAGATCCAGCAGTTGCACTCAAAGGTATCATGATGATGAATATTTGGTCAACTGCACCTTTTTATATGGTGATTTATTTAGCAGCTTTACAAGATATCCCCCACACACTTTATGAAGCAGCAGAATTAGATGGTGCAAATTGGTGGGAGAGGTTTCTTTACATTACTCTTCCCTGGCTGCAACCTGTGACGTTTTTTGTAGTCACAGTGGGAATAATTGGCACTTTTCAACTATTTGACCAATCTTATATTTTCTCTGGTGGGACTGGTGGCCCTAATAACGCTACTTTGACAGTGGTATTGCTAATTTATCAAGCTGTATTTAGAAATTTACAATTAGGATATGCAGCTGCGATCGCATTTTTACTCGCAGCAGTCATCATTACTATCACTCTAATTCAGCGGAAAGTCTTCGGAGGTGACAGAATTTGACTCATATCTCTCGCTTTCTCTGTCTTAAAGTTGTCTTATACCTCTTTTTGACAATTTATGCCCTAATTACCCTGATTCCCTTCCTATGGGCGCTTTCTGCATCATTCAAACCGCTGTCAGAAATCATCAGTGGTGAGCCAAATTTCATCCCCCAAAATTTTACTCTCGATAACTACAAGCAAATCTTTTTCCAAGAACCGCTATTTTTTCGCTGGTTATTCAACAGTATTGCGATCGCACTCAGCGTCACGCTTTTAAACTTAATTCTAAATTCAATGGCTGGTTATGCCTTAGCTAGACTGCGATTCGTCGGTAAACGCTTTTGGTTCTTCCTGATTTTAGCTGTACTAGCAGTACCCACACAAATTACCCTAATTCCCACATTTTTGATTTTAAAGGCGTTGGGTTGGCTCAATTCTTACCAAGGCATGATTGTACCCAGCATGGTTAATGCCACCTTTATCTTTATGATGCGGCAGTTTTTTGTTAATTTTCCTCAAGAATTAGAAGAAGCAGCCCAATTAGATGGTTTTAACACCTGGGAGATTTTTCGAGATGTTGTTTTACCCCTAGCAAAACCCGCACTAGCAGCACAGACCGTTTTTGTATTTATGGGCAGTTGGAATAATTTTATACTACCTCTAGTGATTTTATTTGACCCAGAAATGTTTACACTACCCTTAGGGTTAAATAGCTTTAAAGGTCAATATATCAGCTATTGGAATTACATCATGGCAGCTTCAATGATATTCACCCTACCAGCTGTGGGAATTTACGCCTTTTTTAACCGTTACTTTATTCAAGGCGTAACTTTTACAGGAGGCAAAGGTTAACTTTACAAAATGTAAATTTATTTATAAAGATTTGTATCAAAAAATAAAATCTCCCCATTCTCATGCCCGCTCTTGACCCTATTCTTACTTATAGAGAAACTCAGTTCAGCAACAGCATAGAGCAGCTAATGGTAAACTGATTCATGCTGATGTTAATGATAGCGAGAACATTTTACGTAAAGTAATCCCGACAGCTTTTAGCCCAGGGATCAGGGGTGTTCTAGTTCTCCCCGTCGGCCTGATACCCGGCAAACTTTTAGCATCAGATAAATATCTATGCTTTTGGAACTATTAGTGTCTTAGTTGTGTTGAGCATTAAAAACTGAGAGGGGAAATATGTTTAGAAGATTAATTGGCGTTGCTGTAATTACTGTTTTGCTGACTTTTCAGATGCTTGTTGGTAGTGCAACAGCGGTGGAAGTGGATAAAGCGACCCGGACAGTGCCATTTAATGAACAAGGTGATACTGTTGTCATCAGTGTCAAAGAACTGGCCAAAGGTAAACGTTTATTTAATGACACTTGCGCTCAATGTCATGCTGGTGGCGTAACTAAGACTAACCAAAACGTGGGACTAGAACCACAAGCTTTGGCAGGAGCTACACCAAAACGTGACAACATTGAAGGGTTGGTAGACTACATGAAGAATCCTACAACCTACGACGGTGAAGAAGAGATTTCTGAAATACATCCCAGTATTAAGAGCGCTGATATCTTTACAGAAATGAGAAACCTGACCGATGATGACTTAAAAGCGATCGCAGGTCACATCCTCATTCAACCAAAAGTTGTTGGTACAAAATGGGGTGGAGGTAAAATTTATTACTAAATATCTCCTGGTTAGCCTCCTTAACAAGTGAAGTAGGGCAATAATATTGCCCTGAGTGTAAAAAAATCTGAGTTCCCAGTCCTGATACTTAAGTGCATTTAAGCACAACTTTCATCATTAGTTATAGATGATTTCGGTTTTTGCTTGAATTTGTTCTCTGGAAGCAGGACTGGGAACTTTGTATTTTGGTTTAAAAAAATTCATCTATGACAGATTGTCATATTTGGTGTTGATTGTATTTAAAATGAGAACAGGAAAATAAAACTATATCTCAGGAGAGAGCCATGAAATTAATTGCAGCAAGTTGGAGACGCTTAACTCTAGCTGTATTGACCGTTCTTTTAGTTGTGAGCAGCTTTGCTGTTTTTGCTCCCACCGCATCTGCTGAAACATTTCAGGTCAAATTGGGTAGTGACAAAGGATTGTTACAATTTCAACCCAGTAAGTTGACAGTTAAACCAGGTGACACAATTGAATGGGTTAACAACAAACTTGCTCCCCATAATGTTGTTTTTGATCCTGCCAAAAACCCTGCTCAAGATAAAGCTTTAGCTGCATCTCTGTCTCACAATAAATTGCTGTTGAATCCTGGACAGACAGTAACAACAACTTTTGCCGCAGATGCACCTGCTGGTGAATACAATTTCTATTGCACTCCTCACCGTGGTGCTGGTATGGCTGGTAAAATCATTGTTGAAGGCTAAAAAACTTTCTGCTGGAATACCAGATGATTTTTTTCGCTTATTAAGTGGCAGAAACTCTTGATAAAAAGCGGTAACAAGTTATATTCCCAGGTAATTATGGAGGGATAAGCTAGTTACCGCTAATTTTTTTCAAATTATTCACAAAGGGAATCCGTATTATATTATACGTAATAGCTAATAACTGGAGATGTAACTAAATATTTGAGGCTGCTATTAGCCCTAGATATATTTACTAGCAACAGTTGTGCGGTGGCAGAATACTGGTTGCGAGGAAAGTTTCTTGAAAATACGTTTACTAATTTTATTGTTAGCGATAGCGTTCGCGAAGCGTGTGCCTTGCACTCAGCGCTTGCTAGGAATCGCTTTGCTCGCCATAGGCATCGCTTTTTTTAACTGGACAATGATTTATCCAGCCTTAGCAACAGAAACGATTAACGGTAGAAAGATATTTAACGCTAACTGTGCTTCTTGCCATATCGGAGGCACTAACATTCTGGTTGAACATAAAACTTTAGAAAAGGAAGCATTAGCAAAATACTTAGAAAATTATGATACTGAACCTATCCAGGCAATTATCCACCAAATACAAAACGGAAAAGGTGCTATGCCTACCTTCAGGAATAAGTTGAGCGATCAAGAAATTATAGAAGCAGCAGCTTATGTTTTCCAAAAAGCTGAAAAAGGCTGGAAAAACGAGTAGTACTGAGTGTTAAGTTATGAGTGATCCCATAGTTACACAGCGGGATTGAACCAATGCAAAGGCTACTCGCAGTTATAGCGGCAGCCTTACCACAATAATTTTATTGTTCTTTATTTGACTTTTCTTGTCTTTCTTCCTTAATTTGACGTAAATTTTGGATCAGCTTTTGAGTAGATGGCGTAGAGACAGTAGGCTGATTTTCCCCAACGGATATCGGTGAAGGATTGGGAATTACCACAGATTGAGCATTCGACTGATTTTTTCTGTCTTCTGGTTTAGATACTGTTTGAGAATCTTGATTCTGTGAAGGCTGGATTTTTACAGTCGTTTCCTGAGTATTATTGCTATCGTTATTTTTCTGAAACCGTAATTGGAATGGATAAGAACTAGTCTGCTTGAAAACTTTAGGTGGATTAGCGCTAAAAAATTCCCTAGTTTTCGATTGCAGTTGAGGAGCTACTGACCGATCTTGAAACTTGATATCTAAAACCTTGCCATCAGGATCTATCACCAAGCGACCCACGACAGTACCTTCCATACCTCGTTGATCTGTCGAGATAGTTTCACGAATAACTGCTTGTTCTTTAACGTTGGGATATTCTTGCTGAATTGTTTTTCTGAGGGCATTGTAAGAGTTGAGGTTAGCCAATAACTCTTCCCTTTTCTGGGCTTGTGAATCAGACTGATTGAAGTTAGTCCGTTCTGGTTGTTGCCTCGTTGTAGTTTCTGGGGATGGCATTAACCTTCTTGGTGCTGATGCTAATTCACCTTTACCTGGAAAAGATTGTTCAGCAGCCAGGTCAGACGGAGAATTTGCCGCAATTTGAACCCCATTATCTCCCAACTGCATTTGTTGTGGTTGAGCAGTTCCCGATGCTGTTGTTCCAGCGCCAATATCAATTGGGTCTGGAGATGGGTTATTTAGCGGTTCTGCAAATTTATTATCTGCCTGAACTTGTGGCAACCTATTGATGTTTAGTGGTTGAGTTTCTTTAATTTTGGCATCCAGGTCGTCAACAAAAGGAGACGCTGATGGAGAAAATGTACTTTTAGGAACTCGAAAATTAGAAATTTGCGTCCGAAAATCGTTTCTAGCAAATCTCTGGACGGGCTGCCTTCTGGGCAAGTAAGAAAGATTATAGTTGGCAGATGATTGGGGGATGGGTGGCAGTACCTGCTGGCTAGATAAAGGTGGCTGCAAGGGTGGCATTATTGTTGATTGACTGCTCAAGTTTCCCGAAGGCAGTTGCTGTTGTAGGGGCAGTTGGGGTGTTTGTAATGCAACTTGGGATGGATCAATAATTTGTGGCAAACGGCTTTGATCAGATGGACTCAATTCCATTAATCCGACCGCTTTTGCTTGAGATGAATCAGTTTTTGTAGATTTGGAATCAACAGGCATTAAGGGAACAATCAAGGCGATAGCACCGTGGATGCCCAGAGAGGCTATAGCTGCTATCCCGGTTGGTTGACTTAATATTTCTGGTATATTTTTCAGTAGGGAGACGTAAGACATAGCTGTTATCGTTCACTCGGCTCGGTTGCATTTGACTAGTCTAAGAAGGCAGAAGTCAGAAGATAGAAGACTGTAACGCTGATAAAATCTATTTTTTGTCTCTTGCTAACTACTGAGCCATTTCTGCCGTGCTGTACTAGCTATTTTATCTTTTTCGATTATATTGCCATCTTCAGAGATGGGTTCCTCTAACCAAATAATAACTTCTTATATTGGCATTCAAAACAGGAAGGTTCGAGTAATCTTAAGTTTTTACTTTATTTGCCTAAATTAATTATAATTTAAAGTTTCATTAAAATATTGATTATAATCGTTATATAAATACACAATTAATTAAACCAGAGGTTTGTCCATGCAAAGTACCTTATTTGATCGGTTTTTGCGGCGACTGGCGACAATTTTATCTGTCGTAATTTTGACTCTGAGCCTCATTTACACCTCAACGGGAGTTTTACTGTCTTTTTACTACGAACCAACAGCAGGTGGTGCTTATCATTCATTGCAGATGATTAAGACACAAGTACCCTATGGCTGGTTATTTTATACAACTCATGAAATTGCTGGTAACGCCGTTATTGCGATCGCACTCATTAATCTCGTCGTCATGTTTTTAGGTCGGCAATTTCGTCAGAGTTGGCTGACTGCTTGGATCAGTGGCATTTTGTTGACATTAAGTGCCATTGGTTTAAATTGGACAGCCATGCTGATTGGCTGGGATCAATTAGGATACTGGCGATTCCAAATTGAGCTAGGCACAATTGAATCAATTCCTTTCATTGGTGGACAACTACGAGACATTTTAGTTGGTGGAGGGGCGATTAACACTTTGACAGTGCAACATCTTTATAGCCTGCACAGCTACGTGATTGGGGCTACAACTATCATTTTGGCTGTAGTACATCTGTCTGCCTTGTTATGGCAAGAGTGGGAAATGTCTCAAGAGAACAGCGTGCTTCAATTACTAGATAGTTCATTAGCAGATACATCACTAGCAGAAAGTTGAGACAATTTAGCGGTGGGTAATTCTTCTACCTCCGCTAACTTTTCCAAGGACAGGGGTGTAGACTGACTTGCACCAGATAAGCGTTTTAACAAGTTCGGTCGAGAATCGTGTAACAAGTAGATAATGCGATCGCCAATTTCCCAATCCTGATTTGCGGACATCACCTGTAGACGACCTTCTCGTTCTATTAACAATGGTACTAACAGCCCATTGCGAATCTTCTCTTGGATATGCTCCTGCTGACTAGCAAATTCCTCCTCATTTAAAGTCGTTGTCCCCAATTTCACCCTGCCATCGTTCAAATACTCATGCCAAGTTTTAATCGGTAAATCGGATACAAAAGCCTGATCAACCTTACTATTTGAATTAGAACTTTGAGGATCACGGGGAAAGACTGCTAAAACACGAGGTGGACTAAATTCCTCAGCAGCCCGTTGTGCTAAAACAAAATTCACCTCCCCATTATTAGTCATCGCCAAAAAAGTTCCCATAGAAGCAATTCCCGCTTCTTCTAAAACTGTTGCATCTAGCGCACTACTAGCAATTACCCGCAAATTTTGAGCTTCAGCTTGAGCAAAATACTGGGAGTCAGTATCAATCATGATCACACTTTCTCCCCGTTCTTGAAAAAATCGGGCAATTAACAAACTCAAGGGATTACAACCAACTATCAGCGCCCCAGTTGCATCTTTAGAAGTGATTCGCAACCACTTAACCAACCAGCCTGCTGTTAACCCTTGACAAAAAACTGTCATCATAATTGTCAAGAACACCAAAGCTTTAATCGCATCACCACCATTAACGCCTCGCTGGGTCAGGGAAATCGCAAATAAAGAAGCCACAGAGGCAGAAACGATACCTCTAGGTGCAACCCAACTTAAAAACAGTTTCTGTCGCCAATTGAGATTACTATTCCAAGTACATAACAGAACGTTAATGGGGCGGACAACGAACATTAATACCAAAACAGTGAATAAACTACCCCAACCCAAAGCCAATACACTGGCAATAGATAGGTCAGCAGCTAGAAGGATAAACAGTACAGAAACGCTGAGAATTGTCAGCTGATTTTTAAAGCTTTTCAATAGCCGTTCTTCCGGAACTGATGAGTTGGCAAATACTGCACCAGCAACGACTGTAGTCATAATTCCTGACTCACTCCTAACAGTCTGCGCTAGGGTAAATAAACCCCACAGTACTGCCAGAACTACTAAGTTTTTCAGTTCAAAAGAGAGAAAATTAGCGCGTTTAAAAATCCAACTCATCAGGTAGCCACCAACGCCCCCAATGGCTGCGCCCACACCTAAACGCATTAACAAACCAATGATGGCCTTAATAGGGTCAGTATCACCATTTAAAATAGTATCCAGGACAACGTAGGCGAGAATAGCTCCCACTGGGTCGATTAAAACCCCTTCACCTTCCAACAGCGTCGCCACTTGTCGATCTACGTTAATTTGTTTGAGCAGGGGACCAACAACTGTTGGCCCTGTAACAACGACTATGGAAGCATAGAGAAAAGCTATATTCCAAGGAAATTCTCCCAGCCAGTGAGCTGCCATACTTCCACCCAGGAGAGTTATTAGCGTTCCCAGAGTGACTAGTAATTGCAAACTGACTGAAACTCTGCTCAACTCCCGCAAATCCAATTTGAGTCCACCCTCAAACAAGATAATTGCCGTTGCTAGAGAGACGATGACTTCTACTCCAGTTCCTAGTATGTGGGGATGTAATAATCCGATACCATCAGCGCCTAATAGGATGCCCAACAGAAGTAATAAGACGATGCTAGGTAGCTTGAGGTATGCAGCCATTACTTGGGCGCTAATGCCAGCAATGACCGTAAACACCATCTGTAAGGTAATTTCAAAAGATGCTTCCATGTTGTAGATTTTGAGAGATTGATTTCAAAATCCTTTGTAAAGAATCATAAATACTCACTTTACAGGGTACAACAGCACACCCATCGTTAAGAAATTAAGAGATTCTTTTGTGCTTAGTCTTCTATGGTACATCTTTTTTAGCTAGTTGGCGACCAAATAGGCTATGTTGACCAGCTTTCGGGCGAGGCAGAAGGCAGAGGGCAGGAGGCAGGAGGCAGAAGGGAAAATTTTTTAATTAAGAATAAAGCCTTTTGCCACAACAATTTGGGTTTAAGTCCCCCTCAACAATCTCAGATTTGGCGGTCTTCAATTAGAGGTGGGTTTGAATCCCCCTCTAAGAAAGCCTCCTGCCTCCTGCCTCCTTCAATTTCCTACTGATTTAGATGCTATTCAAAATTTTTTTGCCAAACTTCTTGACAAGCTCTGAAAAATCCGTTACTTTATATAAAGTCTGAGTCCAATGCCCCCATCGTCTAGAGGCCTAGGACACCTCCCTTTCACGGAGGTAACGGGGATTCGAATTCCCCTGGGGGTACTTTAAAAATATAAATAATTAGAAAGGTAAAAAAGATTTAGTCAATTTCTTTTCTGCCTAACAACTAATTTATTCTGAGTTATAGATTTACGCAATGCTTAACTTATTAGCACTTTGACTAATAGCCATAAGATTGAATGGTCAGTCTTGGCTGAGGCAGCATTCAATAATTGATATTGGTATTGCCAGCATAACCATTCAAGGGGGTAGAAAAGAAATAGCCAAAAATTACCCTCAAAATCTGATAAATTAAGCGAAATGGAACACAAGCGCGTCAATCACTTAGAGCAGATACCCCCAGAAGATTGGGGACAGACTCATATCCAAAGCGCAAACATCTGGAGACGTACCAGTTTCGGCTCTCAAACCGAGGCTGGTCGTGTTTTAGTTACCCGGATGTTAACTGTGGTTACAACCCTTAAATGTCAAAAACCTCATGTTTTGGAATTTATAATTTAGTCCGTTGCTGTCATGGTGATACAAACATTCCTTCTTTACCAAAAAAGTGGGTTTAAAGCTCCGTCCTTCTAGAATGGCTTTTATTTAACTTCCTGATTAACTCCCTAAGCACGTCATTTTGAGTACGACTTGTCTTGTGAGCAATACTCTACAAGTATCTTGTACTCTTCCTCTGAGCGTTGGGGTATCAACCATTGGGTTAGGTGATGTTAGACTGGCTGTGCCAGCAGTTGCTGTTTGACCCCAGAATCCCCACCCTAGAAGAGTGAGGAGTATGTCAATTCCAGTAGCTACTACTTGCGCTGATGATTCTGACTTGTTGAAAGCTGCTTAATTTTTATGAGTTTATTTTGTGGGGTTGTTTTTCGTTTTCTTTACACCCCCTGATACCGTTTCACTTTAAAGTTGATACAAATAGGCGGCAGGGGGAAAGATTAAACACCAATAATTTGTATCAGGCTTTTCGTGAAATGGTATGAGTGCTTACTATTTTTGTTTATATTTATGAGATCAAAATCTAAAAAATTTCGTTGGCAAAAAACTAAATATTCTGCTTTATCTCGAAAAATAGACATTTTTATGGCTGCGGGGAAATTTATGTTATTTCTTTGGTGGGATAGTATTTTTCCCCAAGATTCTTTAGCACATAAAAAAAACCGGGCTATTTGGTTGGTTAATACTTTAATTAATTTAGGCCCTACTTTTATTAAAATTGGTCAAACTTTATCAACTCGTGCTGATTTATTACCTTTAGAATATGTGGAAGCTTTGGGAACTTTACAGGATCAAGTTCCGGCTTTTAGTAGTCAAGAAGCGATCGCTATGATTGAGTTAGAATTAGGTAAACCTTTACAATTTATCTATCAAGAATTTGAATTTAATCCTTTAGCTGCTGCTAGTTTAGGTCAAGTTCATAGAGCTAAATTATACACTAGCGAAGAGGTTGTTATCAAAGTACAACGTCCGGGTTTAGAGGATTTATTTAAGTTAGATTTTAAGATATTATTACAGTTAATTAAGTTTTGCAATAAATATTTTGTCCAGGTTAAAAAATATAATTTGGAAGCGATTTATGATGAGTTTTTTAATTTGTTGTTTCAAGAAATTGATTATATTCAAGAGGGCAAAAATTCTGATAGATTTAGGGAGAATTTTTATGGATATCCGCGTATTATCGTGCCTAAAGTATATTGGCAATATACTACAACTAAGATATTAACTTTAGAATATAGACCAGGAATTAAAATAAATGATAAAGCCGCTTTAGAAGCTTGTGGAATTAATATTAATAAGGTAAATGAAACGGGTATTTGTTGTTATTTAAAACAGTTATTACAAGATGGATTTTTCCAAGTTGATCCTCATCCAGGGAATATGGCAGTCAATCCAGATGGTAGTATCATATTCTATGATTTTGGCATGATGGCAGAAATCAGAACTTTGGATAAAGATCAGATGATTAAAACCTTTTTTGCTGTGTTAAAAAAGGATAGTGATGAGGTAGTAAATACTCTAATGAGTATGGGATTACTTGAACCTATCCCAGATATGACTCCAGTGAGAAGATTAATCACATTTTTATTAGATAAGTTCACCGATAAACCCTTAGATATTAGGGCATTAGGCGAGTTAAAAAGTGAACTTTATGAAATGTTTGAACAGCAGCCATTTCGCCTACCTGCTCAAATGACATTTATTTTAAAAGCTTTAACGACATTAGATGGTATTGCTAGGACTTTAGATCCTAAATATAATCCTACAGCATCAGCCCAATCATTTGTCAAAAGTCTGGCAACTACAAAAAGTAAAGGAAATGCTATTGCCCAATTAAGCAGACAAGCAAGGGATTTTCTTCAATATCAATTGACAAAACCGAATAAAACTGAAGTTTTAGTTAAAAAATTAGAAGAAAGAGTTGAAAGAGGAGAGTTACAATTAAGAGTTAAAAATGTTGAAAGCGATCGCATATTAAGACGAATTTATCTAGCAGTCAAAACCTTAATTTATGCTTGTTTAACAGGATTTAGTATGTTGACAGGATTAATTTTGACGATCGCCAAGTATAATAATTGGGCAATTGCTGTTTTTTGTGTATGTGGTTTTTGTCTATATTTATTAGTTAAATCCCTAATGAAATTAGCAGTTATCGAGAAAATAGAAAAATTGAGTAAAAAGTAGCTGGCTAAAGTATCCCATTATTTTCGGTCAAAATCCCGTTGTGTTTTTTTGTAATTACTGTTGGGAATATGGTTGAGTTGGTGGGGAAAACTGAGGTAGAGTGAGGGTAAAACAAATTTCGCTGAGAGGGGAGTCTGTAATTGGAGTACTCTCAATAGCGATCGCTCCCTGCAAATGCTGTACTAGAGATTTTACTAGCGCTAATCCCAAGCCTGTACCTGGTGTCCAACGTCCTTTACCACGACGGAACTTGTCAAAGATATAGGCTGCTTCCTCTTGTGAGATGCCACGCCCTGTATTAGTCACTTTAATAATAACTTGATCAATTTCTTGTTCGACTCTGTGACTGGCTTGTAAATGGACAACAGTATTACGCTCTGAGTATTTACTGACATTAGTGAAAAGTTCTTGCAAAATGCGCTCAAAACTCTCTATTTCGGTTTGGAGTGTTAACGGCGGTTCCTTGGGTAAATCTACGGTGATAGTTAATTCCTTCTCCGTCAGTTGCTTTTCAACACCAGCGACAAACTCATTAATCTTAGTATTTAAATCTATAGTTTCAAATTGTGGTGCTTCTTGATGAGATTCAAGTTTTTGGAGTGTCAGCAGGTCATTAATCAAGTTAATTTCCTTGGTACATTCTGATTCTAGAATATCTAGATATCGAGATTGACGATCTGCTGAAATTCCTGGCAACCGTAGGTTACGAATAGACATTCGCATATTTGTCAGAGGATAACGCAAGCGATCGCTAATGTTGCTGACAAATTCATCTTTGAGTTCATTTAATTGTTGTAACTGCTCAACGTATTGCTTTGTTCTTTCATACAATTTTGCCTGTACTTCCAAACTCCGCTTTAGTTGCTCTGTTCGTTCGTCTACTAAATTTTGGACTTGACGTAGTGTCTGTGACTGAATTATGGCATTACTCAATTGAGCGCAGACCATTTCTACCAGATTCAATTCCGCAGGTTGCCAATTGCGAGCAACTTCTTGCTGTAAAACCACAAATCCTAAAACTTTGCCTTGATTTTCCAATGGCATTAACAGTGTGGCAGGGAACTCATCCACGGCAAATAATGGATTTGGTTGCCAATCATCTTTTTGTTCTGTAAGATTATCAATCATAATCGGTTTCCCCGATTCTACGAATACACGCTGACATAAACTACAATCTGATAACCAAAAAGACTGCTCTAATTTTTCTAAAGCAGTGGCAGAAACGCTGTTAGTCTTATTCCATTCCCCAACTACAGTAGCTTTGGCTTTAGGAATTTGCTTTTTTGGACGATTCCTAAACATTGGATCTGCGTATTTCAATAAAATCAATAAACCTCGATCTGCTTCTAAAGATTCCGCAGTCGATGAGATCACCAACTGGAGCATTTGATTCAACTCCAAGTTACTAAGACTTAGTATAGTTAATTGCTTAATTAGACTTTGATGCTGGCTAGTTTTGTGCAGATACTGCTTTTGAGTTGTGAGCAGATGTGTTTGTGATATTTGAGCTAATGCGATCGCACAAGATAAGGCTACTAACTTGAGTAATTGTTTTTCTGATTCATTCCAATCATAAGGTTGGAATTTTATCAGGCTAATTACACCATTCTGTTTCCCATTAAATCGCGTGGGAATTGCTAAAACCGATTTAATCGGGACTAATAGAGATTGACACCCAATTACTAGATTTTTTTGAATTATGGAAATATCATCAATAGTCAATGGTTCAGCTGCACATTGTACAACTGGTGAACTCATCATCAACTGTTCCATTGATAATATTTCGGCAGAGTCTGATAATTCCAGATATTCTTCACTACACCAATTAGCCGTAGATACTTCAGCAGATTCATCACCTGCGACTGTTACTAGACAGCAGCAATCTACTTTAAATGCTACTCCTAGTAAGTGAGCAATTTCTTGCAGCATCGAGGATGGATTTGTACTATTGGCGATGATATGATTAATATCCTGTGCCAAAGCGTGGGCTGTTTTTTCCTGTTGCTGCATCAGCTTGGCGGGGTATTTTTGTAGTTCTTCTACATCATTTACGTATTGTGGGAGTGACAATAAACGCTTTTTCATTACTGGTACACTAGTGGATGATCATCCGATACAAAAATGCTAACAATCTGATGAATCCTGAGTCATTTATGAAGATTTTCGGTCAAATCTTATTATTTATTTATATTTTCAGTTACTGTCTTTAACAGCCATATCAATCTAGATATTAGCGGATAAAGCAGTAAATTTAGGGTTGTAACTGAAAAACTGCTACGAGGCTGCAAGTCTTCTATACCCTTGGTAGTAATCAGGGATTAATTTTTCGCCCATACTCAAAGAGCCACTTGTATCAGAATTTCGAGGTTGAATTAGTTTAGCGTCTCAAAACTAGGATATCGTGTCTGCAACTTTACATAAACCGTAATTTCTCTGGAATTAAATAAAAAATATCATAGTTGGTATCCGAGTTAATACTGGATACGTTATTGACCTCCCCGAAATTCTATTTCGGTTATTCTTGGTTTACCGAGTTGATTTATCTAAACCTGTCGCCAGATCCAAACAAGAAAATACATCAATCAAAACCAAATTTTAAACGCAACCTAGTTACTCTTAGGAAAACTAGGCTGCATTTACCGAAATATTAAGACTGGTGCAGGCTGGCAGAAATAATTAACGAGTAGAAAGTTTCCTTCAGCATTCGGCACTCAGCACTTGTCACTCAGCCAGACTCTCGACACTTAGAGGAACCATATCGCCATTCTTGGTTAGCGCCAATAACATAGGCTGTTGAGCTTGAATTAATGTGCCTGTGAGTACACAGCGTTCTTCTTGCTGGGCTGTAGCCGGTATACTAGCTCGAATATCAGCACGGGAAAATCTGGGTTTCCATTCACCTGATTTTTGCTGGACATAATTCCAGAGGATATCTCGGATCAGGGCTTGATATCCTTGATTGCCAGCTATCTCCTTGAGTTTATCTTTAAGTTCGCGCTCCAAGCGGATGCTGGTAACTTCCATGTCGGTGGTTGGGGTGCGTGCGATGGTATGCATGATTTTTTCTCCTAATGGGTATAGACAGGATAGTAATACAAGTGTAGTATGTTTAAAGAAATGTTCAATAGGTGAAATTTTCTGTGAAATCCTTTTACCCCATCTCTACCTCCTCGTATCCCGCCAATTGCCAAGCCAATTGGGAATTTGCTGCTGTGGGAGTGGAGTATCTATTTATGGCCGATGGTAGCCAGCATCAAAGGCAAAACACAGAGGGTAATGATGATTTTAGATATATCAGTTTTGATGGGCTGATTAGTAAACCACAAATAGATACAAGAAGCGGGAGGTACAAGCGAACGAATGCTGTACCGCAATAAGACCAGAAAAGTATCAGGTCAATTTCTAACCCCCGCTTCAACCAAATCAGAAGCGGGGGTTTTTTAATAAGGAGTCGGGCTGTGACGAGCGCCATACAAGTTTTAGAGCAATCCGTGGTGGTGTTTTCTCAAAATTATTTACCACTGTGTCGGGTCAATATTAAACGAGCGATTGTGTTGTTAGTGACTAACAAAGCTGAACCACTGGACTTTTCCACAAAAGAGGGATGGCTAGTTCACTCACCTAGCTTAGTGTTATCTGTACCAAAGCACATCCGGTTGAAAATTGCTGCGGCTGAGAGGATGTGGAAAGTTCCCCCAGTAAATCGGCGGGAAGTGCTGCGACGAGATCATCACAGTTGTCAATATTGCGGTACTAACAAACGTCTGACGTTAGATCATGTGATTCCGCGTTCTAAAGGCGGTTCTCATTCTTGGAGTAACGTAGTCACAGCCTGTGAAAGATGTAATTCTCGTAAAGGCGATAAAGCGATCGCTGAAGTTGGAATGCAATTGCGTACCAAGCCAAAAGCACCAGTCCACCCAGCTGTTTATTTTGCGGAACAGTTCTGGATAGATCTACAAGCAAACCTGGAATAACAGGAGAGCATAAGGAATGCTGAAATTAACTTACACTGAAGGGAGTTTTAATTTAGAGTGTCTTACTCTGTCACTAGAAGAATGGGTGACGCAAAGAGTAATTTTGGCACTACGCATTGGTCAACCTCTACATTTTGAACCTAGCACGGCTTCCTTTTTGCTTCCTGTTGATTTACTGGGAGTAGAAAGGCTGAAGATTGAGGTGCAACGAAATGATGGTGAAATCATAGTGTTGTCTACCTGTGATGCTGAATATCTGGAAGTCACTCTGCGGGGTTCTTGGTTATCAGATGGTGAAGATGATGCTGTGGGTGTATTTGTGACGACAATGAGCGATCGCACTGAGTTCTTTTTAAACAAACTTTGGAATGAGGCTCAAGCTGATGCTGCTGTCAAAAGTGCTGAATGTTGATTGAACTTTATCGTTGTATTTCCAGCAATTGGGGAAGTGTGACAAATCGGTAGCCTTGCTGTTTGAGTCTGGTGATGATTTCTGGCAAGGCTTTTACCGTTTTGGTGCGATCGGCTATTTTTCCATTTCTAATAATTCAGGAATTGTCACAAATCTATAACCTTGTTGTTTGAGTCCAGTAATAATTTCTGGTAAGGCTTTGACAGTTCTTTCCCGATTCCCTCCACCATCGTGCATTAAAACAATTGCACCGGGTTTAGCATCTCTGAGAATATTTTTAACGAATACTTGATATTTTGCACGAGGATCAGTATCGGCTGAAGTCACTGACCACATGACAACGGAATTTTTTTGACTTTTAGCATAAGCAGCTAATCCGTTGTTTAAATAGCCTCCGGGGGGACGGAAAATAGATGTTTTTACACCTGTTATTTGATAGATTAATTCATTTGTTTTTTCAATTTCATTTTTAGCTGTGGCTGCATCCATCCGTTTATATAAATGATTCCATGTATGATTACCAATAGCGTGACCTTCAGCTACAACTCGTTGAGCTATTTCGGGATTGGCTTGTAATGAATTTCCTACCCAAAAGAATGTGGCTTTCACATCATTTTGTTGGAAGATGTCTAACATTTCTACTGTGGTTTTTGGCCAAGGGCCATCATCAATAGTTAAAGCAATGACTTTTTCGTTATGTTTAGGTTCAATTTTATAAACTGTCTTTCCTTGAAATTTAGCCGGAACGGTAAAATTCAGGTTTTCAATTTTAGCGGTTGGTTGTGATTTTGTATTTGCTTTATTTTCAGGAATGGAAACTCCCACGGCTTCGCTGCTGGTTTTTAATTGTGGTGTATTTGGGTTACTGGTACAAGCAGTTAGAGATAATACTATTGTGACAACAGCAAATATTTTTATTGTTTTTTTGTAGTTGTTTGTGGAAGTGTAATTATCACTTGGCAGCATAAATTTCTGTGAAATATATCACCGGATGGGAATTTGAACTTTTACAGTTTTAACAGAAAATTTAGGCGTAGTGTAGGGGTTTAGCAAAAGCTCATTGGTGTCAACTTAAGCTCAAATCCTGATGATATCTCGTTCCCAGTCTCTGACTGGGAATGCTATTACAGAGGCTCTGCCTCTGTTTTCATAGAAGGCAGAGCCTTCTAGAATTCATTCCCATACAGAGTATGGGAACGAGAAAGGGTGAAACTGATATTTTGCAAGGCTTTCACGTTAAGTTGACACCAATGAGCGTTTGCTTTACCCCTACTGAATTTAAATTCTAACCGTATATGCGCGATCGCTTGATGATGATCGTGTATAAAAGCTAAATCTCATCATTAGCCCTTTTTTATATCTCAAGATCGATTTTATCTAAATTCATGTTCAAGGGAAATTATATCTGAAGATTGATGAAATAAATAGTTATTTTAATTACCATGCAAGTAGAAACATAAAGCGCGAAAATATCAAATGAAGATTCTTGATTTTGCTGTATCTAGATTTCAGTTAGCATCCAGATTCATATTCATGGCTTTTGCCTGTGCCTTCATATTTTTATTTAGTGCTTCTCCTGCTTTAGCTATCAGTAGTTATCAAAGTGAAGCCACAGAAGGAACAACACAACTATTGGAAACTCAACGTCAAACGGATGAAGCGGCCAAATCTCCACCCATAGGACTCAAAGAAACTCAAGAAAAGACAAAGAGAGGGCTGAATGAAGTTCAGGGAGATGCTGATATTGACAAGATGAAAACTCCCAGAAATTCACAAAATGCAACTTCAGTAGAACAGGAAGTAGAAGGCTTTCTGGAAAAAGTTACAGGCGGAAGTAAGTAAATATCATTCAGGTTCTAGGGTCAATGCACATATTATAAATTGACCCTATTTTGTTGAATTATGAGTAAATAATCAGAGTATTTCTAAAGATATAGAAGAAAACAAACACTAATATCACCTTTGATTGATGTGGATCATGTTGATATTTGGTGAACTTATATTTAAGTACTAATAAAAGATTCAGAAAAATAATGACTGGAATTAACATTGGTTTGACAGAAGAGCAGCGTTATGGTGTGATGAATTTGTTAAATCAAGATTTAGCAGATTCTTATGTACTTGTAGTAAAAACTAAAAAGTATCATTGGGATGTGGTTGGACCTCAGTTCCGCACTTTGCATGAGCTTTGGGATGAACAATACGAATCACTGACTGAAAATATTGATGCATTAGCTGAAAGGATTCGTAAGTTAGGAGGTTATCCGACTGGCACAATGGAAGGATTTATCAAGATTGCTACTCTCAAAGAATATAGTGGCGAAATTCCCACAGCAACGGGGATGGTAACTCGATTATTGGAAGATCATGAGCAGGTTATTCGCAATTTAAGAAGTCATGTAGATCGGTGTAGTGAAGAATTTCATGATCAAGGTTCTGCTGATTTTTTGACTAATTTAATGGAAGAACATGAGGAGATGGCTTGGATGCTGCGCTCATTTATTCAAGGGGAGTCATTAGAACCAGATAGACAAGAAGCAGCAGCAACTAAAATTCCAGTTGGTGTGTAATCAAGAATTGTCAACAACAATTAAAAGGAGTATACAAGTGTCAGAAGGATATCAAGCAGAACGGACAATTTCGGCTGTATTTAAAGAACAGAAACAAATTGATGATGTAATTCACCGTTTACTAGATAGAAATATACCGAAGGATCATATTTCGGTAATGGGTAGAAATTTTCAGTCAGAAACTCGAATTTCTGGTTTTATTACTAAGCGAGATGTGATTTTAGGGGGTTTAAGAACAGGTGCAGTATTTGGTTCTTTATTTGGTTCCTTCTTGAGCTTGTTGACGGGTGTAGGTGTGTTATTTATTCCCTTTGTGGGACCGATTGTGGCAGCAGGACCGATTGCTGCTGTGTTGTTGGGGGCTGCGAGTGGTGCGATCGCTGGTAGTGCTGGTGCTGGTTTAGTGTCAGTTCTGATGGCTTTGGGGATGCCAGAAGAGAAAGCAGCAATTTACCAAACCCGCTTACAAGCTGGAGAATTTTTATTAATGGCGGAAATTCCGAGTGATCGCACAGGTGAATTTCAATTGCTATTAGAAAGTGCTGGTGCTGAAGAAATTCACACAAGTGATAAAACTTTGGCTCATCCTTGTCCTGGCCCATGTAACAGTCCAGAGGATTTATCCCCTGAAGTTCGCACTCATCTATCAGAAGACGCGCAGCAGGTATTCATTAAGCGATATAACGCCGTACTCAATGAAACTAGCGACGAATTTACATCAGAACAAGCCGGCTGGGATGCGGTTCATCAACAATTTGATGAAGATGAAAATGGTATCTTCTCCAAAGAAAAAGTTGGAGTTTAATTTCTGGCAATTAAATAATTAGGAATAATTAGTAATAGGTAATTAGGTAATGGGGTAAAACTCATTACCTTTTCATCGCTGACTAAAGGTTATTTTATATAATCCTGGGCTTTAGCCACTAATTCATCTTCATTATTCCACTTAATAACTAGTACGCCCAGTAAATAAACCCCACAGAAAAATGGCAACTATTGCGCCAATAATAGCCACAATTATGCCAGGAATACTCAGAGTTGCAGCTGTAAATTGTAATGTTCCTGTTTCTAAAAGAGTTACTAAAGTTCCACCAACAAAAGCGCCAACCATACCTAAAATCATGGTCGCTAAAATCCCCCCACCTTGACGACCAGGATAAATAGCTTTAGCGATCGCTCCGGCAATAAGTCCTAGAATTATCCAAGCAATAATGTTCATAATTTAATTAGTTAAAGCTCCTGTAAATAGATTAGTAATTTTAGGTACTAACTACTTCTATCAAAAGAGGTACTTAAAATAATGCTTAATTCATAAATGGATAATTCAAAAAAATACAAATTAGTTATTTAACATCTGTCAAATATAAATATTTAGGTGGCACATTATCTACTAACCAAACGCCATTATCAGAACAGTAAAAAATATAACCTTCTTGAAGCATAACCGCAGCATTGACAGTAAAAATAATAGGTTTTCCATGCCTTGCACCCACTATTTTGGCTGTAGTAATATCTGCTGATAAATGAACATGATGACGTGACATTTTACAAAGTCCTGTTTGCAAGATTGAATCTACAGATATGTTTCCTGTACCGTGATAAAGCACATCTGGAGGTACAGCAGGTTGTAATTGCAAATCAACTTCTGTACTATGTCCTTGATTAGCACGAATGAGAGTAAATGTAGAATCAAAAGCAAAGCGTTTTTTATCGCTGGTAGCGACTACTTCCTGTAATTCTTCTAAGGTGATAGGAAATTTGTGGTTAGTACAAGCCGTTAGTAATTGATCAACAGCAACCCAACCACCAGGAGCTAATTTAATTCCAATTTCTTCTGGTGTATGACGTAGATATTTACTCAGGAATTTACTAATTTTTACTAAGCGAGAGTTACTCATTTTTAATAATTAAAGATGATTTAATAATTTTTTGAATGCTGAATTTTTGTAAGAATACAGGAGTCAGGAGTCAGAATGCTTATGAAATCAGGAATAGAGAGAAGTGAGATTTTTTCAACATCATCAAAGTTGACTCGAAAAATCTTTATTCTCCTGACTCCTGTATTCTCTATCCTGAATACTTACGAATTTTTAAATAATCCCAAAAACAAACTATAAAGCCAATAACACAACTTGCTTTCCAGAGCAACAGCCACCAAGGTTTCCACCAGCCTCCAGTTTGAATTTCGACAATATCCGATAATCCAAACAATAGGAAAATTATAGATGTAATTTGATTTTTGCGTTTAGCAATGAGGTAATTTCGTTTATAACTATAGATAAGAAACCCCAATGAAAATAAACTCCATAATACCGCCTCAATATAATTTCCCTGACGGTAAAGGGTTTCTAGCAGTTGTGGATTTTCCAGTGAACCAGACTGCTGTAACCACAAAACAAACGCGATCATTGCTATAAACAAAAGGCTTAAACGCAGAATTGCTCCTTTAGTCAACTTCAAGGTAGATATTGAATTCATCTATTTAAATTGATAAAATTTGTTTCATTATTAGGGATAATGCAATGGCAATCATCACAGTTAATGTGATTTTACCACCAGGTATAAGCGATTGATAAATACCATTTGCTAATTTTTGTTGTTCCCTTTGTTGCCAACTCATAATTGCCGGAATAATTCCACCTAAAACTGAAATACTAAAGATTCCTGTGTAATCTAGCGCAGCAAAAAAGATAGTAGGGTTTACTGTTCCTAAACTCATTGGTGGAAACAGAATGAGTGAGTAAAGAGGTAATCGAGAAAGTTCAGTTTTTTTAATTCGAGAAATATCTTGGAAAAAATCTATTAACCCGTAAACAAAACCGATAAATGATGTAATGATGGCAAATTCCGAAAAAACAGTTATTAATAATCCTATTAATTCTCCTGCGTTACCTGTTCTGAGAATTTGTAGTGGATCGAAAACACTGCTATTATCTGAATTATTCTGCAATATATCGGGATTAATACTTCCCAAAATTACGGCGTTCCAAGCTAAGAACATCATTAATGGAATTGCCGAACCAATGATAATGGATTGACGTATTTTGGGTATATCTCCTTCTAGTTGCGTCACAACTACTGGAACAATATTATGATAAAAAAGGGCTACACACATCACTGAAATAGCACTGCCAAGAGTATGCCAATTTTGAAATAGGAATTGAGTGCTTTTTACTTGCCCTGCTCCTAACAACAATAGACCTAAAAAAGAAATAATAACAATGGCGACAAAAGCACTATTTAATTTCTGAATAAACCTTTCTTTTCCTAGATAAAGAATACCCCCAAATAATAGGGTAAAAGTTGTTGTTCCTGCCCAGTTAGGTAAAAGATTTTCTAACCCTGCTATTTTGGTTAATGCTGATGCTAAAATATCTCCACCTTTGCTGATATATGCCACTAAAAGAGCATAGTGCATAAACAAATATGTAGCACCAGCAACTCTCGCTCCCACTTTACCAAGGGTCTTTTCTACAATTGCTAAAAAACCTAGATTGGGAATACCCTCTAAACGCATGACGTTCAAAGTCACTTCCGCAATTAACAACCCTGAGAATAGTGTGTACAGCCAAACTGCAATTAGTAAGGTTGTAGATGGCAAAACACCCGATGGTAATGTTACCGCAGGTAGAGCCAGAATTCCAGCCCCCACGGTGGTTCCGGCAATCAGAGCAGTACTTCCTAGTACACTACCTGGTTGATGATTGAACTTATCGCCATCAAAATCCAGATGAGAAAATAATCTAGTGATTTGCTTTTGTTCTGATTTTAGAACTGTCTTCATAGGGTTTTTGCTCAAGTATCTGCCCAAAATGGGCAGATCATATTAATTTATGTAAATAATTGTAGCAAAAATGCTTTATTTACGATGAATTTCACAGAGAAAATCGCCGAAAGCTTTTCTCGTTGTTCTCGTTCCCATACTCTGTATGGGAATGAATGTTAGAAGGCTCTGTCTTGATTGACAGCAGAGGCAGAGCCTCTGTGATGGTATTCCCAGTTTCCAACTGGGAACGAGATATGCCCACAATTGATAACTGTTAAAGTAGGGCTATTTTTTGAGTAGGTTTGTAATTTGGTAAGACTTGATTGAGTTGGCTGGAATTTAAATTAATATGACGTTGCAGCACTGTAGAAATTACATCACGAAAATCTGTAGCGATCGCTAAATCTCTTTTCTCATACAATTGAGATGCTGATAAACCAGGCCATTCTCCATAAACTTTGCCGCCTTTAACATTCCCACCTAAAACCCAAACGACGTTACCATGTCCATGATCTGTACCACCGTTATTATTTTGCCGCACGGTGCGACCAAATTCAGACATAACAACGATGGTGGTATTTTGATAAACATTGCCCAAACCTTGAACTAAAGCGGCTAAACCTTTTCCCAATTTTCCCAAATTCTGAGCTAATGTTCCTTGGGTGCTACCTTGATTAGCATGAGTATCCCAACCACCTAAGGCCATAAATCCTAATTCAATTCTGGAGTCTCTAACCATTAGTTGTGCTAATCTGCTCGCATCCCTAGAAAAACCATCAGGTAAAGGCGCTCCATTGTTGGCCATGGTCATTTCCTGATCCAAGTCTTTCATGATAGCTTCACGTGCCATTCTTCCCTGACGATAAGTTTGACTAAGGCTATCTTCTCCACTGTAAAGTTGATCAAATGCTGTTGCTACTTGCGGACGATCTATCAGTAGCCGTTTTTTAGGATTTGCCCCTGATGGTAAATTGGCAATAGGCATCTGACCATACAAAATCCAAGGTGTGTTTTGTCCCACTGTTACTGCTTGCACAGGGGTTTTTTTCGCTATGACACCTAGTAACCTGTTCATCCAACCATCTCTAGTTCCTTTGTTACCAGGAGTTCCACTTTCCATATATTTTTGAGCATCAAAGTGGGAACGAGTCGGGTTCGTTAAACCGCAAGCATGAACAAATGCTAAATTGCCTTTTTGCCAAAAAGGCATTAATGGAGATAGTACGGGATGTAATCCGAAGCGACCATCTAAATCTATGACTCCACCTTCTTTACCAGGTTGGGGAATGGCAATTTTTGGTCTGGCTTGGTAGTAGGCTGTTTCTGAATAGGGAACGACAATGTTTAAACCATCTACTCCACCTCTGAGAAAGATCACAATTAAGCGTTTTGCATTGCTGTTGGCAGTAGCTGAATGAGCAACCCAAGTATTACTACCAATAGTGGTGATGGCTGAAGTGGAAAAAAGTCCGGCTTGGAGGAGAAAATCACGTCTGTTCATAAGCTAGGAAATAGATGAAAGACAAGAGATCAGGAAAATTTTTACTCAGTACTCAGTACTCGTTACTAAACTAGCGCTGCATAAATTCTGGGCTACCTAAGATTAAGCCGCTACGAATTTCTAGTGGACTTGATGCGATCGCTTTTTGGGTTTGAGGAGAAAAAGAATTACCCAATGTATTCATCAGTTGTTCATAGTCCACAGGTATAGATTTAGTAGCTTTTCTGGCTTGGGGGGCTTTGACTTTACCCGGCTTCATTTGTCGTCTTGGTTTGAATATGGGTAACTTAGCATCGCCCACAGATGGGATAGTTTTTCTAGGTTTTGGTGCTTTTACCTTATTTGGGTTCTTTTGCGGCGGTAAGCTGGATATTAGTAAACTATCATTAGCGATCGCAGTAGCAAAACTCAGCCGTCGAGTCATCGCATCAGGATTTAACCAAGCTTCTTTAGTATTTTTATAGCCGTCTGGAGTTGGACACCGATAAAGAGGCATAGCTAACTGAGCAAACAATTCCTGGATTGGTCTGGTATTTTTTAGCTCCATCCCAGTTGCCCTAACTACAGAAATTGCGTACTGATAGGGTGTTTTAAACTTGCTATTAAAATTTTTCTCATCCCAAAATTCAGAACTTTGGAACAGGGTATTTAGTACCTCACGAATATTACCATCAGTCGCAAGATATCGCTGTGCTAGTTTTTTGACCAAAGTTTCTGGAGGTTTATCAGTAACAAAATACTGAGCTAACTTATAACTAATATGACGAGCAGTAGCCGGACTTCGAGCCAAAATATCTAAAGCTTCTTCTCCCTCAGCTTCACCACTGCCTTTAATTTTGTTTCCTAAAAAAACCTTGTCACCAAAATCATGATGTTTGGAATTGAATTCAAATCCATTACTATTATCCTGATGAGGATTATTAACAATCCCCCAACCACTCAAAATTTGTGCTAAAGCAATCACATCTTGTTGAGTATAACCTCCATCTACTCCCAAGGTGTGTAATTCCATCAACTCACGGGCATAATTTTCATTTAAACCTCCAATTTTTCCCTTAGCATCTGGACGATTAGAAACTTTATTTTTGGCATTATCTAAATAAAGTAGCATAGCCGGATGGCGTGCTGTTGCTCCTAATAAGTCCCGAAACCTTCCTAATACATGAGGACGAATCGCTTCTTGTTCATAAGCACCCACCCAAATGCGATTACGTCCTTTAGCAGCATCCACATTAAAATGGTTATACCAAAAGTCCACCATCACTTCTTGAAGTTGGCGGTTACTGCTAGTAGCCCTTAACAATCTAGATTGAATTGTTTCCTGGACAATCTGACCAGATTGCTTCATTGAAGCTTGCTTTTTTTCCTGAACTGATGTTATTCCCGCAGAAATATTTGCAGCATATTGCAAACGTTGCATCGGATTTAGATTCAGGGTTTTCATTTGTGAAAGTTGACGAGTCAAACTTTCTGGTTCAGAAATGGAATCAGGAGAGAGTTGCTGTTGAATGTAGCCCTGTACTCCCATAGATTCTACTTTTTTAATATCGCCAGGTGCAGGGCCAAAACTCAAACGGTTGATGATATGTAGCACTTGGGAATTTACAGTTTTAGCCGCAGCATCACTAGGAATAACGCTTCCTAATAACAGCAACAGCGACAACACCCAATATTTATTCCTTATTAAGGTCATAGCCTTATTTTGGTTGTGTTGAGGGATTTGGAGGAGCAGGAAAACGTTTTTGTATATGTTCAACCCATTTCTGACGTTGTGTTGAGTTTAAAATTTCCCTAATCTCTAGATCATCCTGATACTCTGCATTAGCTATTTGCTCTCTGAGATTATTGATTTGACGATATTTAGTATTTACATCCTGCTTACTAGCATTACCCGCCATGAGTTTCAAAAATTCCTGTTGTGCTTGACGCAGTTCTTCTCTCTTTTTTTGTATACGTTCTCTAACCGGATTGTTTCTGCGAATTTCTCTAACTTGCTCCAGTTGCTTAGGCGTTAAATTCAAGTCCTTGGGTAATCCACCTGGATATCCCACATTTGGTTCGGTTGTTTTAGTAGGTGTTGGACTTGGTATAGGAGTTGGATTAGGCTCGGCAAATGCTATAGAACTACCTAAAGTAATTAAAGCAACTGTCATCAGAAAAACACGATTTAACAACATTCAGTTTTAATTCCTGGAAATTATGTACATTGACCTATGTCGTAGTACCTACATTATTACTGAAAAATGTGACGCTCATTTTTTCTATTTGTTTCCGTTGTTGTATAAACTGAATTATTTCAAACAAACCGTTGTGTAAACTCGTACATTAAATCCACTCTGCCTTTACGCAACATAGCTGGATCTAATCTTTCTGTAGTATTACAAGTCATTAATACAACCAAACGCTGCTTCATTTGTACACCAGATTCATCAATTACACTTTGGTACAAGGTGCCATCTAGCAAGGCCAAAATATGCTCAGTTTTGTTATTATATTGTGCTACTTCTGAAGCTCTATCTTGAGCTAAATTATCAGCTTCGTTGATGATAATACAAATTCTTTCTAAGTAACTTGGGGGAACAAAGTTACTAATGGCATCATGATCCAAAATAAAAATTACATAACCTAAGGGTACAAGAATTTCCTTAGCTACTGATTGCGTCCATGCTGTTTTACCTGTACCTGGTTCTCCATGTACTACAACTGCTAATTGGTTTTGATTGAGAATTGCTTGTTGAACTGAGTCACTAAAGTCTTGAATTTCTTGGGGAAATGTACGAATGGGAAATTGATTATGAACTTTACCGACACGACTTTGATATCCACTCAACATCACTGCTAAATCATAAGTCGCTTTATTAATTAATGGCGCTAGATTTTGAGACATTAAAGTATATTGTCTTCGTCCACGATCATAGGGGTCAATCTGTAACCAAATATCGTATTTAGACCAGTAAGCATAAACAGTATTGATTACATCTAGACGTTCCCAGTTAACGAATTTTTCTGCTGGAAAATAGAAATCTCTCTCCGAGTAATATTGGGTAATAATATCAGGACGTTCTAATAAACGTAAAACCCTCAAAACGGTAATTTCTTGTAATAGATTCAAAACATAATCAATGGGTATACTATTACGATTAACAAATTGGACAATGGGTGTTTCTGTAGTTAAAACATCCTTGTAGCGATGGTCAGGCGTTATTGCATCAGGTGTGATAAAATTCCAATATTTTTGCAATTCACCACGAGTGTAGTCTGAAGCTAGATTTAATAAATTTGCCCACCAAGCATAATCTTTTCTTGCTAATGCATCTGCATAATAACTTGCTAGATTAATAGTTTTTTGGGTTAATTCATGGGTATCATGAAATATAATTTGCTGGAAATAGCCCCAATCAAAGTCACGTTGAAATGGCCGCCAACCATTAGAGAGTAAGTTTTGCCGATTATTATTCTTGGAATTATTGTCGTCGTTACTTCTGAAATAATCAAAATCCATATTTGATGCAATGTAGTGATGGTTGAATTATTTGGTAATTATGCAGGAGATGATGGAAAAGTTTTATCGTACTATAAACTACCTGTGTGTCAGTTACCAAAACAAAATTATTTCTTACTGCTAAGAAACTCTATTGGTAAATTATTACACGTATTGTACTTTTAAGCTAACCTCCAAGTTTTTATTACTTGCAACTATTTGGGGACGCAAGTGGTAAGATTAAGTAATTTTTATCGGTTTTGGAAAAGAAAAATAATATTACATAAGTTTACATAATTTAAAAGCTATTAAGATGGGAAATTACCCAAATCAACTAGGAAAGGAGTTAAATAATTAGCGTAGCACCCATTCAAATACTACATATAATACATTATACGCCACTATGTCAAGTATTATGCTTAAAATATTTACGTTTCAGCGAGGATTAGCTAACTTTTTTACCAACTGACTAATGTATATTCATTGCTATAGTGGTTCTCTGTTGGATGCAATAAGATGGAGGGTGGGGAGATACCACTCCTAGCTAATTGGCAATGAAACACTGTATTTCACTGACATAAAAACCTTGATAAGGGACTATTTATTTACCAATTTTCCCTAAATTTAAATATATTTGT
Source organism: Anabaena sp. WFMT (assembly GCF_051781005.1). Lineage (NCBI taxonomy): Bacteria > Bacillati > Cyanobacteriota > Cyanophyceae > Nostocales > Nostocaceae > Anabaena > Anabaena sp. WFMT. The sequence goes on along the minus strand of NZ_JBPWOA010000032.1, from coordinate 17,745 downwards.
AAATAGCTTTATTGCAGTAATCAAGATATATTAATGGATATTTTAATCTGCTGTAAAAAGGCTAGTAAAATTCCTGATCTATCAATTTATTAGTGTATTTTCATACTGGTTTATATGCTGTAAATCAAGTTGTTTATTTTGCAATATTACTGACAGACTGGTTATTAGTGATACTAATATAAATAACTATCTAATTTTTATATATAAAGTTATTGTAAAACTATTAGGAAAATATTCTGCAATTTTGCATATAATCAAGGTGTGTTTGCTAAAGCTATTTGGATTGAGTTTTTCTTTCCTTTTTGTTGCAGGGAAAGATGATCAACTGAGCGCCAGCAATACACGCGCTAATCCTGAATAAGCACTCTCTTATGGCTCGCGGGATTATTGTTTTTACTAGAAAGATGATAAATCCCAATTTAATTTTCTGGAGAAGAGATGTATCTGACACATTCATTCATGAGTGATGAAAAGAAGCAAAGCTCTCAGCCACCTTTGATTTTGGTAGTCGAGGATCATGATGATAGTCTGCTGTTACTTAGTTATGCTCTAGAGTTACTGGGGTGCAGATTTATTTGTCAATCGGACAGTTCCACCACACTATTAGTAGCAAAAGAGTATCAGCCAGACTTGATTTTGTTAGATATTTTGTTACCTAGTCTGAACGGTCTAGATGTTGCTCGATATCTAAAACGCGAGCCTCTAACTTGCAATATTCCAGTAGTTGCAGTTACAGCTTTAGCTGGTCGGGAACACCAAGAGCGTATCCTCAGAGCAGGTTTTAATGACTATATTAGCAAACCCTATATGCTTGAGGATTTAGAGGCGATCATTTGTCGTTTGCTTGATGACAAAATCGAGCCTTATTTGGAGTTTGAAGTATGTCGGGAAAATTAGGTATAATCGCAATCAATTTTCTTTAGGTAGTCTCACTGTGAATATACTACCTTTACCTAATTCTGAGGAAAGTTCTATTTTTCCACCGTGTGCTTCTACAATTCGTTGTGATAGATGCAGTCCTAAGCCACTACCGGATCTTTTGTTTCTACCTTGACGAAATCTTTCAAAAACTGTTGCTTGATCTTCAGGGGAAATTCCATAACCTGTGTCTGCAACTTCAATTAAGATTCCACTTTGCTCAGTCTTGGTGGATAAGGTTTCAAAAATGCGGATTTCGACACCACCTGTATCTGTGAACTTGATAGCATTACCGATTAAGTTATTCAACACTCGTCGTAGTTCTAGTCTATCGCCAATAAGAATTCCAGCATGATTCCCTAGCTGGTTTAACTGATGAGTATCTAATTTGAGAGTCAAGTTTTTCTCACTAGCAAGAGGAGTTAGTTCACTGATTACTTCTGCGGCTATTTCCTGTAGGTTGCATTTTTCCAAATTCAAGGTCTTTTTCCCTGCCTCGAAGCGATAGACTTCTAGTAAGGTGTTGACCATTTGCATTAAATTTTGGTTACTGCGAATCATGACAGAAATGGCTTGTTTCATTTCTGGAGATATCTTACAAAAAGTTTCTTGTTGAAACAATGCCAGCATTCGATCAGCAGCTACGAGGGGTGTGCGTAAATCATGAGTCAGACGAGAGACAAAATCTTCTCGCTGACGTGTCATTTTTTGTTGTTCGTCGATACTGTGTTTAAGTCGCAAGAGCGATCGCACTCTGGCTAGTAGTTCATCTGTATCAAATGGTTTGCGAATAAAATCATCAGCACCAGCATCTAATCCTTCCACTACGCTAGATTCGTGAAAGGCTGTAATTAACAATATGGGAATATAGCTGAGATCGGCATGATGACGAATTCTACGTGTGACTTCATAACCATCCATCCCTGGCATCATTACATCTAGTAGAATCAGATCAGGTGGAGATTGTAATACTTTTTGCAAAGCAGTTGCACCATCTGATACTAAGTCAATTTCATAGCCCTCGCTTGCTAAAATTGTTTGCACTAAAATTAGGTTATCTCTAGTATCATCAACGGCGAGGATACGGTCAACTTTATCACTCTTGACAACAGACATAATTTATCAACTTTTTTGAAATAAATCTCAATTAATCTACATTTTTATGTGAGGATAATTCATCACAGCTTTGCTAGATTGAGATGGTGGAAATTCGGGTGGATTTTGAGCAGAATAAAAAAAACCATCGCCACTGCTTAAACTTAAACTATAATTATCTCCTGAATGAGAACTAGGTGCTAATGTTATTTGACGAGGCAATTCAATTTTAAATATTGAGCCTACTCCTAATTGACTTTCTAGAAATATTTTACCCCCCATCATTTGTACTAATGAATTAATAATTGCTAAACCCAAACCTGTTCCAGGATATTTACGGCTAATACCTTGATCTATTTGCCGAAATGCTTCAAAAATATGTTGAAAATCTTGAGGAGAAATGCCAATTCCTGTGTCTCGAATAGTAATTGTGATCCGATTTTTGGAAATAATTTCTTTAACTTCTACCCAAATACCTCCATATTCGGTAAATTTAACTGCATTGGAAAGGAGGTTAATTAAAATCTGATGTACTCGAATTGGATCATTAAATACTAAAGTGTTTTCTAAGTCAATTTCTACAAGCAAAGATAACTTTTTAGCTTCAGCTAAGGAACGTATTTCCAATACCGTATTATTAACTATTTTTGAGAAGTCAAATATTTCCGGTTTTAGCTCTAATCTACCAGATTCCAGTTTAGAAAAATCTAGTACTTCATTTAGCAACATTAACAAATGCTTACCATTATTGAGGATACGCTCCACCATATCCGCTTGCTGATGAGTAAGTTGACCAAATTTGGGACGTAACAGGATTTGAGAGAAACCAATGATAGCATTCATTGGGGTTCGTAATTCATGCGATATGGTTGCTAAAAATTGTGATTTGAGCCGTGATGCTTCTAACAGTTTTAAATTTTGTTCCTGAATTTGTTGGCGTTGTTTCTCCAATTCTTGGTTTTGATTAATTAGTTGTTCATGACTTTCTTTTAACTTCTGATATGCCAAATCTGCTTTAATTTGTGCGCCGTATAATCGAATCGCACTCCGCAAAATCTGAGCCAAATTTACCGAAGATAGTTTGGACTTAAGAATATAGTCTGTAGCACCTGCTGCCATTAATTCAATAGCGATTTGTTCATCTTCTGGAGCAGTGAGGATGACTAGAGGAACTTTGATTTCTGAAGAGCGTAGTTTGTTAATTAAAATTAAACTATCTTGGTTTGGTAAGCGATAATCTAGAAACACGCAGTCGAAGTTATTACTTTTGAGGGCAGAGAGTGCGTTGTTACTATCACTGGCCTCACACAATTCCATATAAACACCTGCTTTCGTCAGGGCTAACCGAACTGCCATGCGATCTACTTCATCATCATCTACAACCAAAATTTTCAGCGTCTCTTCCATCAGTTTTTATTTATTTTCGCTGTTCAAGAATATTGATGTACAGCATTTCCATGTGAAAACTATGTAACTACAGAATTCAAAATTTTTGTGTATCATCAGATATAGATATAGAGTAATTCAGGGATTTTACACATTATCTAATTGATGTTCATGAAACTCAATTTATCGTCCTCCATTCTTCCATTATCTAGATGAAAATAATTCTCTTCTAAATTAGGCAAGGTCGATATAAAGTAAAATAAAATACTTTATCCATCTCAACACAATTGTAAATGAGTAGATGATTCACCGTCCTCAGCCATTAGTGAGAGTTGCATATAAACATTGTGTACCAGAAGCTTGAGCAGTTTTACCCACTAGAAAATTTCTCTGTATTGATTAGTGAGTGTTGAGCAATGATTCCTTGATGGCACAAGCCCCCACATTAATCCGTGGGATTAATCCAAAATTGTTCGACTGAGCGCGGTAGTTGAGCAGTTCGACCAAGCTCACTGTAAGACTTGTCGAAACTCACGACGAAGTCCAAAATCCAAAATTGTCTGACTCATTTACTATTAACTAGTTTTAAGTGCATATTTTGAGAGTTGGAGTTCTAACATTTAAAGCTAAATCAATAGTAAGCTCTGATGTTCATTTTTGATTTCACCTAGTTTGTTTAAATCACTTTTATTCCTTGTTGACTATGGTTTGCTACTAACAGAATTGTCAGAGTTTTCCTTAGGTATGCCTAATTATGCTTTGATGTGCTAAACTAATATTCAGCGAGATTAAATTTACTCCTCGTTAGTTGTTACATTGTGTAATTATGAAGTTAAAAGTTGATTAATTATGGTTAAGTCATGACAAAGAGGTCAGATAATTTTACATTCGTATCCATATTTCATGTTTTAAAAAATAATAGCCATATATCCGTAGCTAGATTTTTACTTCTACCCAACATAAAACAAATCAACTTTATTATTTCTATCGACGGATGCAAGTGAAACTAAATATCATCTATCTTTGGTTTGGAGAAATAAGATCAAATAGTTACAAAAAGTTTTAACTTTAAATAAGCGGTCAGATATTCTAGTTAGGTGTAACGATGAGTGAAATTAGCATTCTTTTAATTGAGGATCATGATTTAACCCGCATGGGACTAAGGGCTGCATTGCAGTCACACAGCGGATTAAGAGTTATTGGGGAAGCGGCAAATGCTACCCAAGGTCTAAAACTTTTGGAAACGACTAAACCAGATGTAGCGGTAGTAGATATTGGTTTGCCAGATATGGATGGGATTGAACTAACCCGCAAGTTTAAGCGTTATCAAGCCGAAACTGGACAAACGAATACAAAAATTTTGATTTTGACAATGGATCATACAGAAGATGCAGTCCTAGCGGCTTTTGCAGCAGGGGCAGATTCTTATTATATGAAGGAAACAAGTATTAATAAATTGACCGAGGCTATACAAGCGACTCATGCTGGTAATTCTTGGATTGATCCAGCGATCGCTAATGTGGTACTCAAGAAGATGCGATTGGGTTTACCAGGAGAAAGTCTCGCCTCTGATAAACCAAAGACTGTAAAAATCGAGGCGTTGGCGACTGAATATGAACAGGTGCTGGAAACCTATCCTCTGACTCAACGGGAATTGGAAATTTTAGAGTTGATTGTGGCTGGTTGTAGTAATGGGCAAATTGCGGAAAAGCTTTACATCACAGTGGGAACAGTCAAAACTCACGTTCGCAATATTTTGAATAAACTGTGTGCGGATGACCGTACCCAAGCTGCGGTTCGCGCTTTGCGTTCTGGGTTGGTTGGTTAAGACTATTTATCCTAATCGGTCTTGTAAACATTCGGCAATCCGTTTCGCTGCACCAGGTTGTCCCATGCGTTGAACGCCATTTTCGGCAATTGTTTGGATCAGGTCGGGATTTTTGAATAGGGATTGCACTACTTGGAGAACTTCTGCTGGTTGGTTCACCACAGTTAAAGACACTCCTAAAAGACGACTTTGCGCTTCAGCAAAAGCAGGGTTATATTGAGGGCCTTGACCCGGAATAGCGATCGCAGGTTTACCTAAACCAATAAATTGTTCTGTTGCTGTTCCTGCCATTGCGATCGCTAAATCTCCTAAATGTAAGCAGTCATTATAAGCAGTTTGAGTGAGAATTAAATAAGCATTTTTTTGTTTAAAGATTATACAATCGGGGTCAGAAAGCTGCACAGGAGAGACTGTAGATCTTTGCCAGCCGTGGATTTGCAAAGTTTGAGCTAAAATATTGATATCTAGACCAGGAGCGATCGCACCTAAAAATACCAAATCTCGATCCTGCCAACTAGCGCTCATAGCAGATACAGCAATCATGATTATCTCCCAGTTAGCATAAGCCTCAGTCGCACGGGAACCAGGCAGCAAAGTCACCATCAAAGGACGAACAATTTCTTGTTGTTCAACATCAGCACCATAAAATCTTGGAGTTCTCAAAGTCGATTCCAAGCCATCCATCATCGGATTCCCCAAATCAAAAGCTGGAATTGACCACTTTTTTAATATTTGCGTTGTCAGCGAATCTCTAGGAAACACTGCACAACAACGACGACGACTCATCAAAAACCTTTCCCAAGGATGATAAATGGAACCAGAAAAATTTTCCCAACGAGCCGACTTTGACTTCCTGGGTAATAAACCCACCTCATCTCGCACATAATATTCAGATTTTGCCGTCCCCACAAAAGCATAATTAGCACCACTGACAGCAGCAAACAACAGCGGGACAATATCTCCCACCGCTAAAATAGCCTTTTTATGACCTAATTTCGTTTGAGAACTCACCCAACGACGAATAGCTTGAATTTGAGTCCAAGTCAGTTGCACCAACCCACCACGGACATCACGCATCAATTGGCGACTATCCATATAAATAAAACCACCAGAAGGCATAGTCTGCACCGAACCAATACAAGGCACATTTAACTGTTGATAAGCACGTCCTTCACCAACTATCGGTAAAGCAAAGATATCTGGTGGTGAAGATAGCCGTTGCAATTCTTGTAAAATACGCACAGCAATAATATCTTCACCGTGACCATTACTTAAAACTAGTAACTGCAACCGAGAAGCCGTATCTGACGAGTTCGCAACTAAAGGTAATTGGGATAAATCACTCATAGAATTTTAGATTTTGGATTTTAGGGAACACCAGAAAATAAATTATCCAGTCTTGTGGGATGGGCATACTTCGACAAGCTCAGTACAAGTCCTGCCCGTCCTTGATAATTTGCGGGCAAGATGCCCGCACCACAAGAAATTTTTGTACATTTTTTTATTTGGAAGTCCCTTAGATTAGTAATATTTGCAGAGTATTGCAATTTGTGATCATAAAATCTGATAATAAGTATTGTCGATCGCACTAAATCAACCTAAATATCATCTGGTAAAAAAACTCTAGAATATCTAGATATAAATACTCATTAAATCTGTTTTAGGCATTAGAAATAATTGACAAGAAACAAAAAATTACAATTAACAGTCTCTTGATTTACTGGCATAGGGATATAAATCGGCAAAAAGCTAGAAATTAGCATTATCCCCAGGACTTGCCCTGACTGCAACTAACTACCAGTTAATTAAATTAATCAATATTAATTATGCGAGTTTCTTCTGCGGCAATTTTTACCTTAGCTACTTTAGTTGCTAGTAATATCACACAAAAAGCAAATGCTGTACCGACTCAAACCACAAATCAGGAGGAAGCAAACGCAACCAGCGATGTTATCGTCGTCCCATTTGTGGAAACTCAAACAGCACAGGTAGAAACCGTAGCATCTCCAGAAACTACTTATGCCATAGAATTTAGCTCTCAGCCTGTGGTTGTACCGAAAAATATCAATAACAACTTGACTACAGATAACAATTTAGTAGTTATTGCCACCAATGTCCAGATAGTTGGTGCTAATCCAGAATTAGAGCAGATAATTCGCAACGTTATTAAAACCCAAATAGGTGGGAATACCAGTCAAAACCAACTCCAAAAAGATATAACAGCAATTTTAGATACTGGTTTATTTGCTAGTGCCAATGTCAACAGTAGTAATACATCCGCTGGTTTGAATGTGGTGTATCAAGTCAAGCCAGTAGTCGTACAAGCCTTACAACTATCTGGTGCAAAGGTTCTTAATTATAAAGTAGCCTTAGAAAGTTTTCAAAATCAGATTGGAAAAGATATTAGTCCAGCCAAACTCCAGCAAATAGTCCAACAAATTAATCAGTGGTACACAGAAAACGGTTATACCTTAGGTAGAGTACTATCCATTAAACCCAGCCGCCAAGGTATTCTCACAGTCAATGTGGCTGAAGGTTTGGTAGCTGATGTCAAATTTCGCTTTTTGACTGAAGAGGGAGAAAAGGTTGATAGTAAAGGCAACCCAGTCAAGGGACGTACTCAAACTGAGTTTCTCAGACAGCAACTCAAGTTGCAACCAGGTCAAGTCTTTCAAGACAAATTAGCCCAGCAAGATGTACAAAGTTTATATAAATTAGGCTTATTTAAAACCGTCAATGTTGCTTTTGAAGGGGATGCAAGCAAAGCTGATTTAATCTACGAACTCCAAGAAGTTGGGGCGCGATCGGTTAACTTGGGTGGTGGTTACAATGCTGATGATGGGATATCAGTCATTGTTAGCTATAAAGATCAAAATGTTGGCGGTGTCAATGATACATTGGCTGCAAATATTGAAGTTAATAGACAGGATGTACTGTTTAATACTAATTTCAACAGTCCCTATCGGGCAACTACCCCCGATCGCTTTGGATATAACATCAAAACATTCCGTAGAAGGGAACTTTCGGATACTTTCGACGATACTATCAAGCTAGAAAATGGTGACAAAGTAAGGGAAGGCAGGATTGGTGGTGGAGTGAGTATTCAGCAAGAAGTTGATGGTTGGGACGCTTCTTTAGGTCTTAATTATACTCGTGTTTCCATCCGCGATCGCGAAGGTAATATTACCCCAAAAGATGCCAATAACAACCAATTATCTTTTAGTGGTAATGGAATTGACGACCTGACTACCGTATCTTTCACAGCCACCAAAGACGAACGAGATAACCCTAATAAACCAACGCAAGGTTCTCTCCTCAGTTTCACCACCGAACAATCTGTTCCTGTTGGTCACGGTCAGATTTCTATGAATCGTCTCCGGGGCAATTACAGCCAGTTTATGCCAGTTAACTTGTTTAACAGCAACAAGCCACAAGTATTTGCTTTAAATCTGCAAGCTGGAACTGTAATCGGTGATTTACCTCCTTACGAAACCTTCAATTTGGGTGGTTCTAATTCGGTGCGTGGTTATGATGCCGGCAAGGTGGCTAGTGGACGCAGTTATGTGTTAGCTTCTGCTGAATATCGCTTTCCCATCTTCCCCATCGCTGGAGGTGTACTTTTTGCTGACTTTGCTTCAGACTTAGGTTCTGGTGACACTGTTATAGGAGATCCTGCGGGTGCGCGCAATAAGCCGGGGAATGGTTTTGGTTATGGTGCAGGGGTGCGGGTTGACTCACCTTTGGGCTTAATTCGGGCTGATTATGGAATTAATGACCAAGGAGATAGCCGAGTACATATTGGCATAGGTCAACGGTTTTAGAGCATTAACATAATTCATAATCATGTCTCCAATGCCGTTAAGGAGATGAAATCCTTGGGTTTAATGATAGTTTGTTTGTGCTTCAATTAAGTACATCGGTGGGACTAAACGGTACTATGTAAAGTTTTGTAGGGGAAAGGTTAAAGGGTAAAGTTTTTTCCCTTTCCCCTGCTTAATAAGATAGTTATGTTTTTTGCATCCACCTACTTAAGTCAACCTCATTGGATAAAACTGATGTCAAAAGAACATAAAAGTAATAAAGAAACTAAAAAGCCTAAAAAAGATGCCAAGGACAAAAAAGAAAAAAAAGACCCAAACAGATAGGATAGTTAACGATGGCGATAATGCCTTCTTTCTCTGCTTTCTGTTCTGAGTTTGACTTGTTTCGATAGCACCAAATCAATACAGTAGAGACGTTCTATAGAACGTCTCTACATCGGCGAATAAAGCGCATCCTCATAAATAAATGGTATCAGGATATTTATGCTGCTTTAAGGAGCAGAAGCACCCGACTTAGGATCAGAAACCTTCTGTAAACGTAGTAGAGTATTATATACCTGTTGTTTTAAAGCACTGTTAGTTTGGAGTTCTACCGTAATTTTATTGAAGCGGTCAATCTTTAAGCCATTTTCTTCAACAATTTTTTGAGAATCGTTGCAATAATTAACTGCTATATCCTTGGCCTTGTTGGGTAGGGAGTTCATACTGTTGGGTTCGTTGCAAACAATTGTGGGAATTTCTTTCCCACCAATCAGTTTTTTAATCTCCTCAAAGGCTTGTTGCCGTTTTGGTTCCATTGCTAATACAGATTCGGCATACTTGGTAACTTCTGTATTGTTAACTGTCAAGGCTTGAGCATCAGCTTTGGCACTCAATCCCAAAGTGCTAATAATTACACTAGTAGTAGTCAGAGTTGCAAATACCAAGGACTGAGACAGTACTTGCCTGATTTGTGTTCGGAAAAGGACAAAGTAATTTTCCTGCATACGATAGATGACACAGAATATATGTTAGAGGTATGATAGTGGATTTGAATTATTTTAGGAAGAATAAGTTCCAGTAAACCCGAAATCAGCTAAATTTTTACAGGGAATAGGGACAGGGCGCAGGGAAGAAAATCAATAATTACGTAGTGCTAAGGACAACGCGTAGCGTTTCCGCAGAAAATATTACGAATTACCAGTTAGAGAACTCCACAAAAAGAAATGCCCAATGTCATTCTGTTCACGAAGTGTGGCGTTAGCCATACGGAACGAAGTGTAGTGAAGAATCCTCCGAGATGCTAGAGCCTACGGCACGCTAACGCGAACGTTTCGCTTTGCTACACTCAGCATGACAAAACAGGATCATTTATTTTGTGGCTTACTCTTAGCGTCTCTGACATACTTGACAAAGTTCGATAACTTTAGTTTGGAGTATTGAGGTTTCTGATGCCCCTTGTTTAAGGCTAAGTTCTAATTCTAGTAGTAGGGGCAAAGATGAGATTAATTGCTGTACAGAAAGAGAATTAACTTCTTGTTGTAAAAAATAGATGCGTTTGGGGTTAGCAATTTCGGCAGCTTTAGCGATCGCTTGAGGATTTCGCTCTCCACCTTCCATCATAATCTTTACCCATAGCCAAGTACGAAACTGACCAATTAAAGTTGCAACTATCCGCAACCCAGGTTCAGAGGCATTCATCAAATCAGCAATAATCCCTAAAGCTTTAGCTGTATCTCCGGTTCTAATCGCTGCTGCTAATTGTAAGGTATTTTGAGTAGTATTTCTGACTAGCTGAGTTACTGTTTTTACGTCCAAAGGTTTGTTGCTACCTTCAGTGAAAAGCCGCAATTTCTCCATTTCCGTGTAGAGAAGCCTTGTATCATTACCTATAGATTCCGCTAACAGTTCCGCAGTTTGGGGAGTTAGTTTCACACCCACAGTTTGAGCCGCTTGATTGACAGCTTGCACCAATAATTCCGTTTTCCAGGGAGGAATGAGGGGAAATTCCCGGAACTCCTGAGCGAATTGTTTCAAAAATTTTGTAGCTTTGAGGCGTTCATCAGGCTTGTTCCGGCTGGTAAGCAATAAAAACGCATCTTCAGGAATTACGGCTAAAGTGCGTTGTAATTCCCCTAGGACATTCTCTGGACACTGTTGACACAGAGTGGTATTAATCAACCAAACTAAGCGTCCACCTGCGCCAAAAGTGGGTGTCATGACTTGATTTAAAGCCTGAATGATAGCATCGGGTTGATCTGGGGGGAAGGCGGTATAATTAAAACTAGTCCAGAGGGGATCAAGAATGCGATCGCGCAAAACAGCCACCGCTTTTTCAATCGCAAAATCATCCTCACCCCAGTAAACATAGATTGGCATAAATAAACCCCCCCCGAACACGACCAAAATCAAAAACCCAAAATGGTCTAATTTTCCCTACAATCTATCAAGAGATCGCGAGGCAATGAAGATTGGACGACAACTACCAAACCTATTTAAATCGGGTAGCCCGCATGACGCTACCAGAAGCTTACAGATCCCAAGTTCAGCATATCCAGGAATCTTCTAAATTTCAGCCAAATTCTGGAATCAGAGAACCAGCACCCTTTCCTGGCTATACGCTGATTACTCCACCTGCGGGAGAGGATACAGAAAACGCTGCTTTTTACAGCCAAATAGAGTCTTATCAGCGATCGCTTTTAGAATTACCAGTCAACTGCGATTTGATTGTACCTGTACCTCCGGCCAGCTTTCATGTGACCATAGCTGACCTTATCTGGGATCATGCTTTCATTCATGCCACTGAAAAAAATCCCCAATTTGCCGAAGAACTGAACTCTTGTCTAGGTGACTTGTTTCAACAGTATCAAGAATCCATGACAAAGGCAAATAATCCAATCTCTTGGCAACTGCTGGGACTGATCGTAATGCCAAGGGCTGTCGGTGTTTGTTTAATACCCAAAGATGAGCGCAGCTACGAGGAGATTATTCAACTCCGCCGACTAATTTATCAAAATCGTAAATTAATGGGCTTGGGAATTGAGCAACATTATAACTTTACAGCCCATATTACATTAGGCTATTTTGGGGAAGTTCCCACAGAATTAGACCGCACAAAACTCAGTACTATGTTGTCTGAGTTAAATCAACAATGGTTGTTAAATTTCCCAGAAATTTTAATCAATAGAGTTGAATTGCGGAAATTTGATAACATGACACACTATTATCGTCAACCAGACTGGATAAGTTTAGATTTTTGAGTAATTTCTAATTCGTAATTAATTTATTAGTTACGAATTAGAAGTAATTCTAAATTACACTTAAAAAATCTGGGTATCGCTGGTATTAAAATAAAAAATGCCATGTCCAGAATGAACACGGCAAGGATTGAATTAAATGATAGATTTATGCTTTAACTGCGGCTTGTTTGCGTTTGCGAAGAGAAGTAACGCCAAAAGCACCTAAGCCTAAGATACCAATGAGTGAAGCAGGTTCGGGAACTGGCTGAGGTGGTACTACACTAATAGAGCCGCCCTTTAAAAACACAGCAGAATCTAAAGCAGAATCACCTACATCCTTAATTTTGATGCTGAGAGTATTTACTGCATTTTTATTTACAGCACCCTGAAAAGTAAGATTTGTGGTATATCCATCTAACTGGGTATCATTACCAATATTATTGATATAGGCAGGGTCAAAAGGACCAGTAGGACTATTTGCCAGGTTGTTGATAGTGACTGGGTTAGTGTTAGCTAAAAGAGCTAAGTTGGTTCCGTTCAATAAAAGCTCGAAGGAATCGTTGAATTGGCTACCCGCGAACTCTAAAAATTCTTCTGAACCAAATACATATTCAAAGAAGACATTGCTTACTGTATTGTCAGCAAAAAACGAAATGTCTAGTTGAGCTAAGTCGAAAGATCCGGCAGTGTCGCCGGCTGTTCCATAATTGGTAGTTTTGCTAGATGTATCATTAGGACCAACTACATCTACAACATTTCCTGTACTGAGAACAACACCAGAACCCAAACCAAATGGATCATCACTGAACAAGCCAAACGCATTTGCGTTACCTGTTGTTGTGACACTGAAGCCACTGAGTCCATTAATATTTGACCCTAGTAATGAATTCAGTAATGTATTACCGTCATTGTTTTGGGTTACAGTAAACGCGAAAGCTGCACCTTGACTACCTAGAGCTACAGTTGCACTTACTGCCGCTGCTGCTACCATTGAGAATTTTTTCAAAACACTTATAGTATTCATTGTGTGATTTCTTTGGAAACTCAGTTTTTATTTGCTGTGTATACTGTCAATACTAATACAGGCTAAAAGTGCCTGTAAAGCATTTTTTAGTGGCTTCACAGAAAATTTACTGAGAGAGAAAAATCCTATATGTAGAGAGATAGCAGGACAAAACACTTACGTAACATGGATTAGAGACTGATTTTGTAGCAGATTTAACGGATATTTATACATAAAGAAATTATGAAGCTAGTGTCAGACTATTCAGGGAATAAAGGTTAAATGTAAAGAGCTTACACACAAAATCTCTATATTTTCTATTTTCTGTGGTTTCTTTCGTTCCTCTGCACTGGGTAAGAACACATATTAGGAGGTAAAACCAAGTATCTCTGGTATCAAAATAAAAAATGCCATGTCCAGAGTGAACACGGCAAGAATTGAATTAAAAAATTAGTGATAGATTTATGCTTTAACTGTGGCTTGTTGCTTGCGTTTGCGAAGAGAAGTAACGCCAAAAGCACCTAAGCCTAAGATACCAATGAGTGAAGCAGGTTCGGGAACGGATGTTGTATATTTGAAATTAGGTCCAAAAAATCCTTGGCTTACAGTACTACTTCCTTGATCTGGAAAAACTAAAGTTGAACTGGAGCTAAATACATCAGTTACATAGTTTATAGCTGGGTCTACTGTAAAGTTAATAGGATTCCAAGTGTAATTTTCTGAACCAGTAGTTGCTGCAATAAAAAAGGTCTTGCCAGCATCTAATATTGTGGTAGGAATAGAGGTGTAACGAAACCAGCCATCAAGTGCATCACCAGGTTTAACAGTTCCTGACACTAAAAGAGTACCAAGATCGTCAAAAATACCAACATCATGGGTTTCAGTTAAGTCGTTTTTTAGGTCATCATAGAACCCCAGTTGATTGACAGCAACATCTTGGTTTGTAGTGAACTTAAAGCCAAGGCTCCAATTACCATTAGTAGAGTCTATAGTAGTTGAATCAAAGTTGATGGCTGCTGCATGGGCAGTCCCTGCAATTCCGAGACAGACAAACACTGCACCAGTAGCAGTAATAGATAACTTTGTTAACTTATTTACAGTTGTCATTGTGGTATTTCCTCTTAAGTTTTTCTTCTTTCAATGGTCTCAATACTAATACGGTCTTATAACCATTAGGAAGAGTTTTTTAGCTACTTTACAGAAATTTTACTTATATAAAGAACTAGTAATCTAGAGGTGATAGCGTCAAAACACTTACGTGGCTAAACTTACAAAAGCATATGCCAGGAGAGTTAACGGTTATTTATACATAAAGCAATCATGAAGTTAGTATCAATATTTGTAAAGGGAATGTGAATTAAAAAGCTGTTTTCGACAATTTTCATACCTTGGATAGATGTGTTAATTTGCCAAATATATAGAAACTTCTTTCGTGTTCATAGTCTAGGTGCGATATGTAGGAGGTAAAACCAGGTATCTCTCTGGTATCAAAATAAAAAATGCCATGTCCAGAGTGAACACAGCAAGAATTGAATTAAAAAATTAGTGATAAATTTATGCTTTAACTGTGGCTTGTTGCTTGCGTTTGCGAAGAGAAGTAACGCCGAATGCACCTAAGCCTAAGATACCAATGAGAGAAGCTGGTTCGGGAACGGTGATAGGTGTAGGAACTACTACTTGACCAGCACGACCAAAGCGCAAATTGTCAATGGCAAAACCAAATGGTTCTGCACCGACTAAGCTAAACTGTAGCCCGGCTATCTTATTCTGACCATTGTCAGTTACCAATCCAAGAAATTCGATTCCTAGTCCGGTATTGGTAACTGATCCGAGTAATGCACCAGTTCTGTCAAATGCCTTGATTGCAGTTCCACCGATGGCATTGAAAAAGCCACCATCCAATCCTACTCCAGCTATATCTGTATCAAATAGAATACTTATAGGTCCGTTAAATGTGGGGGAACCGGATAAAACAGGAGTTGTTGGGTTAGAAAAATCAGTGGTAATTCTGGTCGCGGGTGAATTGGGATCTAGAGTTAAGGAAGCGGTGGGTGTTCCATTGACAACTCCATTAGGATTGGCTCCTGCTGGAAAAGGCGCTACACCTACAGTTTGACCCAGGAATACACCACCGAATGTTACAGTGGGTGCACCAGCAACACCACCATATAAAGTTGGTGCGTAAGTTGGATTAAATGTATTGAGTGGCAATTCGCTAAAGGTTATTAGTCCGGCATCTGCGGTGAATGCATCTTCACTAATTCTGACAATACCTGTGGCGTTTGCTGATGACTGAAAAGTCACTAAAGATAGAGACAAAGCTGATGCCATGCCTAAAGCTGAAACTGGTTTGATTTTTACAAAACTCAATCTAGTCATTAATGCAATCCTCAAAAACAATTAATAAAGGCGGCGCTCCACATAATTACCGATTCAATGGTCTTATGACAGATCATTAAATAGGGCAACTCCTTAACTTATGTTTTTCAATAGGTAAGAAAATGTTGAGGTATACTGTTGCCTTATTCAATAATATAAATACGAATGTTTAATGAATGTAAAGCGTTTTTTAGCAGCTTCATAGAAAATTCACTGATAGAGAAAACTACTATATTCGGGGGAGGGACGTGAAAATACTTACAAAATTAGGCTTTCAAGTGAAGTTTAGTAAGAGATTTAATTGCTACCGCTATATAAATTTTTGATGAAGCTAGTAAAAATACGGATTTGTATACAATGGAGTATCAATAACTTCTCTGGTTCTTGGTGGTGGGTGCGATCGCATATTGCAAATAGAAGAAAACTCGGTAAAAATGTTATTTTGTATGATGTTCATCATTACCTGCAAATCTCTCTCCTACAAATATAGAGACGTTGTATTCTCGCCATCTGGACACTGGGAACGAGGGAAATATACATTTCTAAATTCTCTGAATGCCCTAAAATAAGAGTAAGTACAAAAAAACTGTTTACCTTTCCCCTCAGTCGCTTCATCCCTATTGCTTATGAATTTCTCGCCAGCACGTCAGTATTTTTACCAGGAGATTCAACAATCTGACGAGTCTATCAACTTGGCAAAAGCGGCTTTGTATATTGCTCAAGAAGAATATCCTGATATTGATATAGAAGAATATTTCAACGCCCTTGATACAATGGCTGTTGAGTTACAAGAGCGTTTACCATCTTCCCGCTATCCGCTGCGGGTAATTCAAAGTATTAATCGGTATTTATACGATGATTTGGGCTACAAGGGTAATAAAATCAATTACTATGACCCGCGTAATAGTTTTTTCAATGATGTAATTGAACGCAGAACAGGGATTCCCATTACTTTAGCCCTAGTTTACCTGGAGGTAGCAAAACGTATTGATTTCCCAATGGTGGGGGTGGGAATGCCTGGACATTTCCTGATTCGTCCCGATGTTACTGATATCGAGATTTTTGTTGATGCCTTCAATGGTGGTGAAGTGATGTTTGCACAAGATTGCCAAGAAAGGCTTTCGCAAATTTATCAGCAATCTGTGACTTTAAAACCTGAATTTTTAGCCGCAGTTAGTAATCGACAAGTTTTAGCACGAATACTGGCAAATTTGAAGTATATTTACCTCAAACAGCAGGATTCAGAAAGAAGTCTAGCCGCAGTGGAGCGAATTTTATTGTTGTTTCCTGGTGTGAGCTTAGAATTGAGAGATAGAGGTTTGCTCTACTATAAACTTGGTCAGTTCACTCAAGCTATAGACGATTTACAAAGTTATTTAGCCAAGGTTCCCGACGCTGAAGATGCAAACGTAATTCGCCAATTACTTGCAAAATTGGATAAAAAAACCTAAATTAACTCAAAATTTCTGATTGAAGGGGGCAGAGGAGCAGAGAAGAATAACTTTCTATCTATTCCCTCTTCCTCAATTACGAATTACGAATTACGAATTACGAATTAGCCAGTTCTTCTGCAACTCGTTTGAGACGACGCAGTTGAGCTTGCATATCTGCTTTTGTCCAAGATGCAGCAAAGGTGTTAAAACCCCAACTGACTAAGGGGTTGGGAATCTGAAACTCAAAGCGGTTAATTAGAAGTGTGCCTTTTGCTACAGGTTGACATTCCCAGCGATCGCTCCCTTGGAAAAATCCCTTAAATCCCCAGATTACCAAACCCGGTTGTCGTTCGATCACAATTGTGTTCAAAGTAGGTTTAATTACGGGAATTTGAATGATAAATCGACTACGACTGCCGATATCTGTACTCCACACTTTTCCCACAGGTTCACAACGGAGAACAGGGTTAAGCCAGCGGTGCATGAGAGTTAAATCAGTAACACATTGCTCTACTACTGTAGCAGCGGCTTTAATTTTAATTGATTGTTCTAAAACCTGGGACATTTTCTGGTGGTGATGCTATTGCTGTTTTTATCTTAAGCTATAGCAATCCGATTTGATTTATAGTCAACTTAAGTATTGGCGACTAGAAGTCGCGGCTTT